>NZ_MUNF01000004.1 GCF_002154555.1 Streptomyces murinus
GCCGGAGCCGCCGCCCGCCTGCTGGAGCGCGGCCTGGAGCTTCTCCTCGTCCACCGGCATGACCGGGTCGACCACGCGGTGCTGCCCGAAGAGCGTGCCGACCACGGAGACCGGGTTGTAGTCGCTCTTGGCGGCCGCGCTCGCGGTGGCCTGGAAGTCGAACTGGAGACCGGCGTTGGCCGGGGTGAGCATGACCGTACGGCCGCCCACGGAGAGCTTCAGCGGCTTGGCGACCCGGGAGCCGAACACGTCGTCCAGCTTCTTGACCGCGTCGGCACGGGTGCGGGCGGGGCCAAGAACCCCGGCGGTTCCGGCGCCCCCGCGGGCGCGCCGGGCGCCCGCCCCGGTGCCCAGGGCACCGGGGGCGCGCCCGGTGGCAGCGGCGCCCGCCCCGGTGGCGTGGTCGGCTCCATGAGCGTGCCAGGGCGCACCTCGGGCAAGACGAACGGCGCGGGCCTGCCCGGCGCCACCGGCGGCCCCGTGGCCCCCGGGCACGGCGGCGGCACCGGCTCCTTCGACGTCACCGAGGCGCTGGCCGCGGGCCCGCTGGGCGGCGGCTCCCGGTCCTCCGACGCGGGCGGCGGCGAGCCGCGCCGTGACGATCTGCCGTACTTCTCGGAGAACGGCCCGGCGGGCGGCCAGGACCCCTTCGGCACCGCGGGCGCGGGCGGCGCGAACGGCGCCGGCGGCCAGGGCGGCCGGGGCGGCCCGCAGGGGCCCGCAGGGCCGACCGGCGGTCCGGTCACCGGCGACAGCCCGCTGCGGCCGGGCGCCGAGGGCCCCTACGGGCATCAGGGTGCCGGGCGCAGCGCCCTCACGGACATCGCCGACCTCGAAGGACCGGCCGGGGTGCCGGGCGCCGGGCTCGGCCCCGGGGGCGGGCTCAGCGACGACACCGCGATCCTCACCCCGCAGAAGCCGGCCCCCGAACCGGGCACGCCCGGCTACCGGGCCCCGGACAACGTCTCCGGACACACCGTCACCAGCGGTATCCCGGTGGTCCCTGGCGGCAGCGGCGGCCCGTTCGGCGTCGGCGGTCCCGGCGGCCTCGGGGCTCCGGCCGGTGGCCCCGGTGGTCCCGGTGGCCCGGCCGCTCCGGTGGCGCCGAAGCCCGAGCCGGCCGCGGCCGCGCCCAAGGCGGCGGCCAAGCCGAAGAAGAAGGGCCGCAGCAAGCTGGTCCTGCTCTGCGTCGGCCTGGTCGTGATCGCGGGCGGTGTCTACGGCGCCGGGCTGCTGATGAACCACACCGATGTGCCCAAGGGCACCACGGTGCTCGGCGTCGACATCGGCGGCGGCACCCGTGACGACGCGGTCAAGAAGCTGGACGACGTGTTCGGCTCCCGGGTCGCCAAGCCGCTGAAGCTCTCCGTGGGCGGCCGTACGGTCATGCTCACCCCGGCCAACGCCGGTCTCCAGTTCGACTTCCAGGCCACCGCGAGCGCGGCCGCCAAGAGCGACTACAACCCGGTCTCCGTGGTCGGCACGCTCTTCGGGCAGCACCGCGTGGTCGACCCGGTCATGCCGGTGGACGAGGAGAAGCTCCAGGCCGCGCTCCAGCAGGCGGGCGGCGGCTCCGGCTCGGGCGCGGTGGTCGACGGCGGCATCACCTTCCAGGCCGGCAAGGCCGTCGCCGTGCACGGCAAGGCGGGTACGGCCATCGACGCGGCCCGCTCGACCCGGGCGATCGAGCAGGCGTACCGCGCGGAGGTGGAGACGGGTGACTCCGCGGTGATCACCGTGCCCACCGCCAACCGGCAGCCCGCGGTCTCCGACGCCGAGGTCAGCCGCGAGATGAAGGAGTTCGCGGAGCCGGCCATGTCGGCTCCGGTCACCGTGCGCACCGACACGGGGCAGACGGTCATGTTCAGCCCGCAGAAGTCGCTGTGGAAGTTCCTCGGCGTGGCCGCGGTCAACGGCAAGCTGACCGACAAGCCGAACTACCCGGCCCTCAAGGAGCTCTACGGGCAGACCTTCGACGGTGTCCTGATCACCCGGGGCAACGGCAAGAAGACGCCGGTCACCCCCCAGGACGTCTATCTGGCCATGCGCCAGGCGCTGACCAGCACGACCAACCGGGTCGCGGTGATCAGCACGCACCCCAACTGAGGGGCGCCGACACGACTCTCAAGGGGCGCCCGGCAGGCCTGCCGGGCGCCCCTTGAGAGTCTTGCGGAGTACGACCCGTACGGGCACGGCCCCGGCGGACGCGACCGGGCGGACGCGACCCCTAGGGGTCGGTCACCCCTACCCCTATGACATCTGTCATCCGCCACCCAGGACCCCCGACACTGCCGGGCACCCGCCCCGTAACGGCACCATGGACGACATGACAACGACAGCGGTACCGGCCACCTCCACCACCGAGGTGGTCGGGTTCGACCAGGTGACCAAGACGTACGGGACGGTACGGGCCGTCGACGGGCTCTCGCTCCGGCTGCACCCGGGGGAGACCGTGGCCCTGCTCGGCCCGAACGGCGCGGGCAAGTCCACCACCCTGGATCTGCTCCTCGGCCTCAAGCAGCCCGACGCCGGCACGGTGTCCGTGTTCGGCACCAGCCCGCGCGAGGCGATCGTGGCCGGGCGGGTCGGGGCCATGCTGCAGAGCGGCGGCCTGATGGACGACGTCACGGTGGCCGAGCTGGTCAAGCTGTCCTGCTCCCTGCACCCGCGGCCCTACAAGGCCGCCGATGTGATGGCCCGCGCCGGCATCGCGCAGATCGCCGACCGCAAGGTCAACAAGCTCTCCGGCGGCCAGGCCCAGCGCGTCCGCTTCGCGCTCGCCACCGCGGGCGACAGCGATCTGATCATCCTGGACGAGCCGACCACCGGCATGGACGTCTCCGCCCGCCAGGCCTTCTGGGCCACCATGCGCGAGCAGGCCGACCAGGGCCGGGCGGTCCTGTTCGCCACGCACTACCTCGAAGAGGCCGACGCCATCGCCGACCGGGTCCTGGTGCTGCACCGCGGCCGCCTCCTCGCCGACGGCACCGCCGCCGAGATCAAGGCCCGCGCGGGCGCCCGCCGGATCGCCTTCGACCTGGAGGGCACCGTCGACGCGGCCGCCCTGCGCGCCCTGCCCTTCCTGACGGGCATCGACGTGTCCGGGCAGACCGTGCGCATCCAGTCCTCCGACGCCGACGCCACCGTGCACGCCCTGTACGGCCTCGGCCTCTACCCCCGCAATCTCGAGGTCGCCGGCCTCGGCCTGGAGCAGGCGTTCGTCGCCATCACGGAGGCCGAGGAGGCCAAGCAGTCGTGAACTCTCTGATCAAGCTCGAACTGACCCGCGCCCTGCGCAACAAGAAGTTCCTGTTCTTCTCGGTGCTCTACCCGGCGGTCCTCTTCCTGATCATCGCGGGCAACGCCGACAACGCCAAGATCGACGGCACCGGGCTGACCGTGGCCACGTACATGATGGTGTCCATGGCCTCCTTCGGCGCCCTGACCGCCGTGCTGATGGGCAACAGCGAGCGCATCGCCAAGGAGCGCGAGAGCGGCTGGGTACGGCAGCTGCGGCTGACCCCGCTGCCCGGGCGCGGCTACGTCCTCGCCAAGACCGCCAGCGCCGCCGTGGTGAGCCTGCCGTCGATCGTGGTGGTCTTCCTGGTCGCCGCGGCGGTCAAGGACGTACGGCTGGACGCCTGGCAGTGGCTCGCGCTCACCGGGATCATCTGGGCCGGCAGCCTGGTCTTCGCCGCGCTCGGCGTGGCCATCGGCTACCTCGCCTCCGGTGACGCGGTCCGCCCCATCACCATGATCGTGTACTTCGGTCTGTCGATCCTCGGCGGCCTGTGGATGCCCACGACCACGTTCCCGCAGTTCCTCCAGGACATCGCCAAGTGGCTGCCCACCCACGCGTACGCCGCGCTGGGCCGGGCCATCGAGCAGAGCCAGGCCCCGCACACCACGGACATCGCCGTCCTCGCCGTGTACTTCGTCCTCTTCGCGGGCGGCGCGGCCTGGCTGTACCGGAAGGACACGCTGAAGGCGTGAGCACCATGACGGAAGACCCGAAGGCGGCCGGGGGCCGGCCGGAGACACAGGTCCGGATCGGACAGGGCGTACAGGGGCGGCGCGAGCTGCTGGTGAAGGCGCTGTGGATCGCCGTCTGGCTGGTCTTCCTCAGCTCCCCGATCCAGGACCTGACCGGCGGCCGGCACACCACGGCCGGCACCGTGGCGGGCACGATCGGCCTCACCGTCTTCGTGTGCGCCTATCTCACCCTGGTCTTCCGGCAGATGGGCGCGCCCTTCGCGCCCCGGACGGTGGCCCTGCTGCTCGGCACCCTGCTGGTGCTCGCGCCCGCCCTGACCTACGGCCTGGGCACCCAGTGGAGCGGGCTGTTCGTCTACCTCTCGGTGGCCTGCGGGGCGACCCTGCCGCTGCGCCTGGCGTACTGGGCGATCCCCGGCTCCGCCGTCGTGATGTACCTGGTCGGACTGCGCTGGGGCGTCTACTCGGTCGACGACAACATGCTGATGGTCGTGCTCATCGGGTTCGCGATGGTCGGCGTGGGCCAACTGGTGCGCACCACGATCGAGTTGCGCAAGGCCCGGGCCACCGTCGCCCAGCTCGCCGCCAACGAGGAGCGGCTGCGCCTCGCCCGCGACCTGCACGATCTGCTGGGCCACTCGCTCTCCCTGATCACGCTCAAGAGCGAGCTGGCCGGGCGGATGCTGCCCGAGCACCCCGACAAGGCGGCCCAGCAGGTCAACGACATCGAACAGGTCAGCCGCCAGGCCCTGGTGGACGTCCGGGAGGCCGTCACCGGCTACCGGCGCCCCCGGCTCGCCGTCGAGCTGGCCGGCACCCAGGTGGCCCTCACGGCCGCGGGTGTCACCGCCGAACTGCCGCCCGAACCCGACCTCGCCGGGGTGCCCGAGGAGGCCGAGTCGGCGCTCGCCTGGGCGCTGCGCGAGGCGGTCACCAACGTGGTGCGGCACAGCGGCGCCGACCGGTGCGCCGTACGGCTCACCCACCGCCAGACGCTGGACGGCCTGATGCTCGAACTCGCCGTCGAGGACGACGGATCGGGCACCGGCAACGGCGGCTTCGGCAACGGTCTGACCGGGCTGACCGAACGCCTGGAGAAGGCCGGCGGAACGCTGGAGGCGGGCCGGGTCAAGCACGGCTTCCGGCTGGTCGCCCGCGTGCCCGTGGCGCACACCGGGGACGTAGGATCCGGGGCATGACGAGCACCATCAGGGTCCTGCTGGCCGAGGACCAGTCCATGGTCCGCGAGGCGCTGGCCGCGCTGCTCGGCCTGGAGGACGACATCGAGGTCGTCGCGCAGGTCGCGCGCGGGGACGAGGTGCTCGGCGCGGTCGCGGCGCACGACGTGGACGTGGCGCTGCTGGACATCGAGATGCCGGGCTGCACCGGCATCGAGGCCGCGGCCCGGGTCCACCGGGACTTCCCCCGGGTCAAGTTGGTGGTGCTGACCACCTTCGGGCGGCCCGGCTATCTGCGCAGCGCCATGGAGGCGGGCGCCGACGCCTTCCTCGTCAAGGACGCGCCCGCCGCCCAACTCGCCGCCGCCGTACGCAAGGTGCTCGCCGGGGAGCGGGTCATCGACCCCACGCTGGCCGCCGCCGCGCTCGCCGAGGGCGCGAACCCGCTCACCGAACGCGAGCGGGAGGTGCTGCGCGCCGCGGCCGACGGCTCCACCAACGCCGAACTGGCCAAGGCCCTGCACCTGTCCCAGGGCACGGTCCGCAACTACCTCTCCACCGCCATCCAGAAGCTCGCCGTCCGCAACCGGGCGGAGGCGGTGCGCACCGCGCGGGAGAAGGGCTGGCTGTAGAAGCAGCCGGTACGAGGGGCCGGAAGCCGCCGGTACGGCAGTTCAGTTGAGCTTGGACCGGGCGGTGCGGGCCTGGTGCCGTACCCGTTCGGCGGCCGGTTCGTCGACGACCTCGATCAGCTCGGCGTACGCGTCCAGTTCGTCCGCACCGGCCGTGAACTGACCGCGCTGCACCAGCAGTTGCCCGCGCTCGTAGCGCAGCCGCGCCGGGTGGGCCGGGATCAGCAGCGACAGCTCCACCGCGCGCAGCGCCACGTCCGAGCGCTCGGGGCGGGCCGCGGCCCACGCGCGGATGTTGTTCAGGATGCGCTGGACGACCTCCAGCGGCGGCGCGGGCTCCAGCATCCCGGGGTCCAGCGGGGCCCCGGTCGCGCCCACCACCAGCAGCTCGGCGTCCGGCCCGCTGAGCACCCGGCCGCCCTCGAACGGGTCGGCCAGCACCTGCTCCCCGGGCGCCCCGAACCCGACCACGAAGTGCCCCGGCAGCGCGACCCCGTACACCGGGGCCCCGGCCCGCCGGGCCACCTCCAGCCACACCACCGACAGCAGGATCGGCAGCCCGCGGCGGCGCCGCAGCACCTCGTGCAGCAGCGAGGACTCCAGGCGCTGGTAGTCGCCGGGGGTGCCGTGGAACTCGTAGCGTCCGCCGAGCAGCCGCCGTACCGCCTCGGCCCAGGCGCGCGGACCGCCGGGCCGGTACGGCAGCTCGCCCGCGAGCCGGTCCAGCTCCGCCTGCGCGGTGTCGATCCCGGCCTCGTCCAGCGAGCCGTCCGCCTCCGCGCCGATCAGCAGGCACAGCGCCGCCAGGTCCGGCCGCGGCGACTTGGCCTCCTCGGCGAACCGGGCCCGCACCTCGGCGGACCGCTCGGGCGGCGGCGGGTACGGGGGCGGCAGATACGGGTGGGACATGGCGGGTTCTCGCCCTTCCGGGAGCCGGGGGAATGTCTACGACGGGCCGTGTGCGGGCTGATCCTGCGGCTCCCGGAAGTGGTGGTAGGCGTGGTGCCGGGAGAAGCCCAGGCCCGTGTACAGGGCCCGCGCGGGCGCGTTGTCGCTCTCCACCTGGAGCCAGCCGGCCGAGGCGCCCTCGGCCAGTGCCCGGCGGGCGAGCGCGGCCATCACCTCGGTGGCCAGGCCCTGCCGCCGTCTGTCGGGGTCCACCTCGACGGCGGCGAAACCGGCCCAGCGCCCGTCCACGACACACCGGCCGATCGCCGCCGGGGCCCCGCCCGGCCCGCCCGGCACGGTGGCGAACCACACCGAGGGACCTGCCGAGAGCACCCGCAGGGCCACCTCGCTCACCCCCTTGCGCTGGTACCGCGCGAGCCACGCCTCGTCCGCCTCCCGGGCGAGGACCACGTCCGCGCCCTCGGGCCGGTCACCGAGCGGGGCCAGCGCACCGATCCACACCTCGGCGCTCACCTCCCGCACCCAGCCGCGCCGCTCCAGCTCCGCGCCGAGCAGCTCCTGCGTGCCCTCGGCGCCCGTCGCGGTCTGCACGTAGGCGGGCAGCCCGCGCTCGCCGTACCAGCGTCGTACGGCCGCGAGCGCCGCGTCGAGCGGACGGCCGGGATCACCCAGCGGCAGCACGCTGTTGGCGCGCCGTGTGTACCCTCCGGCGGCCCTCAGCTCCCACTCTCCGAGCCGCTCGCTCTCCACCGGGCGCCAGCCGCGCGAGGTGACCCGCGCCAGCTCCTCGTAGCCCGCCGCCGGACCCCTGCGGCGCGCCGGGGCGGCCGGTACGATCTTTCCCGCCACGAGCGAGCTTTCCGGAAACCGGACACTCGTCCCGCCGCGCTGTGTGATCATGAGCACGCCATGATCCCAAGATGTGAGAACGCCCACCGTGTCGGTGAACTTCTCCCGCGCCGCACCGGGTTCGCTCAACCGCCGTACGGAGACGCGTTTTCCCACGTCGGCGGGGGTGATTCGGACTTCCAGGCGCCCTTGTGCCGAGATTTCCACCGGTCAGTTCACCCCTCCTGTTCGGATCATGCTCCGGAACGGAGATACTAGGGGCGGGCATCGACGACGCCGCGCTCCCGCGCGCCAGGCGGCGGAGCCTGAGGAGGCCCGCCAGCGCCCTATCGAGGAGGAACGACAGCGTGACCTACGTCATCGCGCAGCCTTGTGTCGACGTCAAGGACAAGGCGTGCATCGAGGAGTGCCCGGTCGACTGCATCTACGAGGGCCAGCGGTCCTTGTACATCCACCCGGACGAATGCGTCGACTGTGGTGCCTGTGAGCCGGTCTGCCCGGTCGAGGCGATCTTCTACGAGGACGACACTCCCGAGGAGTGGAAGGACTACTACAAGGCGAACGTCGAGTTCTTCGACGAGCTGGGCTCGCCCGGCGGCGCCAGCAAGCTGGGGCTGATCGAGCGCGACCACCCCTTCGTCGCCGCGCTGCCGCCGCAGGGCGAGTGACCGTTTAGCGCCCAAGCGGCCCGCGAACGCGCCGCCTCGGTCCCGTACGGCCCCGATCGCCCTGATCACCGCCGCACGGGACCGAGGCGTTTGCCGCACCAGACGAAAGTGAGCCACTGATCGTGTCCGCAGTCTCCGACCGGCTTCCCACTTTTCCCTGGGACAAGCTGGAGCCGTACAAGAAGACGGCCGCGGCCCATCCGGACGGCATCGTCGACCTCTCCGTCGGCACCCCGGTCGACCCGGTCCCCGAGCTGGTCCAGAAGGCCCTGATCGACGCGGCCGACTCACCGGGCTATCCGACCGTCTGGGGCACGCCCGCGCTGCGGGACGCGATCTGCGGCTGGCTGGAGCGCCGGCTGGGCGCCCGCGAGGTCACCCACCGGCATGTGCTGCCGGTCGTCGGCTCCAAGGAGCTGGTGGCCTGGCTGCCGACCCAACTGGGCCTCGGCCCCGGCGACCGGGTGGCCTACCCGCGCCTCGCGTACCCGACGTACGAGGTCGGCGCGCGCCTCGCCCGCGCGGAGTACGAGACGTACGACGACCCGCGCGACCTCGACCCGGCCGGTCTGAAGCTGCTCTGGCTGAACTCCCCGTCCAACCCGACGGGCCAGGTGCTGGGCAAGGAAGAGCTGACGGAGATCGTCGCCTGGGCCCGCGCCCACGGCGTCCTGGTCGTCTCCGACGAGTGCTACCTGGAGCTGGGCTGGGAGGCCGACCCGGTCTCGGTGCTGCACCCGGACGTCAACGGCGGCTCCTACGACGGCATCGTGGCCGTCCACTCGCTCTCCAAGCGCTCCAACCTGGCCGGCTACCGCGCCGCCTTCATCGCGGGCGACCCGGCCGTCCTGGGCCCGCTTCTGGAGATCCGCAAGCACGGCGGCATGATGACCTCCGCGCCGACCCAGGCCGCCGTGGTGGCCGCGCTGGGCGACGACGCCCATGTCCACGAGCAGCGGGCCCGCTACGCCGCCCGTCGCGAGGCGCTGCGCTCGGCCCTGCTGTCCCACGGCTTCCGCATCGAGCACAGCGAGGCCAGCCTCTACCTGTGGGCCACCCGCGACGAGCCCTGCTGGACCACCGTCGCCCACCTGGCCGACCTGGGCGTCCTGGTCGCCCCCGGCGACTTCTACGGCCCGGCGGGCGACACCTTCGTGCGCGTGGCCCTGACGGCGACGGACGAACGGATCGCGGCGGCGGTCGCGCGACTGCGATAGGGGACCGCTACCGCCGTACGCCATTGCCGTGGGCAGACGTTCCGCAGGGCGGAACGGGTGGGCACGGCCGACAGCACCGGGCGCCGATCCGAGACCCTGGCCCCGGCCGACGCGGAACGCCGAACGGGGTCCAGGGGAGCATTCCCCTGGACCCCGTTCACCGGTCAGCCGTGGCTCAGGTGAGAGGCAGGCCCTGCATCGGCAGGTTGGCGGTCGGCAGGCCGCCCTTCGTGGCGCCGGCGGCCGCGTCGCCCAGGGCGTTGCCCGCGGCGCCGGCGACGCCGCCCGCGGCCTGCTGGGCCGCCGGAGCGGTCTTCTTCACGGCACCGCCGGCCGTCTTGCCCGCGGCCGGCACGGCCGTCTTCACGGCGTTGCCGCCCGCGTCGCCCGCCAGCGAGGTGACGTGCTCCGCGGCACCGTCGGCGGTGTCGCCGACGTGCGCCGCGTCCAGCGCGGTCAGACCGCCCAGGTTCGCGGTGGCCGGCAGGTTCGTGGCCGCACCGGCGGAGCCGGCCGCACCGACCCCGGCGGCCGCTCCCGCTGCGACAAGCAGCGCGGCACGGGCGATCCGGCGGGTCAGGGGGAGGGACATGATGCTCCATTCGACGGGAGAAGAACGATCTCTGTCGTCCGGACCCGGCACCGGGCTCGGACGCCATGACTACCGCTCGAAGCCCCCGAAGGTTGCGGACGCCCCAGGTAAAGAACCGATAACGCATCGCATTATCAGGTGGGGATAAAAACGGGCAAAGGGCGTCCGCGAGAACGCCCAGCAGAATCCTTCCGCCCCTTGAGCCGCAAGGGCTCCCGGCCGAGTTTCTCGACTCGCCCGTTTGGCCGCGTGTGAAACGCCGACGCCACCCGTCGGCGCGATGACCCGTACTACTGTCCGGTCACGATCCGGACAACGCCCACGGACTTCTCCGCCCCCGCGGCGCCCTGCGAACGCATCTGCTGCCACGCCCCGCCGTCGCTCCCGGCGGTCCACACTCGCCCGGCGTACGTCACCCGCTGGATGTGCAGCGCCGAGGAGTTGGCGACCGCCCAGTGCGCGAGCTGCCACCCCCGCTCCCGCTCGTCGCGCCCGCTCGCGTCCGTCCGCGTGCCGAGCGGCACCGGCACGGTCACCGTCCGCCCGCTCGCCGTCGCCGTCACGCTCGGCGAGGGGGACGGCGAGGGCACCGGGGTCCCGCCCACCTCCGCACCGGTCTCCTGGAGCGCGTCCCGCCCGAAGTCCCGTACCAGCGCGGCCCGTACCGCGTCCGGGCCGATCGCCTCGGCCGCCGGGTCGAAGCGCCCGTCACAGGTCAGCGTGGCCGCCGACTGCCCGGTCAGCGCGGCCGACAGCAGCTCGGCGTCCGGCTCGTGCTTGGCGTACGCCTCCGGGTAGCCGCTGCGCTGCACCTTCTGCGCGGCCACGGTGAGCGGCAGATCCGCGTAGTCGGGCACCTTCGCCAGATGGGCGTAGAAGATCCCGGCCGCGTACGTGGGGTCCATGATCTGCTGCGCGCTGCCCCAGCCCTGCGAGGGCCGCTGCTGGAACAGGCCGAGCGAATCCCGGTCGCCGTGCTCGATGTTGCGCAGCCCCGACTCCTGGAGCGCGGTGGCGAGCGCGATCGTCACGGCCCGCTCGGGCATGTTCCGGCCGGTGCCGACCGCGGCGATCGTCGCCGCGTTCGCCGCCTGCTCGGGCGTGAACTCGTACGACGTCCCGGCGCCGGTGGCCGAGACCACCTTGCAGCCGTGTGAACCGCCGCCTCCGGTGACGTACTGCACCACGAGGTAGGCGGCGACACCGCACAGGACCAACAGGGCCGCGGAGAACCGGAGAAGGCGGCCGCGGCGCTTGGGACGGGTGGGGGACGGCTGTGACACGCGTACAAGGTAGCGGAGCGACCGCCACCGCTCGGCAGCGGTCCGTCACCGCGCGCGCGAACGGGGTGTCCCGGGGTGGCGCGCTAGGGTCAAAGCCATGGCCGACACCTCGCTTGACCTCACGCTGGACGCCGCCACGCTGACCGCGCGGCTCGTGGACCTCGCCTCCGAGAGCGGCACCGAGAAGCCGCTCGCGGACGCCATCGAGACCGCGCTGCGCGCCCTGCCGCATCTGACGGTGGACCGCTACGGCAACAACGTGATCGCCCGTACGAACCTGGGCCGCGCCGAGCGGGTCGTCCTGGCCGGGCACATCGACACCGTGCCGATCGCGGACAACGTGCCCTCGCGCCTGGACGAGGACGGCGTGCTGTGGGGCTGCGGCACCTGCGACATGAAGTCGGGCGTGGCGGTCCAGCTGCGCATCGCGGCCACCGTCTTGGCCCCCAACCGCGATCTGACCTTCGTGTTCTACGACAACGAGGAGGTCGCGGCCCACCTCAACGGCCTGCGCCATGTCGCCGAGGCCCGTCCGGAGTGGCTGGCGGGCGATTTCGCGGTGCTCCTGGAGCCCTCCGACGGCGAGGTCGAGGGCGGCTGCCAGGGCACCCTGCGGATGCTGCTGCGCACGGAGGGCGAGCGGGCGCACTCCGCGCGCTCCTGGATGGGCGCCAACGCCATCCACGCGGCCGCGCCGATCCTGGCCCGCCTGGCCGCCTACGAGCCCCGCTACCCGGTGATCGACGGCCTGGAGTACCGCGAGGGCCTGAACGCCGTGCGCATCGGCGGTGGGGTCGCGGGCAATGTCATCCCCGACGAGTGCGTGGTCACCGTCAACTTCCGCTACGCCCCCGACCGCACCGAGGAGGAGGCGATCGCGCACGTCCGCGAGGTGTTCGCGGACTGCGGGGTGGCCGAGTTCGTGGTCGACGACCACAGCGGCGGCGCGCTGCCCGGCCTCTCCCACCCGGCCGCGGCCGCTTTCATCGAGGCGGTCGGCGGCATCCCGCGCCCCAAGTACGGCTGGACGGACGTCTCCCGCTTCGCCGCGCTCGGCATCCCCGCGGTCAACTACGGCCCCGGCAACCCGCACCTGGCGCACAAGCGGGACGAACGGGTGGAGACCGCCAAGATCCTCAAGGCCGAGGAACGGCTGGTGAACTGGCTCACCGCGTGACCCGCTCGCGGGTGGCGCCCGCCTGGCGGACATGAATATGTCCCCCCTGCTTAACCCGCGTAGATCTAGGCTGATGGCGAACCACCGGCAAGCGGAGGGAGCGCATATGCCTACCGGGAACCCCGAGGGCAAGAAGCAGCCGCCGGACGAGCAGCGGCTCGGTCCGGTCCTGCGGCGGCGGGGGCAGGTGACGCCGAGCACCACCGATCAGCGGCTGCTGGACGCGGGCGGCCCCTCCGACTGGGTGCACACCGATCCCTGGCGGGTGCTGCGCATCCAGTCGGAGTTCATCGAGGGCTTCGGCACACTGGCCGAACTCCCGCCCGCGATCAGCGTGTTCGGCTCGGCCCGCACCCCTGTGGACTCGCCGGAGTACGACGCCGGGGTGCGGCTCGGGCGCAGTCTCGCGGGGGCCGGCTGGGCGGTGATCACCGGCGGCGGTCCCGGCGCGATGGAGGCCGCCAACAAGGGCGCGTGCGAGGCGGGCGGCGTCTCGGTCGGGCTCGGCATCGAGCTGCCCTTCGAGCAGGGGCTGAACCCCTACGTCGACATCGGGCTGAACTTCCGGTACTTCTTTGTCCGGAAAATGATGTTTGTGAAGTATGCCCAGGGGTTCGTGGTGCTGCCCGGCGGCCTCGGCACCCTGGACGAGCTCTTCGAGGCACTGACCCTGGTGCAGACCCAGAAGGTCACCCGCTTCCCGATCGTCCTCTTCGGCAGCGAGTACTGGGGCGGCCTGGTCGACTGGCTCAAGAACACCCTGGTGGCCACCGGCAAGGCCATGGAGAAGGATCTCCTGCTCTTCCACGTCACGGACGAGGTGGACGAGGCGGTGGCCCTGGTCTCCAAGGAGGCCGCCCGCTAGGGCCTCCCGTTCGGATCAGGCCAGGCCGCGCCGGGCCACCGCAGGGGGGCGGTGGCCCGCGATGGCGGAGACCATGTCGAGGACCTGGCGGGTCTCGGCGACCTCATGGACCCGGTAGACCATCGCCCCGAGCCAGGAGGACACCGCCGTCGTCGCCAGCGTGCCGATCAGCCGCTCCTTGACCGGCCGGTCCAGCGTCTCCCCGACGAAGTCCTTGTTGGACAGCGACACCAGCACCGGCCAGCCCGCCGCGACCATCTCGTCCAGCCGCCGCGTCGCCTCCAGGCTGTGCCGGGTGTTCTTGCCGAAGTCGTGCCCGGGATCGATCAGCACCGACTCCCGGGGCACCCCGAGCGCCACCGCGCGCTCCGCGAGGCCCACGGTCACCTCCAGGACGTCCGCCATGACGTCGTCGTACGTCACCCGGTGCGGACGGGTGCGCGGCTCGGCGCCGCCCGCGTGGGTGCACACCAGCCCCACCCGGTGGCGCGCCGCGACCTCCGCGAGGCCCGGGTCCGCGCCGCCCCACGCGTCGTTCAGCAGATCGGCGCCCGCCGCGCACACCGCCTCGCCGACCTCGGCCCGCCAGGTGTCCACGCTGATCACCACGTCCGGGAACCGGCGCCGCACCTCGGCCACGAAGCCGACCGTGCGCCGCGCCTCCTCCTCGGCGGAGACCTCCTCGCCGGGGCCCGCCTTCACCCCGCCGATGTCGATGATCGCGGCGCCCTCGGCCACCGCCTGCTCGACCCGCGCCAGGGCCGGCTCGTCGCGGAACGTCGCCCCGCGGTCGTAGAAGGAGTCGGGAGTCCGGTTCACGATCGCCATGATCACTCGTTCGTGCGGTCCGAATTCCCGCCTGCCCAGCCTGAGCATCCGCTGTGACCTCTTCCTCGTACGTCCGGCACTGCGACCGCCAGTGACCCTAACTGTCGGATGCGCATGGCACGATCGGAGCTGACAGATTCCGCGTCCGGCACCGTGCCGGCACCCGAGCTGGGGGCCTCCAGACGATGGTGATGTTCCTGTTCCTGGTCATCGCACTGGCCGTCGTGGTCGCCGCGGTGACCCTCGCCGTGGTGGGCGGCGGCAATGAGAGCGGCCCGCTGCCCGAGGCCGCGCCCGAGCGGCTCCAGGACCCACTGCCCGCCGACCGGCCGGTGGGCCGCGAGGACGTGGAGAGCCTGCGTTTCCCGCTCGCCGTGCGCGGCTACCGCATGTCCGACGTCGACGACGCCCTCGGCCGCCTCGGCGCCGAACTCGCCGAGCGCGACGCCCGGATCGCGGGCCTGGAGTCCGCGCTGGCCGGCGCCCGCGCCGCCGCCACCCGCCCCACCCTCGACAAGTCCCGGCACCCGGAGGACCAGCAGTGACCGCCGCCATCGTGGGCCCGGACGGCGCGCCGCGCTGCCCCTGGGCCCTGTCCACCGACGACTACGTGGCGTACCACGACGAGGAGTGGGGCCGCCCGGTCCACGGCGACGACGCCCTCTTCGAGCGGCTCTGCCTGGAGGCGTTCCAGTCCGGCCTGTCCTGGATCACCATCCTGCGCCGCCGGCCGGGCTTCCGTACCGCCTTCGCGGGCTTCCGCATCGAGAAGGTGGCCGCCTTCACCGACGAGGACCGCGAGCGCCTGCTGGCCGACCCGGGCATCATCCGCAACCGCGCCAAGATCGACGCCACCCTCGCCAACGCCCGTGTCCTCGCCGACTGGGCGGCCGGCGACCTGGACGAGCTGATCTGGTCCCACGCCCCCGACCCGGCCGGCCGCCCGGCCCCCAGGACTCTGGCGGACGTACCGGCGGTGACCCCGCAATCCACCGCCCTGTCCAAGGGGTTGAAGAAGCGGGGCCTGAAGTTCGTCGGCCCGACCACGGCGTACGCCCTGATGCAGGCGTGCGGTCTGGTGAACGACCACCTGGAGACGTGCGTGGCGAGGAACAAGGGCTGAGGAACAACGGCTGAGGAGCAGCGGCCAAGGACCAGCGATCAGGGGCGCGTCACCGCCCCAGGTACTTGGGCTTCTCCTTGTTCACGAACGCCTGCACCGCGATCAGGTGGTCCTCGGACTGCCCGGCCCGCGTCTGGAGTTCGTCCTCCTTGTGGAGCGTCTCCTCCAGGGAGTGCGTCAGCCCGAAGGCCACCGCCTCCTTGATCGCCGCGTAGGCGACCGTCGGCCCCGAGGCCAGCTTGCGCGCCACCTTCTCGGCCTCGGCCCGCAGCTCGGCCGCGGGCACCACCCGGTTGGCGATCCCCAGCTCCAGCGCGTCCTGCGCGCCGATGCTGCGCGGGAACAGCAGCAGGTCCTGCGCGCGGCTCGGCCCGACCACCCGCGGCAGGGTCCAGGAGATCCCGGAGTCCCCGGTCAGCGCGACACCCACGAACGAGCTGTTGAAGGACGCGGTGTCGGCGACGATCCGGTAGTCCGCCGCGAGCGCGAACCCGAAGCCCGCCCCCGCCGCGACGCCGTTCACCGCGGCGACCACCGGCTTGGCCGCCCCCGCCAGCGCCCGCACGATCGGGTTGTAGTGCTCGCCGACCGTGCTCATCGTCTGCTCGGACCCGGTTTCCCGGTCCTGCGCCAGCAGCCCGATGTGCTCCTTGAGGTCCTGGCCCACACAGAACGCCCGGTCCCCGGCGGCGGTCAGCAGGATCGCCCGTACGGCCGTGTCACGGGCCGCTTCCTCGGCCGCCTCGCGCAGCGCGACCTTGGTCGTCACGTTCAGCGCGTTCATCGCCTCGGGGCGGTTCAGCGTGATCGTCGCGAGCCCGTCGCTCACCTCGTAGAGCACGGTGTCGGCCATGGCGCATCCCCTCCGGTTCGCGGTGGTGACGTACCGCTCGGTACGTCCCTGTCCGATCACAGCATGTCGGAGATCACCGGCCAAGGGCCCGCCGGCGGGTGTGAGCTGCGTCAAAGAAAACCGGGCCCCGGGTGGCCGAAGGCCGTCCGTGCGGTGGCGCAGTATCGCAGCCACATCCCCGAATTGAGTGGTTTTGCTCGCGCGCGTTGCCCAAGCGATGCCGACCGATGTTGGTCATCGGGTCCTGAGATGCGGGATAATGGCTTAGAAGCAATCTGTTCGATGCCGGTGTCGCGTGTCCGGTTCGGTCCCGCGGGTGCCCGCCGGGTGCCAACGGCAGACGATGAGCTGGTTTCAGGAAGGGGAACGAGCATGGCGGCCATGAAGCCGCGGACGGGCGATGGTCCGCTCGAGGTGACCAAGGAGGGGCGGGGCATCGTCATGCGCGTTCCGCTCGAAGGCGGCGGTCGACTCGTCGTCGAGCTGACCCCTGACGAGGCCGAGGCGCTCGGCGACGCGCTCAAGAAGGTCGTCGTCTGACGCGCGCGCGAGTCAGTCCTTGCGGCTGCCCCGGCATCGTACGCGGTGCCGGGGCAGCCGCGTTCCCGGGCAGCGTACGCCCGCCGGGGCCCGCCGGGGCGGCACCCCGCACCGCCGTCACCGCCTGACGGCGCACAGCAGCCCGTCGCCGACCGGCAGCAGCGAGGGGACCAGCTCCTGGCTCTCGCGCACCGTGCGCAGCAGCTCCCGCAGCCGCAGCACCTCCGAGGGCTGCGGTCCCGAGTCGACGGTGCGCCCGCTCGCGAAGACGCCCTCGAAGACCACCAGGCCGCCGGCCCGCAGCAGCCGCAGCGACTCGGCGAGATAGTCCGGGTACTCCTGCCGGTCCCCGTCGCAGAACACCAGGTCGTAGCCCGCGTCCGCGAGCCGGGGCAGCACCTCCAGGGCGCGGCCGGGGATGAAGCGGGCCCGGTTGCTGGCGAAGCCGCAGGCACGGAACGCCTGCCGGGCGAACTGCTGGTGCTCCGGCTCCGGATCGACCGTGGTCAGCACGCCGTCCGGGCGCATGCCGTGCAGCAGATGGATTCCGGACACCCCGCAGCCCGTGCCGATCTCCGCGACCGCCTTCGCGTCCACGGAGGCGGCGAGCAGGCGCAGCGCGGAACCCGTGCCGGGCGACACCGAGCGCAGTCCTGCGTCGAGGGCGCGGTCGCGGGCCCACAGCAGTGCTTCGTCCTCGGCGGCAAAGGCGTCGGCGAAAGCCGAGCTCGTCTGCCTGTTGCCGGTAATGACCCTCTCCTGTCGTCCCCATGGATGCCTCGGCGTGACTGTATCCGTTGGCGTCGGGAACCCGCAGATGGGACCGGGCGTTTATAGGGAAGAGACAGTGGTGGGGACGCTTCGGGGGGCGAGAGGTGGAGCAGGGCACCGCACAACTGCTGACGGAGCGGCACGAGCCGCATCAGCAAGTATCAAATTCTCGTAAAAACGCTTATCCGGAGCTAACGGGCGAGGTGGCTATGGTAGGGGCTCCACTGGACACCACCAGAGCCGACAGGGGAGGTGCGGCCGCGCCCGAGGACCGGGGTGGAGTGCTACGGCGCTTCCTCGGATCGGCGGGCAGGCCGAAATCCGTGACCGACACCGCTGCTGACAGCCACGCACCCGGAACCGCCGGGCGCGAAACCCAGACCGCGACCTTCACCAGTGACGCGGACGGGCAGGCATGGACTCCGCCCACCTGGGACGAGATCGTCAGCACCCACAGCGCCCGCGTCTACCGCCTGGCCTACCGCCTCACCGGCAACCAGCACGACGCCGAGGATCTCACCCAGGAAGTCTTCGTCCGCGTCTTCCGCTCCCTGTCGACGTACTCGCCGGGCACCTTCGAGGGCTGGCTGCACCGCATCACCACGAACCTGTTCCTGGACATGGTCCGGCGCAAGCAGCGCATCCGCTTCGACGCCCTCGGCGAGGACGCGGCCGAGCGCCTGGCCAGCCGTGAACCCACCCCGCAGCAGCTCTTCAACGACGCGCACTTCGACGCCGACGTCCAGCAGGCCCTGGACACCCTGGCGCCGGAGTTCCGCGCCGCCGTCGTCCTGTGCGACATCGAGGGGCTGTCGTACGAGGAGATCGCCGCGACTCTCGGCGTGAAGCTCGGCACCGTCCGCTCCCGTATCCACCGCGGTCGCTCCCAGCTGCGCAAGGCGCTCGCGCACCGCTCCCCGGAGGCCCGCGCGGCCGAGCGACGCTCCTTCATGACCCGGGTCCCCGCACTGGGAGGAGGGGGCGCGACGGCGTGAGCGGATCACGGCAGAAACCGGTCGAGGCGTACCTCGCCGAGCAGCATCTGGGAGACCGGCTCTCCGCCCTGGTGGACGGAGAGCTCGGTCATGACACGCGGGAACGCGTCCTCGCCCACCTGGCCACCTGCGCCCGCTGCAAGGCGGAGGCGGACGCCCAGCGCGCGCTGAAGAGCGTGTTCGCGACTGCGGCCCCACCCCCGCCCTCCGCGAGCCTGCTGGCCCGCCTCCAGGGCCTCCCCGGGGGCGGTGACGGCGACGCCGACACCCCGCCCGGCGGACTGTTCGGCCATGACCCCGAGACCCGGGCCCCCGGCGACCCGGGCACCTTCGGCCTGCGCCGCGGCTTCTCCTTCGGCTATGTCCCGGCCCGCCCGGGGGGTTCCGGCCCCGAGCGGACCGGTTTCCACGAGGAGACCGGCTTCGGCGGCCCGGGCGGCCCGTTCGGCGAGCGCGGCTTCCGCGTCCATCCCGTCGGCCGCCCGGAGGACGGCCGCTCCGCCTCCCGCGGGCTGCGCTTCGCCTTCGCCGCCGCCGGCGCGGTGTCGTTGGCCGCGGTCGCCCTCGGCGGCGTGACCACCGCCATCCCCGGCTACCCGGCCGCGGACGCCCGGGGCTCCGGCAGCAATGTGATCCCGGCCCGCACCACGGGCACCGGCGGCACCGGCGCCACCACCTCCGCCGACGCCCAGCGCCGTCGGCAGGGCCCGCTCACGGCCCTGGGCGGCGGGGCACCGCTGGGGCGTACGGCACCGCCGACGGCCGCCGTGACCGCGCCCCTGGTGCCGGGCGCGTCGGACATCGCGGCCGGGCAGCCCCAGGACACCGGCGGCCGGCCCACCGGACCGCTGATGACGGGCGTGAACGCCGTGACCCCGCTGATACGCCCGCTGGACAAGGCCCTGGATCTTCAGCTGGGCAAGTGGTCCACGGCGCCCATGGTGCCGGGCATGCTGTCCGACAGCGGCCCCGATCCGGCCCCGCACAACCCCATCCGCCCCGCGGCGTCCGCCACCCCGCAGGCGTCGCCCCTGGTGGCTCCGGCGACGCCCCGCAGGACGCCCTGACCCCGGTGCCGCGACGGGCCCTGCGCCGGGGCCCGCGACCTGGTTGAATCCGGGCAGGTAGTCGAGGTTCCGGGGCCGCCGCCGAAGCGCGGGGCCACGGGTCAGCTTGGGGAGAGCATGGACGAGGGGAACGGCGTTCCGCAGGGGGCGGAGCCGGCGGGAGCGGCGGGGGCCGGACCGATACCGGACGGCGACTTCGAACTGGCCAAGCCGGAGCGGCCCAGCCCGCTGCACGAACCGGATCCCTACAGCACCCCGCCCTACGGCGAACCGGGCCCCTGGGCCCCCGCCCCACCGGTCCAGCACCCGGTGGCCACCCCGGCGCAGGGCACGGTCATGACCCCGCCGGCGGTGGGCGCCGCCGTACCCCCGGAGCCCGCACCGGCACCCATCGCACCCGCGCCGCTCACCGCACCCGCTGCACCCATCGCACCCGCGCCGCCCACCACATCCATCACACCCGCGCCGCCCACCATGCCCACCGCACCCCCGGCGCCCGCGTCCGCGTCCCTGCCCGCCCGGCAGCTCCCGGCCGACCCCTGGGGGCGCTACGACCCCTGGGCCGCGGGGCCGCTCCAGCAGCCCGGGGCCGTGGCGGTGCACGGGGGACGCCCCCGGCGGCGGCGTGCCGCGCTCGGCTGGACGCTCGCCCTCGCCCTGGTCGCGGCCGGGCTCGGCGGGCTCGTCGGCGGCTATGTCGAACGCGAAGGGATCGGGGGCGAGGTGACCCTGCCGGGGGCCAAGGGCGGGCCCGCCGGGCGCGCGCCGGACAGCGTGGCCGGGATCGCCGCCCGCGCCCTGCCCAGCGTCGTCACCCTGCATGTCGCCGGCACCGACGAGGAGGGCACCGGCACCGGCTTCGTCCTGGACGACCGCGGCCACATCCTCACCAACAACCATGTCGTCGCGCCCGCCGCGTCCGGCGGCAAGATATCCGCGACGTTCAGCGACGGGACCTCCGTCAAGGCCACCGTCGTCGGCCGGGACAGCGGCTACGACCTCGCCGTGGTCCAGGTCAGCGGCGTGCACGGACTCACCCCGCTGACCCTCGGCGACTCCGACGACGTCCGGGTCGGCGACCCCGTCGTCGCCATCGGCGCCCCCTTCGACCTGGCCAACACCGTCACCGCCGGCATCATCAGCGCCAAGGAGCGGCCCATCACCGCGGGCGGCGAGAAGAGCGACGGCAGCGATGTGTCGTACGTGGACGCCCTCCAGACCGACGCGCCGATCAACCCGGGCAACTCGGGCGGGCCGCTGCTGGACTCCCGGGCCCATGTCATCGGCATCAACTCCGCCATCCGCTCCGCCGACAGCGGCTCGGAGACCGAGAGCGGCCAGGCCGGCTCCATCGGACTCGGCTTCGCCATACCGGTCAACCAGGCCAAGCGCGTCGCCGAGGAACTGATCAATGACGGCCGTGCCACCCACCCGGTCATCGGCGTCGACCTCGACATGGGGTACTCCGGCGACGGCGCCCGCGTCGACAGCCGGGCCCCGGACGGCGGCCCCGCCGTCCTCAAGGGCGGACCGGCCGAGCGGGCCGGGCTCAAAGCGGGTGATCTGATCACCGAGGTGGACGGCGAGCCGGTGCACACCGGGGCGGAGCTGATCATCAGGATCCGCGCCCACCAGCCCGGCGACCGGCTGCGGCTGACGGTCGAACGCGGCGGGACCGAGCGGGAGGTCTCAGTCGTCCTGGGCACCGCGGACCAGAACTGACACAAGTCTCACCTCGGGACGGTACCGGTCGGACCAGAACGCCGGGTACCGTTGAGCGACCGAGGACATCGCAAGGAGCGTCAGGTGTTCAATGACATAGGGCCAATGGAGCTACTGACGATCATCGTCATCGCGGTGCTCGTGTTCGGTCCGGACAAGCTCCCCAAGGTCATCCAGGACGTCACCCGGACGATCCGGAAGATCCGCGAGTTCTCGGAGAGCGCGAAGCAGGACATCCGCAGCGAGCTGGGCCCCGAGTTCAAGGACTTCGACTTCGAGGACCTGAACCCCAAGACGCTCCTGCGCAAGCAGCTCGGCAATGACGAGCTGGGGCTCCAGGAGATCCGCAACGGCTTCGACCTGAAGAAGGAGATGGCCGAACTCACCGACGCGGTGAACGGCCGTGACACCGGGTCCTCGTCCTCGGCCTCCTCGTCGTCCTCCTCCGACTCCGCCGCGGCCACGCCGTCCACCGGCGGGAAGATCGACATGACGAAGAAGCCCGAGGAGTCCGAGAAGGACGACCGGCCGCCGTTCGACTTCGACGCCACCTGAGCCGCCCCCGCCCCGCCTGACATACCGACACGCGCACGTGACGCACGTCATGGCGCGCGCCCGTCCCGAACGGCCTGAACAGGTCGTTCGGGGGACCCCGGTGACAGGTGCCTGCCCGGCGGCTCTCAGCGGTGTGGATATGCTGCCGAGTTGTTGTGCGGACCGGACGAGTACGCCCGAAGGGGGGCGGGCCGTCGCTTCGGTCCGACGAGCGCGAGGAGGCGTCCGGGCAGATGGAGACGACGAGTCGGGTGGGCGCGACGGCGCCGGCCACGGAGGGCGGACAGGGCCTCGCCGCCGACCGCGGCACGGTCGACGGTTACCTGCGGGCGCCCTTCCCCTGGTACGGGCTCGACGAGGCGTTCACGGGGCCGCGTTGGCTGATGCAGGTCGGCATGGCGTCCGACGGCGCCGTGGAGCACGGAGCGATCGGGCACGGTGACACGCCGTCCGTGCTGCACGAGGGTGTCTCCGCGGAGCCCCGGGAGAAGTTCGCGGCCGTGGTGACCGTCGCGGCGCATCCGTCCCGGCGGGTGGCCGACGGTTCGGGGCTGCTGGAGGCGACGTCCGTGTCGTCGGCGGCATGGCTCGCGGGCGTGGGGCTGCTGTCCTTCACCTGGCCCGGGCAGATGGATCACGCGCTGCGCGACGACTGGCTGGAGCAGCAGACCGAGGCGGCCTGGGAACTGGCCGACGATCTCGACGGGCCGGAGTGGTCCAGGCTCTCGCTCCCGGTGGACGGGGTGGCCTCGTCCTTCCGCTACCGGGAGTCGGAGTTCGGCTGGGTGCTGGCCGGGTCCACGGAGGCGGGGGTGCATCTCGGCGCGTACGGGCGGGGGATGAGCGCCTACGGGCTCGGGTTCGCCGTGGTGAAGGACATCTCCGCGTACGTGTGACCCCAGGGGCGCCGGGTGCTGTCGGCGCCCCCTTCCTGTGCCGTACGGCTCAGAACTTGTTCCTCGGGGTCAGCCCCAGCGACATGCCCGACAGGCCGCGCTGGCGGCCGCCCAGCTTGCCCGCGATGGAGCGCAGGGCGCTGCCGGCCGGGGAGTCGGGGTCGGTCAGGACGACCGGCCTGCCCTCGTCGCCGCCCTCGCGCAGCCGGACGTCGATGGGGATGGAACCGAGGACCGGGACGCTCGTGCCCGTCGTACGGGTGAGGCCGTCGGCGACCATCTGACCGCCACCGGTGCCGAAGACGTCGACCATCTCGCCGCAGTGCGGGCAGGGCAGGCCGGACATGTTCTCGACCACGCCGACGATCTTCTGGTGGGTCTGCACCGCGATGGAGCCCGCGCGCTCGGCCACCTCGGCGGCCGCCTGCTGCGGGGTCGTGACGACCAGGATCTCGGCGTTCGGGACCAGCTGGGCCACGGAGATCGCGATGTCGCCGGTGCCCGGCGGCAGGTCCAGGAGCAGGACGTCCAGGTCACCCCAGTACACATCGGCCAGGAACTGCTGAAGGGCGCGGTGCAGCATCGGGCCGCGCCAGACCACCGGCGCGTTGCCCGGCGTGAACATGCCGATCGAGATGACCTTCACGCCGTTCGCCGACGGCGGCATGATCATGTTCTCGACCTGGGTGGGCCGCCCCTCCGCGCCCAGCATGCGCGGCACCGAGTGGCCGTAGATGTCGGCGTCCACGACGCCCACCTTGAGGCCGTCGGCCGCCATCGCCGCCGCGAGGTTCACCGTGACCGAGGACTTGCCGACGCCGCCCTTGCCGGAGGCGACCGCGTAGACCCGGGTGAGGTTGCCCGGCTTGGCGAACGGGACCTCGCGCTCGGCCTGGCCGCCGCGCAGGGCCGCCGCCAGCTCCTTGCGCTGCTCGTCGCTCATCACGTCGAGCGTGACGTCCACACCGGTGACGCCCTCGACGCGGGAGACCGCCTCGGTGACCCGCTGGGTGATGGTGTCGCGCATGGGGCAGCCGGAGACCGTCAGGTACACGGTGACCGCGACCGTGCCGTCCTCCCCGATCTCCACCGATTTGACCATCCCCAGTTCGGTGATGGGGCGGTTGATCTCGGGGTCGTTCACCGTCGCCAGTGCCTCGCGCACCGCGTCTTCCGTAGCCATAAGGACGATGGTACGGCGCGCCGAGGGCCCTCCGGGTAGCCCTTCAGCGGTCGTCTGCGTCACGTCCCGGCGGGCGTTCCGTCCGTTCCGCCGGGAATACGACCGGGCCGCCGTGACCGCGCCGCTCCTCCATCTCCTTGAGCATGTCCTGGAGCTCGGCCCGGATCCAGTCGCGGGTGGCGACCTCGCCCAGACCGATGCGCAGCGCGGCGATCTCCCGGGTCAGGTACTCGGTGTCGGCGATCGACCGTTCGTTCTGCTTGCGGTCCTGCTCCAGGTTGACCCGGTCCCGGTCGTCCTGCCGGTTCTGCGCGAGCAGGATCAGCGGCGCGGCGTAGGACGCCTGGAGGGACAGCGCCAGGGTCAGGAAGATGAACGGGTACTCGTCGAACCGCAGATGCCGGGGCACGACCACGTTCCACAGCACCCAGAGGATGATGACGATCGTCATCCAGACGATGAAGCGTCCCGTGCCGAGGAACCGGGCGATCCGCTCCGACAGCCGCCCGAAGGCCTCCGGGTCCCACTCGGGCAGGAACCGGCGCCGGGGCGGGCGCGGCTGGTCGAGCCGGGGCGTGCGCGGGCGGCCGGCGGCCGTGGCTCCGGCGGGCGTGCGGTCCCGTTCGCGCTCAGGAGGCATGGCCGGCCCCCTTCTCGCCCTCGGGGCTCTCCTCCAGATGGAACTCGGTCTCACGCCAGTCGTCGGGCAGCATATGGTCCAGTACGTCGTCGACGGTCACCGCGCCCAGCAGCGACCCGGCCTCGTCCACCACGGGCGCGGCCACCATGTCGTAGGTGGCGAAGAACCCGGCGATCACCGGCAGCGAGGCGTCCGGGGACAGTGGCTGGAGATCGTCGTCAAGGAGCGAGCTGACCAGGGTGTACGGGGGGTCGCGCAGCAGCCGCTGGAAGTGGGCCGTGCCCAGGTACTTGCCGGTCGGGGTCTCGTCCGGCGGACGGCAGACGTAGACCTGGGCGGCGAGCGCGGGGGAGAGGTCGGGGTTGCGGACGCGGGCGAGCGCGTCGGCGACGGTGGCGTCCGGGCGCAGCACGATCGGCTCGGTGGTCATCAGACCGCCGGCCGTGTGCTCCTCGTACGACATCAGGCGCCGCATGTCGGCCGCGTCGCCGGGCTGCATCAGGCTCAGCAGCCGCTCCTTGTCCTCCTCCGGCAGTTCGGAGAGCAGGTCGGCCGCGTCGTCCGGGTCCATGGCCTCCAGGACGTCGGCCGCGCGCTCCTCCTGGAGCTTGCCGAGGATCTCGATCTGGTCGTCCTCCGGCAGCTCCTCAAGGACGTCGGCGAGCCGGTCGTCGTCCAGGGCGGCGGCGACCTCGGCGCGCCGCTTGGGGGAGAGGTGGTGCAGCACATTGGCGAGGTCGGCGGGGCGCAGCTGCTCGAAGGTGGCGAGCAGGTTCTCGGCGCCCTGTCCGTGCTCCTCCAGGGAGAACCCGGCGACGCCGGACCAATCCACGGTCATCGTCTCGCCCTTGACCCGGCGGAACGCGCTGCCTTTGCGGCCCTTGCGGACGAAGACGCGGTCGATCTCCCAGTCCCGGCGCGCGGGCAGCTGCTGCACGGACATGTCGAGGACGGTGGCCTCCTCGCCGGTCTCCACCAGGGTGACCCGCCGGTCCAGCAGCTCGCCGAAGACCAGCCGCTCGGTGGGCCGCTGCTCGAAGCGGCGCACGTTCATCACACCGGTGCTGATGACCTGGCCGGACTCGATGCCGCTGATCCGGGTCATGGGCAGGAAGATGCGGCGCCGGGTGGACAGTTCGACGACGAGGCCGAGCACCCGCGGGGGCCGCTTGCCCACCCGCAGCATCACGACGAGATCGCGTACCCGCCCCACCTGGTCGCCGTTCGGATCGAAGACGGGGACCCCGGCGAGGTGCGAGACGAAGATCCGGGGGGCGCCGGCTGCCATGGTTCTGCTTCCTTGTCAGGGAACGTGCGTACGAGGTTTACATCGAGGGTCTGCGCGAAGTGGTCGAAGTGGTTTGCGACCGGGATTGCTTTTGTCGGTGAATTGCTCGGATTTGCCCGCACGGTTGCGCTTCAGGCTAGCCCGTACCGCTCGGATACGCCCTGGTGGGGGGTCCGGACGGACTGGCTCCGCCGGGTGCCCCGGGCACCGGTACGCTGCGGTACGCCGCTGAAGGAACCGTCGGAAAGGCGACCTCACCTGTGACTGCGATTCCCCTCGGCCGTACCCGTCCGGTGACCGCGCTGTGCGTGCTGGCCGTGACGGGCGCGGCGGTGCTGACCGGATGCGGCGGCGGCGATCCGGACGCGGGCACGAACGGGGTCGGCAAGCTGTCCGCCGACAAGATCCAGGCGCGCACGCGGTCCGCGGCGCAGGGTGCCTCGGCGGTCCGGCTGTCCGGGACCGTGGTGACCAGCGGCCGTACGTACCGGCTCGACATGCGCCTCAAGGACGACGGCGGGACCGGCTCGGTGACCTCGGGCGCCGACACGTTCAGGCTGCTGCGGGTCGGCACCCAGCTGTATCTGAAGGCCGACGCGGCCTTCTGGGCGCAGCCGGACAGCAAGGGCGGCGACGGGAGCGGGGCGGCGGCCAAGCTCGACGGGAAGTACGTGAAGGTGCCGCAGGGGGACCCCGCGTACAAGAAGTTCAGCGGCTTCACGGACAAGGACGTCCTCCTCTCGGGTCTGCTGACACTGCACGGCTCGCTGGCGACCGACGGACGGCACACCCTGGCGAGTACCCCGACGGTCCGCATCACGGGCGACCACGGCTCCGGCGGCACCCTCGACGTCTCCCTCAAGGGCACCCCCTACCCCCTCGCCCTCACCCGCGCGGGCCACGCGGGCACGCTCCGCTTCTCCGACTGGGGCGCGAACTTCACCGTCACCGAACCCAAGGACTCGGAGACGGTGGACTACGGGCAGCAGCTGCCGACGTCGTAGCGGGGCAGACGCGCCAGGGGTACGAGGGTTGCGGCCCCCTAGGGTCCTTACCGCCCCTTACGGCGCTTCGCGAGCAGCTTCGGCAGGGCCGCCGGCACCGGCCGGCGCGTGGTCACCGGGGTCGGCACCGGTCTTTGCGCCAGATCGCCCTCGGGCAGCGCGGCCACCGCACCCGTCGGCACCAGGCGCAGCACCCGGCACTCACGCGCCCAGCGGTCCGTCATCACCTCGGCGTCGGGGGCGTTCAGCCGCTTGCCCTTGAGCTCGGCGACCGCCGCCTCCCACTGCGGGGTGCCGGGCGCCTGCTCGCTCACCGCGGCCGTGAAGGAGACCAGCCGGCCCCCCTTGTCCTTGCTGCGCACGGTCACCTCGGCGGTGCCCCCGTCGGCCAGCCCCGTCAGCGGCTGCTCCCCGGGCCCGTCGCCCACCAGGCACACCGCGCCCTCGTGCCACACATGCCACACGGCATGCGCGGCGGACGCCTGCGCGCCCCGCACCCACAGCAGGCCGGACTTCTTCGCGGCCTCCTCGATGAGGGCCCGCGTGAGCAGCTCGCTTGTCATGCGTCCACCCTATCCACGCCGCTCACAGCCATCCGTTGCGCTTCAGTACCCGGTGGATGCCGACACACACGGCGACCGTGAAGGTCAGCACCATGGGGTAGCCGTACTTCCAGTGCAGTTCCGGCATGTGCTCGAAGTTCATCCCGTACACACCGGTCACCATCGTCGGCACGGCGATGATCGCGGCCCACGCGGTGATCTTCCGCATGTCCTCGTTCTGCGCGACCGACGCCTGCGCGAGGTTGGCCTGGAGGATGGAGTTGAGCAGTTCGTCGAAGCCGACGACCTGCTCATGGACGCGGGCGACATGGTCGGCGACGTCCCGGAAGTACTTCTGGATGTCCGGGTCGATCAGCCGCATCGGCCGCTCGCTGAGCAGCTGCATCGGCCGCAGCAGCGGGGCCACCGCCCGCTTGAACTCCATGACCTCGCGCTTGAGTTGGTAGATCCGCGCGGAGTCCACACCGCGCGAGACACCGCCCCGGCCGGGCGAGAAGACCTCGGTCTCCACCTCGTCGATGTCGTCCTGCACCGCGTCGGCCACCGCGATGTACCCGTCCACCACATGGTCGGCGATCGCGTGCAGCACCGCCGAGGGCCCCTTGGCCAGCAGCTCGGGGTCGTCCTGGAGCCGGTGCCGCAGCGCCCGCAGCGAGCCCTGGCCGCCGTGCCGCACGGTGATGAAGAAGTCCCGGCCGGTGAAGCACATCACCTCGCCGGTCTCCACGACCTCGCTGGTCGCGGTCAGCTGGTCGTGCTCGATGTAGTGGATGGTCTTGAAGACGGTGAACAGCGAGTCGTCGTAGCGCTCCAGCTTCGGCCGCTGATGCGCCTGCACCGCGTCCTCGACGGCGAGTGGGTGCAGCCCGAACTCGCCCGCGATACCGGCGAATTCGGCCTCCGTCGGCTCATGCAGCCCGATCCACACGAAGCCGCCGTCGCGCCGCACCTGCCGCATGGCCTCCTGCGGGGTGAGCGGCTTCGCGCTGACGAGGCGCCGGCCGTCGCGGTAGACGGCGCAGTCGACCACGGCCGACGGGGTGGCGGGGTCACGCGTGGTGTCGTACGACGCGGACGGCGCGCTCGTGGCCTTGCGCGGCGAGACGCGGGAGGGACGGACCACGGCGCGCAGGTCGCGGATCATCGACATGGGCAGGCTCCTTCGCGACAGGCAACGAAAGACCGCCGACGACGGGTGGAACTACCCGGAATGGGGACGTCCTCCAGGAATTTCCCCGGCCGGGGGCGGGGGAAGGTGTTTGGCTCGTCCACAAAGCGGGGAGCACCGCACCGTTGCGGTGGCGATTTCGCTGCTGATGCAGAACTGATGCAGATCAGGCAAAGCGAGACGAAGTGCTCTTCCGAACAGTGACGCGCACGGGAAGGCGGCAGCCGGCCAGAACGAAAACCGGTCAGTGGCTACGACAGCCAGTGACTACATTCAGCGGGCGGAAGAGCGAGTGGTACTACCAGGTCGACTTCGATCCATGACAGCCCCACCTCCTCCGGCCGGTCCCTCGTAAGGGAGTTCCCAGGGTTCCGGGCTTGACAGCGTGCTTGGCACGCCGCCCCGAACCGCCGGCTCAGAGTACCAGCCGCCCTTGCTGTCAAGGTGCCGCTTTGCCCGCTGCTGACGAGTTCTATGCTCACTGCATGGTTGATGTTCTTCCTCTGGTCGAGGCACGGTTGACCACCGCCCTGGGCACTCCGGACGCGCGCGCGGCCGTCACCTTCCTCGGCACGGACCGCATCGAGGTGCTCCGTTTCACCGAGGGGGACGTCGTCCGCTACGCGACCCTCGGCATGTCCGCGCACCCCATGAGCGACCCCACCGCGCTGGTCGCCGACCCCGTCGAGGGCCCCCGCGCCGAACTGGTCCTGTCCGTGCGCGCGGGCGTCGCCGACACCGACAAGGTGCTCCGCCCGCTCGCCGTGCTCGCCGCCTCCCCGCAGGTCGAGGGGCTGATCGTGACCCCGGGCGCCTCCCTGGACGTGGGCGATCCGCTGTGGCCCGGCGCCCCCTTCACCTCGGTCCTGGTGGGCGAGGGCGGCGGACTGGTCGAGGATCTGGAGCTGGACGATCCGCTGGATCCCGTACGGTTCCTGCCGCTGCTGCCGATGACCCCGAACGAGGCCGCCTGGAAGCGGGTGCAGGGCGCCCAGGCCCTCCAGGAACGCTGGCTGACGCACGGTACGGACCTGCGGGATCCCGTCCGCAGGTCCGTACCGCTGGAGTGAGCAAGCTCACCTGGCGACGGGTCAGTTGGCGAAGACCGTGACCCCGTCCTCGGTGGCGTGCCGCGGTGCCAGCTCCTCGGCCTCGTGGACGAGGGAGCGGCGCCGTACGGCCACCACCACGGCGCCCAGCAGCGCGGTGACCGCCGCCACCACGAACGGGATGTGGATGTCGGTCCACTCCTCGATCTTCGGCGCGAAGTAGGGCGCGGCCGCCGCCGCGAACCAGCGGACGAAGTTGTAGCCCGCGCTCGCCACCGGGCGCGGGGCGTCCGAGACGCCGAGCGCCAGCTCGGTGTAGACGGTGTTGTTCACCCCGATGAAGGCGCCGGACAGGATGGTGCAGACGATCGCGGCGGTGTGGCTGCCGTAGCCGAGCACCAGGACGTCGGCCGCGAGCAGCACCAGCGAGCCGCCGAGCACCTTCAGCGAGCCGAACCGCTCCTGCATGCGCGGGGCGACGACCACCGAGAACACCGCGAGCAGCACACCCCAGGCGAAGAACACCGCGCCGGAGCGGTACGGGGTCATGTTCAGCACGAACGGGGTGAAGGCCAGCACGGTGAAGAACGTGTAGTTGTAGAAGAACGCCGAGACCGCCGCCGAGGCAAGGCCGCCGTGGCCGAGCGCCTTGAGCGGGTCCAGGATCGAGGTCTTGCGGGCCGGCTTCGGCTGCTCCTTCAGGAACACCGTGATGCACAGGAAGCCGATCGCCATCAGCGTGGCCGTGCCGAAGAAGGGGTAGCGCCAGCTGATGTTGCCCAGCACCGCGCCGAGCAGCGGGCCGCAGGCCATGCCGAGGCCGAGCGCGGACTCGTAGAGCAGGATCGCCGCCGCGCTGCCGCCGGCCGCCGCGCCGACGATGACCGCGAGCGCGGTGGAGACGAACAGCGCGTTGCCGAGGCCCCAGCCCGCCCGGAAGCCGACCAGCTGGCCGACCGTGTCCGAGGTGCCGGCGAGACCGGCGAAGACGACCACGAAGGCGAGGCCGAGCAGCAGCGTCTTCTTGCCGCCGATCCGGCTGGAGACGAAGCCGGTCAGCAGCATCGCGACCGCGGTGATCAGGAAGTACGAGGTGAAGAGCAGGGACACCTGACTGGGTGTGGCATGCAGGCCCTGCGCGATCGACGGCAGGATCGGGTCGACCAGGCCGATGCCCATGAAGGCGACGACGGAGGCGCCGGCCGTGGCCCAGACCGCCTTGGGCTGTCGCAGGATGCTGCCGGCTCCCGCGTCTAGGGGATCCATGTGCTTCTCCCGTTCTGCTGGATAGCGCGTAGGTGGCTGACCGGTTGCCGGCCAGATAGTTGGCTTATGCACATACTAAGTTAGCTCTGCTAATTAATGCAAGATGCATCTACTTGACCTGGTCAGGGCGCCCGGACGGGTGATCGTCCTTGACGTGGACGGGCCGGGGTAGGACCGTGGAGCCCTATGAGGGGCGAACCCAGTTGCCCGCGCTGTGGTGGCCGGGTCAGGGCTCCCGGTCTCTTCGCCGACACGTGGCAGTGCGATGCCCACGGGGCGGTGTTTCCGCTACAGCCCGTGATCCCGCCCAGCGTCGAGGCCCTCGGCGCGGTGGCGAAGCGCACGCATGTCCCGCTGTGGATGCCGTGGCCGCTGCCGGTCGGCTGGCTCTTCACGGGCGTGGCCTACGCGGGCGACGACCGCAGCGGCGGCCGCGCGACCGCCGTCGCCTGCTCGGGGCCCGGCCCGCTCGGCGGCCCCGGGGAGCTGATCCTGGTCGCGGAGGAGATGGGCGTCGGCCTCGGCGCGCGCTACGCGGGCATCGACGGCCCGGACCCGGGGCCGTACATGAACGTCGAGAAACCACCCCAGACCAAGGTGCTCGCCGCCGGCCGCCCCACACCCCTGTGGCACGTCTACCGCACCCCGGACGACCGCGCCGTCTTCGCCGGGGAAGCGCTCGGCATGTGGCTGTGGGCGGTGCTGTGGCCCGAGCAGGCGGGCCTGCTGCTGTACGACGAGCTGGTCCTGACCGATCTGCGCGACGCGGGCGCCGAACTGGACCTGGCACCCTGCGGGGCGCTGTCACCCCGGCTGCTGCGCCCCTAGGGGCTGTAGGGGGTCGGGCTGTAGGGGGCGTACCTCGGGATCGGTCGTGACAAAGCGGGTGTCCCGGCCGGTTATCCTGAGGTGTCCTCTTCCGTCCCGGGCCCGTCTGGAGTCACCGTGCGCATCGATCTGCACTGTCACTCCACGGCGTCCGACGGCACGGACACCCCCGCCGAGCTGGTGCGCCATGCAGCCGCGGCCGGTCTGGACGTCATCGCGCTGACCGACCACGACACCACCCGCGGCCATGCCGAGGCCATCGCCGCGCTGCCCGCCGGGCTCACCCTGGTCCCCGGCGCCGAGCTGTCCTGCCGTATCGACGGCATCTCGATGCACATGCTGGCCTACCTCTTCGACCCCGAGGAGCCCGCTCTGCTCGCCGAGCGCGAGCTGGTCCGGGACGACCGGGTGCCGCGGGCCAAGGGCATGGTCGCCAAGCTGAACGCGCTGGGCGTGCCGGTCACCTGGGAGCAGGTCGAGCGGATCGCCGCCGGCGGCTCGGTCGGGCGCCCGCATGTGGCGTCCGCGCTGGTCGAGCTGGGCGTGGTGAAGACGGTGAGCGACGCGTTCACCGAGGAGTGGCTCGCCGACGGCGGCCGCGCCTACGCGCCGAAGCACGAGACCGACCCCTTCGAGGCGATCCGGCTGGTCAAGGCCGCGGGCGGGGTCTGTGTGTTCGCGCACCCGGCCGCCGCCAAGCGGGGCCGCACCGTCCCCGAGTCCGCGATCGCCGAGATGGCCGCGGCCGGCCTGGACGGCATCGAGGTCGACCACATGGACCACGACGCCGCCGCCAAGGACCGGCTGCGCGGCCTGGCGAAGGAGCTGGACCTGCTGGTCACGGGCTCCTCGGACTACCACGGCAGCCGCAAGACCGTCGCGCTCGGCGACTACACCACCGACCCCGAGGTGTACGGGGAGATCACCCGCCGGGCGACCGGCGCGTTCCCGGTCCCGGGGGCCGGCGGAGCCTGAGGCCGCCTCCGCGGCCGACGCGCGCTCACACCCTCAGTTCTTCTTCTTCAGCAAGGCCAGTACTTCCGCATGTTCGACATCGCCGTCTTCGGCTCTCTGTTCCTGACCCTTTTTGTCATCATGGATCCCCCTGGGATCACCCCGATCTTCCTCGCCCTGACCGCGGGCCGGCCGGCGAAGGTGCAGAAGCGGATGGCGTTCCAGGCCGTCTGCGTCGCGTTCGGGGTCATCGCCGTCTTCGGCGTCCTCGGGCACCAGATCCTCGACTATCTGCATGTGTCCGTGCCCGCCCTGATGATCGCGGGCGGTCTGCTGCTCCTGCTGATCGCGCTCGACCTGCTCACCGGCAAGAACGACGAGCCGAAGGCGACCAAGGACGTCAATGTGGCGCTGGTGCCGCTCGGCATGCCACTGCTCGCGGGGCCCGGCGCGATCGTGTCCGTCATCCTGGCCGTGCAGAAGGCCGACAGCGTGAGCACGCAGATATCCGTGTGGGTCGCGATCCTCGCGATCCATGTGGTGCTGTGGCTGGTGATGCGCTACTCGCTGCTGATCATCCGGGTCATCAAGGACGGCGGCGTGGTGCTGGTGACGCGGCTCGCGGGCATGATGCTCTCGGCGATCGCGGTGCAGCAGATCATCAACGGGATCACCCAGGTGATCCACGGAAGCTGACGCTCAGGTGATCCGGGGGGACCGCGCCGTCGTATACGGCTCGGTTCCCCCGGAAGGCTTGAGCGGGAACCCCGTTACGAGGCCGGGGTCTCGGCCGGGCGGATCCACAGGCGCTGCCCCACTGCGGCGGCCTGTTGAACGATCCGGTTGACGGAGGCGGCGTCCACGACGGTGCTGTCCACGGTGGTGCCGTCGACCTCGTCGAGTCGCATGATTTCGAAGCGCACAGGCTTCTCCCTTCGTCTGGTCATCCTCCTGCGGAGAACTACTTGGCGCGCCGGATGTGTATCCGGCGTCGTACTGAGTCAACGTGCCGCGTGTTACAAACATTCCCTACGCTAAAGAAATTTTTCGAACGCCTAACTACTGACCGGTAGGTGGTCGTCGGTGACCGTATGAGATCGCCTGGGACCGACCGGGAGCAGTTGTGTTCACAGTGTGACGGCGAGGAGAATGGGGGGCGATGAACGACGACCTGGCGCATCTCGCCACCCGCATCGACCGTACGAATGAGCTGCTCGAACGCATGCTCGCCGAGGTGGCGAAGACACCCTCGACCCACGCGATCTTCGTGGACGCCGGGTATCTGTACGCGGCCGCGGGCCGCCTGGTCGCCGGGACGGAGGACCGCCGGGCCTTCGACGTCGACGCCGAGGGCCTGATCGACGCGTTGATCGACCGCGCCCGCACCGTCTTCGCGGACAGCCGGCTGCTGCGCGTCTACTGGTACGACGGCGCCCGGCGGCGCATCCACACCGCCGAGCAGCAGTCCATCGCCGAACTCCCCGACGTCAAGGTCCGCCTCGGCAACCTCAACGCCAACAACCAGCAGAAGGGCGTCGACTCCCTCATCCGCACGGATCTGGAGTCACTGGCCCGGCACCGCGCCATCAGCGACGCGGCCCTGCTCGGCGGCGACGAGGACCTGGTCTCCGCGGTCGAGGCCGCCCAGGGTTACGGCGCCCGCGTCCATCTGTGGGGCATCGAGGCACCCGAGGGCCGCAACCAGGCCGAGCCGCTGCTGTGGGAGGTCGACAGCCAGCGCACCCTGGACCTGGAGTTCTTCAAGCCGTACGTCTCCCGGCGCACGGCCGCCGCCTACGAGGCCGGAGCCGGGGCCCGGCCCACCCGCGAGGACGTCCGCTTCGTCGGCGCCCAGATCGCCGCAAAGTGGCTGGCCTCCCGGGGCCGCGACGCCCTGGTCGAGCTGCTGCCGGGCCACCCCTATCTGCCCGGCTCCGTCGACCAGGACCTGCTGGTCGAGGCCGAGGGCCTGCTCCAGTACTCCCTGCGCGGCCAGGCCGATCTGCGCCGGGCCCTCAGGGACGGGTTCTGGGACCACTTGCAGGCGCAGTACTAGCGATCGCCCCCGGTGCCGTCCCAGAAGTCGGCGAGAGCGCGGGCGGTCTCCAGCGGGCGCTCGGTGTTGGGGGAGTGCTCGGTGCCGTCGATGATCGTGCGGTGCGCGCCGAGCCGTATCGCCATGTCGTCCAGCAGCGGCACCGGCCAGGTGTCGTCGTACGCGCCCGACACGACATGGAACGGCAGTGCCAGGGCGGCCAGTTCCGCGACCCGGTCCGGCTCCGCGCACAACTGACGCCCGGCGGCGAGGAGTTGGGCGGGCTTCGTGCCCATCCAGCGGCGCCGCATGTCCTCCTGGATGCCCGGGGCGTCACCCGGCTCGGGCGTCCCGGTCTGCTCGGGCGCCTCCATCTCCCGCATCGCGTCCCACACTTGCGCCATGGTCAGCACGGCGAGCGCGTCCCGCAGCAGCCGTACCCGCTCCCGCTGGGACTCCGAGATCCGCGCCGGTCCCGATGCCATCAGGGTCAGTGACCGGAAGGGCGTGTGGTCCAGCAGGACGGCGGCGCGGGCGACCTGGCCGCCGAAGGAGTGGCCCAGCAGATGCACCGGCTCGCCGAGCGCCGCGGCCTGCGCCAGCACATCCGCCGCCAACTCGCCCTGCGCGTAAGCCGATTCGTCGCCCTCGGGGCCTTCCGACTCGAACTGCCCGCGCCCGTCCACGGCCACGGTCCGGTACCCGCGCTCGGCCAGCGGCACATGCAGCGGGTTGAAGTCCTCCTTGCTGCCGGTGAACCCGGGCAGCAGCAGGACGACCCCCTTCGCCTCGACCCCCTCGGCCACCGGAGCGTCGACGACGGCGAACTCCCCGCGCGCGGTGTCCAGCGCGTACGCACGGGCGCCGGGGGGCGGTACGAAGGTATCGGGCCTGCTCATGGGGGAGAGATTAGCCGGAGGGTGCCGGGGGGACGCCGACGGCCCGGTCCACCTCGGTGGACCGGGCCGTCAGAGACTGCGGCGGCGCCGGATCAGGCTTCCGGTGCCTCCACGGCGGCCGTCGCCTTGCGGGTGCGGCGGCGCGGCTTGACCTCCGGCTCGCCGGTGGCCTGCGCCGGGATCTCCGCGGTGGCCGTCTCGGCGACGGCCTTACGGGTCCGCCGCGCCTTCGGAGCGGCCGGCTCGACCCCGTCGGCCGTTTCCACGGCGGCGGCGGTCTTGCGCGTGCGGCGGGGCTTGGCCTCGGTGGCCTCGGCGGTGTCCGTCGCGGTCTCGGCCGTCGCCGCGGTCTTGCGGGTGCGGCGGGGCTTGGCCTCGGCCTCGGGGGCGTCGGCCTCCGGCTTGGCGGCGGCGGTCTTGCGGGTGCGGCGCGGCTTGGGCTCGGCCTCGGCCGCGTCCGTCTCCACCGCGTCCGTCTTGGCGACGGCCGCCTTGCGGGTACGACGTGCCTTGGGCTCCGCCTCGACGGCCTCGGCCTCGGCGACCGGCTCCGCGGCCTTGCGCGTACGGCGACGCGGCGCGGCCTCGGTGCCCTCGGCTGCCTCGACGGCGGCGGCGGTCTTGCGCGTGCGGCGGGGCTTGGCCTCGGTGGCCTCGGCGGTGTCCGTCGCGGTCTCGGCGGCGGCAGCCGTCTTGCGGGTGCGGCGGGGCTTGGCCTCGGCCTCGGGGGCGTCGGCCTCCGGCTCGGCGGCGGCGGTCTTGCGGGTGCGCCGCGGCTTGGCCTCGGCCGCGTCCGTCTCCACCGCGTCCGTCTTGGCGACGGCCGCCTTGCGGGTGCGGCGCACCTTGGGCTCCGCCTCGACGGCCTCGGCCTCGGCCTCGGCGGTGACCGCGGGAGCCTCGGTGGCCTTGCGCGTACGGCGACGCGGCTTGGCCTCCTCCACCGTCTCCACCTCGGCCTCGGCGACCGGCTCGGCCGCCTTGCGGGTACGACGGCGCGGCTTGGCCTCCGCCTCGGGCTCCACGACGACGGCCGGGGCCGGCGCCGGGGTCTCCACGACGGCGCTCTCCACCGGCTCCGCCGCCACGGGCTCCGCGGCCTTGCGGGTACGACGGCGACGCGGCTTCTCGACGACCTCCGCGACCTCCGCCGCGGCGGGGGACGGGGCGGCCACGGGCGCCTCCTGCGGCGCCTCGGTGCTCACCTCGACGACCGGCGTCACCGCGGCCGGCGCCTGGGCGCCGTTGCGGGTGCGACGACGACGGCGCGGGGTGCGGGTCGCCGACTCCTCCACGGACGTGGACTCGGCGGCCGGTGCCTGCACGGCCGCGTCCATCGGGGCGCCGCCCCGGGTGCGACGGCGACGGCGCGGGGTGCGCGCCGGACGCTCCTGCTCGGCGGCGGGGGACTCGGCACGGTCCTGGCGGTCCTGGCGGCCACCACGACCACGGTCGCGGTCACGATCACGGTCGCGGCCACGGGAGCCGCGTCCGCCGGTCTCGCCCAGGTCCTCCAGCACCTCTGCGTCCAGACCGGCACGGGTCCGCTCCGAGCGGGGCAGTACGCCCTTGGTGCCCGCGGGGATGCCGAGGTCGGAGAACAGGTGCGGGGACGTGGAGTACGTCTCCACCGGGTCGTTGAAGTCCAGCTCCAGCGCCTTGTTGATCAGCTGCCAGCGCGGGATGTCGTCCCAGTCCACGAACGTGATCGCCGTACCCTTGGCGCCCGCGCGGCCGGTGCGGCCGACGCGGTGCAGGTACGTCTTCTCGTCCTCGGGGGACTGGTAGTTGATGACGTGGGTGACGCCCTCGACGTCGATACCGCGCGCGGCGACGTCGGTGCAGACGAGGACGTCGACCTTGCCGTTGCGGAACGCGCGCAGCGCCTGCTCGCGGGCGCCCTGGCCGAGGTCGCCGTGGACCGCGCCGGAGGCGAAACCGCGGCGCTGGAGCTGCTCGGCGATGTCGGCGGCCGTGCGCTTGGTGCGGCAGAAGATCATCGCGAGGCCGCGGCCGTCGGCCTGGAGGATGCGCGCGATCATCTCCGGCTTGTCCATGGAGTGGCCGCGGTAGATGAACTGCTTGATGTTCGCGACCGTCGCGCCCTCGTCGTCCGGCGCGGTGGCGCGGATGTGCGTGGGCCGGGACATGTAGCGGCGGGCGAGGCCGATGACCGCGCCCGGCATGGTCGCCGAGAACAGCATGGTCTGGCGCCTGGCCGGAAGCATGCCGATGATCTTCTCGACGTCGGGCAGGAAGCCCAGGTCGAGCATCTCGTCGGCCTCGTCGAGGACGAGGGACTTGATGTGCTTCAGGTCGAGCTTCTTCTGGCCCGCGAGGTCGAGCAGTCGGCCCGGGGTGCCGACGACGACGTCGACGCCCTTCTTCAGGGCCTCGACCTGGGGCTCGTAGGCCCGGCCGCCGTAGATGGCCAGCACGCGCACATTACGGACCTTGCCGGCCGTCTGGAGGTCGTTGGTGACCTGGGTGCACAGCTCGCGGGTGGGGACGACGACCAGCGCCTGCGGGGCGTCCGTGAGTGCGTCGGTGGTGGCGCGTCCGGCCTCGACATCGGCGGGGACGGTCACGCGCTCCAGGAGGGGGAGGCCGAAGCCCAGCGTCTTGCCGGTGCCGGTCTTGGCCTGGCCGATGACGTCCGTGCCGGAAAGGGCGACGGGAAGCGTCATCTCCTGGATGGGGAAGGGATTGACGATGCCGACGGCCTCCAGGGCCTCGGCGGTCTCGGGGAGAATCCCAAGGTCTCGAAACGTCGTAGTCAGGGTGCTGCCTCTTCTGTGTGGCGCGGTGCGAGGCGAGCGCGGGGGGTCAGGACTGACCTGCCGGGGACGTCGGCTGCCGTACAGGCGTACCTGTCAAGGCAAGCCGTAGACAGGGGACCTCGGCCGACGCTCTAGCGCTCGTACCGCTGAGGGTGTCCCTCCGGTCGTCGTACGTATGGAGCCGTACGGCCACGGAGGTCTGTCGGGTCGGAGCCGATCGGGCCACCGACCGGGCATCCTCATGCGTGCGCCCTGTCGGAACACGTCGAACACCGTCGACGCACTCCCAGGCGCATTACCACCATACCCCGGATCCACGCACATGCGATGGCCGAATTGGTCACGTAGTGGTGGTCACAGTGATCGACCGGGGGCTTGAGGGGGGCGCCAAGCGGGCTATTGTGCGCCTCATGACTAGCTCTGACAAGCCTGAGAACGCGTCCGCCGCCCCCGTTCCGACCGGTGTCGCCGCGCAGGACTGGGCGCAGGCCGCCGCCGAGCCGCACTACCGCGCCGCCGTCGTGGATCTGCTCGGGGCGCTCGCCTATGGAGAGCTCGCGGCGTTCGAGCGGCTCGCGGAGGACGCGAAGCTGGCGCCGACCCTCGGGGACAAGGCCGAGCTGGCGAAGATGGCGTCGGCCGAGTTCCACCACTTCGAGCGGCTGCGGAACCGGCTGACGGAGATCGGCGAGGACCCGACGGGGGCGATGGACCCGTTCGTCGCCGCGCTGGACGGCTTCCACCGGCAGACGGCGCCCTCGGACTGGCTGGAGGGCCTGGTCAAGGCGTACGTCGGCGACTCGATCGCGAGCGACTTCTACCGGGAGGTGGCGGCGCGGCTCGACATCGACACCCGGGAACTGGTGCTCGCGGTGCTCGACGACACCGGGCACGCGGAGTTCGCGGTGGAGAAGGTGCGGGCCGCGATCGACGCCGATCCGCGGGTCGGCGGGCGGCTCGCGCTGTGGGCGCGGCGGCTGATGGGTGAGGCGCTGTCGCAGTCGCAGCGGGTGGTGGCGGACCGGGACGCGCTGTCCACCATGCTGGTGGGCGGGGTGGCCGACGGGTTCGATCTGGCCGAGGTGGGGCGGATGTTCACGCGGATCACGGAGGCGCACACCAAGCGGATGGCCGCGCTGGGTTTGGCGGCGTAGCGCCCTCATAGGGGGTGGTTGCGGAGAGTTGCGCGGCTGCGGGTGAGTTGTGGCTGGTCGCGCAGTTCCCCGCGCCCCTGAGGGGCGCTGCTTACGCCGTCAGGGAGCGGCGGGCGCGTGACGGGCGCAGGAGCAGGGACAGGGAGGCGGCCGAGATGATCGCCGCGCCCAGGAAGGGCACGAGGGTGAAGCCCGAGCCCAGGGCGCTGTGGGTGACGAAGTCGCCCAGGAGGGCGCCCGCGGTGCCGGTCGAGTAGACCAGGGGGCGGTTCGGGAGGCGGTGGGCGAGGCGGACGGTCGCCGCCCAGGCGAGCAGGAGACCGAGCACGGCGGTGCCGAGTGCTTCCAGGATCATGACGGGGGTCCCTCCCACGGCCGGTCTGCCTTGAACGGTCGTAGCCCGTCTTACCCGTGACCTGCGGACTGCAATCCTCCGCTATGGAGGAGTTGTGTCGTTACTGTGTGCGAATCCGCTCGGCGTCATCCGCTCAGCACAAGGGCCCGGCGGCCGAATGCCGCCGGGCCCTTGCCATGGCCTTGACTACAGCGCGCCGAAGCCCACCTTGCGCACGGTCGGCGCGCCGAGCTCCACGTATGCCAACTTGTCCGTCGGCACCATGACCTTGCGGCCCTTCTCGTCCTCAAGGGTCAGCAGCTGCGTCTTCCCGGCGAGTGCGTCGGACACCAGGCGCTCGACCTCCTCGACGCTCTGACCGCTCTCCAGAACGATCTCGCGGGGCGCGTGCTGCACGCCGATCTTGACCTCCACGGCTTTGTCCCTCCGACGGTCAGTTATGTGCGCGATCTTCCGCGCCGTACCAGCACACATTAGCCCGGTGAGGGGACGTGCACGCGGTCGGCCGGGAACGCCAACAGCGAACACCGTCCGGGAATGAACACCGTGACGCGACTCAGTGGTGCTCGTTCGCGACTCAGTGGTGCTCGTTGCCGTGCAGCGGGAAGCCCGCGATGCCGCGCCAGGCGAGCGAGGCGAGGAGCTGTACCGCGTTGTCGCGCGGCACACTGCGATCGCTGTGCAGCCAGGAACGGGCCACCACCTGGGCGAGCCCGCCGAGACCGGAGGCGAGCAGCATGGACTCCGCGCGCGAGAGGCCGGTGTCCTCCGCGATCACCTCGCAGATCGCCTCGGCGCACTCGGTGGTCACCTTGTCGACGCGTTCGCGCACGGCGGGCTCGTTCGTCAGGTCCGACTCGAAGACCAGCCGGAAGGCGCCGCCGTCGTCCTCCACATAGGCGAAGTAGGCATCCATGGTCGCCCGCACCCGCTGCTTGTTGTCGGTCGTCGACGCCAGCGCGCCGCGCACCGACTGGATCAGCGCCTCGCAGTGCTGGTCCAGCAGCGCGAGGTAGAGGTCGAGCTTGCCCGGGAAGTGCTGGTAGAGCACCGGCTTGCTGACGCCGGCCCGCTCGGCGATGTCGTCCATCGCCGCGGCGTGGTAGCCCTGTGCGACGAAGACCTCCTGGGCCGCGCCCAGCAACTGGTTCCGTCGGGCTCGGCGCGGCAGCCGGGTGCCGCGCGGGCGTGCTGCCTCTGTTTGCTCGATGGCTGTCACGCCGCCTCCCAATGTCGTCCACATGCGGTGTCGACCGCGCGGCCATCGTACTTTTCGGTAACCGTGGTGTGCGCGGTGCGAGCGCAGAATTTCATGTACCGGACGACGGCGAAAGCCGAGTCACGCGGTCGATCAGCGGTAGTCGTCCTCGTCGAGCGAGACCACGCGCGCCTGTTCGAGCAGATCGGCCTCGTTCGCCCGGTCCTTCTTCTCCGCCGTCAAAGTGTCGTCGCGCTCGGGCCGGACATCGGCCTGCTGCTCGACGGCGTCCACTTCCGGCTCCTCGACGCCCAGCTCGGGGGCCGTCTCCTCGTCCAGTTCCTCGATGGTGTCGGGCTCGGTCGGATCCTGGGCCATGATGGGCTCCCTTCCTACGACGTCCCTGGGCACGGCAGGGGCCACACGCGGGTGCCCTCTGCTACGAGCCTAGGAGACGGCCGATCCGGACGCCATGCCGTGCGCGCCCGTCCGCGCCCCGGTTGTCCCCCGCGGAACGGCTCATGCGCGGAACGGCTCATTCTGTGACGGCGAACACACGAACCCCGGTGTGATCACCTCGTAACATTGCCCGCATGTCTTCCACCGAGTCGCCCTCCGCGCCGGCCGCCAGCGTCCTCCCCAGGGTGGCGCCCGTCCGGGTCGGCGACGGGGAGCGGCTGCGGACGGTGGGCCTGCCGGGGGTCACCCTGTCGGTGCGCTACCGGCCGCCCGTGCGCGAGGACCTGCCGCGCGCCCTGTATGTGCACGGGCTCGGCGGCTCCTCGCAGAACTGGTCGGACCTGATGGCCGAGCTGGACGGCGTCGTCGCCGGCGAGGCGATCGATCTGCCGGGATTCGGCGACTCCCCGCCCCCGGACGACGGCGACTACTCCGTCACCGGGCACGCGCGGGCCGTCATCCGCTACCTGGACGCCTCCGGGCACGGCACCGTCCACCTCTTCGGCAACTCGCTCGGCGGCGCGGTCACCACACGGGTGGCCGCCGTACGCCCCGATCTGGTGCGCACCCTCACGCTGATCTCGCCCGCGCTGCCGGAGCTGCGGA
>NZ_MUNF01000040.1 GCF_002154555.1 Streptomyces murinus
CGCCGAGGCCGCCGCCCTCGCCGAGGCGGGCTGCGCTCCCCGGCTCGCCCGCCTCGGGGAAGCCTCCGACGGCACGTACGGCTGGGCCGAACTGGAGGGCTGGGACACCGTCCTGGTGACCCCCGCCGCCGGATCCCGGCAACTGCTGCGGCTGCTCAGCGAGGGCGTGCCGGCCGGGCGCCGGCTGCTCGGCGCGTGGACCTTCGGCGACCGCGCCGTCATCGGCCCCGAGATGACCGCCGGGCACACCGGCTGCTGGTGCTGCGCCGCGCTGCGGCTGGGCGCGGGCACCGACGCGGCCGACAGTGCCGACCTGTGGGCGTCCGTCGGACCCGCCGCACCGCTCGGCACCCCCGCGCCGCTCATCGGCGGCCCGCTCGCCGGGATGCTCGGCAATCTCCTTGCCTTCGAGGTGTTCCGCCTGGTCACCGGGGCGCTGCCCGCCGAGACCCGCGGCCGGCTCGTCGTCCAGGACCTCGACTCCCTCGATGTGCTGACGGAGCCGCTGCTGCCGCATCCCCGATGTCCCTACTGCTCCGCCGCCCCCGAGGGCGAGCACACGGAGGGCGTCGACGCCCTGCGCACCGCCCACCCCGAGGACGAGTCCGCCGCCGCGCCCGCCGACGGCGCCGCCGACGAGGACGCCGCCCGTGCCGCGCTCGCCGCGCTGGAGGAGCGCGACGTCCTGGTCCGCGAGGCGGCAGGCGTCTTCACCGCGTACGCCGACGACGAGTGGGAGCAGACACCGCTCAAGATCGGCACCGTACGGCTGGGTCTCGCCCCCGGACGGACCCGCGAGGTGTCCGCCGCCGATGTCCACCATGTCGCCGGGGCCCGCCTGAACGCGCTGTTCCGAGCCGCCGAGGTGTACGTCGAACACGTCGTACCGGCCCAGGTGCTGACGGCCGCCGCGCTGGAGGCCGCAGCCGGGAAGTGGACCCGCCTCGCCCCCGCCGAACTCGCCGTCTCCAGCGGCCTGGACGTGCCCGCCGACCGGATCGCCCACTTCGGCGAGGCCACCTCGCTGCTCGACGGGCGGACCGTACTGGTGCCCGCGGGCGCCGTGCGCACCTTCGGCGGCTGGAACGACGCGGGCCTGTTCGAGCGGAGCTCCGCCGGCACCGGCGCCGCGGGCAGCCCCCGGGCCGCACTCGCCCGCGCCCTGCGCACCGCGCTCGCCCAGGACGCGCTGCACGCCGCCGTCCGCCGCACCCACCCGGTACGCACCGTGGACCCCGCGACCCTCACCGAGGACCCGGAACTGCGGTTCCTGCTGCGCTCGGCGGAGAACCTCGGTGTCACGGCCGAAGTCCTGGACCTGGGAGGCCCGTTGCTGCCGGTCGTGCTCGCCCGGTTCACCGACGAGCCCAGCGGCGTGACCCGTTGGGCCACCGGCAGCGGGCTGCGGCACCGGGAGGCCGTCCTGGAGGCGCTGCGCGATCTGCTCGGCGCCGAGCAACTGCGGCGCGCCGGGGGCGAGTCCGACGCCGGTGACCCGCTGTGGGCCGACCTGGACGCGGCGACCCTCGTCCCCGACGGCGTCGTACCGGCCCCCGCCGCGCGGACCACCTGGCCCGCCGTCCTCGACGGGCTCGCCGCGGCCGGACGGGACGCGTTCGCGGTGCGGGTCACCGCGCCCGACCTCGCCGAGGGCGCCGTGTTCGCGTCGCGTGTCGTGCTGACCCGCGGGACGCGTCGTGCCCACTGAGACCGTGACCGCTCCGCACCCCGCCCCGCCCACGGCCGCCGGGCCGTGGGACGCGGTGTGCGCCGCGCTCACCGCCGCCCTCGCCGGGCGCCCGGGCACCCCGCCGGTGACCGTGACCCCGCTCGGCGTCCGCGACGAACTCGCCGTCGACGCCGATGAGTTCACGCGGGACGCGGTACCGGTCGGTCTGTACGGACACCACGCCCTGGTCGGTCCCGTACCGGCCGACGGCGCGCCCGGCTGCCCCCGGTGCCTCGCGCGCCGCTGGCAGGCGGTGCGGGCCGGATATCTGCGGGACGCGCTGGAACGCGGCACCGGCCCCCGGGCCACCGGCACCCCGCCCTGGCTGGCCGGCTTCACGGTGGACGCCCTCGCCGCACTGGTCACGGCGGTGGCCCGCGGGGACCGGGGCGGCCGGCACCCCTGGGTGTGGCTGCTGGACCTGGAGACCCTGCGCGTCTCCCGGATCGCGCTGGTCCCCGACGGCGAGTGCCCGTGCTGCGGGACCCGGCCGGACGACACCGCCGAGGGCGCCAGGATCACCCTGGACCCCGGCGCCAAGCACGACCCGGCCGACTTCCGCGCACGCCCGCTCGCCGCGTACGACCTGGTGCCGCAGGCGTTCGTCAACCCCGTCACCGGCGCCCTCGGCCCCTCCTTCGCACCCGACCTGGCCTCCGCCTCGACCTCCTCGGTCATCGGCGCCTTCACCACCCGCTCGGGCGACTACCTGCGGGAGTGCTACTGGGGCGGCCACACCGACTCCTACGGCACCAGTGTGCGCGTCGGAGTGCTGGAGGGCCTGGAGCGGTTCGCCGGGATGCGGGCCCGCGCCAAACGGACCGTGCTCCGCGCGACCCTCGACGACCTCGGGGACCTCGCCGTCGACCCACGCGTCACCGGCCTGTACTCCGACGCCTTCCACGCCACCGCCCCCGAGGTGCCGCGGTTCGCGCCGGACCGCCCGGTGGACTGGGTGTGGGGCTGGTCGCTGCGCGACGACCGGCCGGTCCTCGTGCCCGAGGTCGTGGCCTACTACCACGCGCCCGGCGGGATCCGGCGGCGCTTCGTCCAGGAGAGCTCCAACGGCTGTGCCTCCGGCGGCAGTCTGACCGAGGCCGTCTACCACGGACTGATGGAGACCGTGGAACGCGACGCCTTCCTGCTGGCCTGGTTCGGCCGGCTCCGGCTGCCCGAGATCGACCCGGCGAGCAGCACCCGGGCCGCGACCCGCGCCATGGTCGACCGGCTGGCGATGTACGGCTACCGGGCCCGGTTCTTCGACACCCGCGTCACCTTCCCGGTACCGGTGGTGACCGCCGTCGCCGAACGCGTCGACGGCGGACCCGGACTGCTCTGCTTCGGCGCGGGCGCCTCCCTCGACCCCGAGGCCGCGCTCGCCGGGGGTCTGTGCGAGATCGCCACCGACTCGGTCAACCTGCGCCGCCGCACCGCCCGCGACGAACCCCGACTGCGGCGCATGGCGGGGGACTTCGGCCAGGTCCAGGTGCTGCACGACCACCCCCTGCTGTACGGGCTGCCCGAGATGGGCCGGCACACCGACTTCCTGCTGCGCGGCCGCGACGACGCCGAACGGGTGCCGCTCGCCTCCCTCGCCACCGGGAAGGGCGCCCTGTTGCCCGCCGCCGATCTGCGCACCGATGTGGAGGCGTGCGTCGGCGCCGTCACAGCGCACGGCTTCGACGTCGTCGTGGTCGACCAGACCTCCCCGGAACAGCGGGAGTTGGGCCTGCACACCGTGAAGGTCCTGGTGCCCGGCCTGCTCCCGATCGACTTCGGCACGAGCCGCCAACGCGCCCCGCTGATGCCCCGGATGCGCACCGCGCTGCGCGAAGCAGGCCTGCGGGACGACGACTTGGCGCCCGCCGATCTCAATCCGGCGCCGCATCCCTTCCCCTGACCCGACACCCCGCACCTCGGCACCCCGCACCCCGACACCCCACGCCCCGACACTCCAC
>NZ_MUNF01000400.1:0-486 GCF_002154555.1 Streptomyces murinus
CCACGACCCCGCGCCGCCCCCGCCCCCCGGGCGGCTTCCGCGACGGCGCTGGCACAGCTTCGACAGCTTCCACAGGGAGCCCGACGTTCACCACGGCCCGATCTTTTGCGATGAGACGATGTTTGCGGGTGATTGCGGCGTATCGCCGCCGATACTCCATCCACCCGGCTTAGGCTCCAACGCGATGAACGGTCCCCGTGTCACCCCCGGCCCCGTCCTCAGGCTCGCCCTCGGCTGGTTCGCCACCCGGGCGTTGATGCTGTGGCTGCTCGCGCATGACAGTTCGCCGCTGCTCAGCGGGGGTTCGGTGGCGCGGGAGGTGGGGCGGTTGTACCTCCACTGGTACGGCGTGCTCGAACAGGGGTCGTACCCGGTGCACGACACGCTGTGGCAGTACCCGCCGGGCGCGGGCGCGGTGCTGCTGGCGCCGGGGCTGGTGCCGGGGTTGTCGTACGTCCAGGCGTTCGTGACGCTCGCACTGGCCGC
>NZ_MUNF01000400.1:539-4215 GCF_002154555.1 Streptomyces murinus
ACGCGCTCCCCGCGCGCGGGCGGTGTGCTCGGGGCGCTCGGCGCGCTGGTGAAGGGCTGGCCCGCGCTGGTGCTCCTGGGCACGCCCCGGGGCGCGGCGACGCGGAGCGCGTGGACCTGGGCGGCGGGCGCCGGGGCCGTCATCCTGGGGCTGCTGTCCGTCGCGTTCCGGCATCCGCTGTCCTTCCTGGCGGAACAGGGCGGGCGCGGGGTGCAGATCGAGTCGCTGGGCGGTACGGCGCTCAACCTGGCCCGGCACGCGGGGTGGTCCGGCCGGCCCCATTACCAGTACGGCGCCATCGAGTTGGTGGGTCCGTACGTGCCCGTCGTCGCCGCCGTGTCCCTCGCGCTGACGGCGGCCGCGTTCGGGCTGCTGGTGCTGTGGCGGGTGCGGGCGCGGCACTGGACCGAGGCGACGGCGGCCGACGCGGCGCTGTGCGCGGTGCTGCTGTTCACGGTGACCAGCCGGGTGATCAGCCCGCAGTACATGGTCTGGCTGATCGGGCTCGCCGCGGTGTGCCTGGTCTCGCGGCACACCGGTCAGCGTCCGGTGGCGGTGCTGGTCCTGGCGGCGTCGGCGCTGAGCACGGTGGTGTACCCGCTGTGCTACGGGCAGGTGATCGGGGGGAGTTGGGCCGGCTGTCTGCTGATGCTGGGCCGCAACGGGCTGCTGACGGCCGCGGCGGTGCTGTCCTTCGTCAGGCTGTGGCGGGCCACGGCCGCACCGATGGTAAATGGTGAGCAAAGAACACAACCTTGCCCTGATTCCGACCGTCTACCAAACCGAGCACTAAGCATCTCTTAACGGAGTATTACCGAACATTTCTACGCTCCCGGCCTGTGGACCCCATGCTTCCCGACTCGCCCGCCCAGTCAGAGAACACAGAGAACACACAGACCCCACAGAGCACTCCGCGCACCGGCGCCGTCGGCGTCGTCGTGATCGGCTACAACGACCGTGCCCATGTGGCCGACGCCGTGCGTTCGGCGCTCGCGCAGGGGCCCTCGGTCGCGGAGGTCGTCGCGGTGGACGACCGGTCCACGGACGGCAGCGCCGAGTCGCTCGACCGGATGGCCGCCGGCGACGCCCGGTTGCGGGTGATCCGGCGGGACGTCAACAGCGGTGGCTGCGGCAGTCCGCGCAACACCGGGATCGACGCGGTGACGGCGCCGTACGTCATGTTCCTGGACAGCGACGACGTGTTGCCGCCGGGCGCGGTGGACGCGCTGCTGACGGCCGCCGAGGGGGCGGGCGCCGCGGTGGCGAGCGGACTGTGTGTGCGCCGGGAGCTGCCCTCGGGGCGTGAACAGCCCTGGCAGGAGCCCCTCTACACGGCGCACTCCGTTCTCGCTCGCCCCGCCCAGCGCCCGCTTCTGGTCCACGACACGCTGTGCGTCAACAAGCTGTACCGCACCGACTTCCTGCGCGAGCACGGCATCCGCTTCCCCGAAGGCCGTTTCCTCTACGAGGACTTCGTCTTCACCGCCCGGGTCCTGGCCGCGAGCCCGCGCATCGCGCTGGTGCCGGACCGTGTCTACGTCTGGCACGTGCGCCGCGCCGCCGAACGGCTGTCGCTCTCCCTCGACCGGGGGCACATCGACAACTGGGAGGCGCGCACGCGGGCGTGCGCGCTGGCGTACGACATTCTGCTGGCCGCCGGCCAGAAGGAACTGGCGCGGGCGGCGCGGGCGAAGTTCCTCGACCACGACGTGCGGATGTACGCACGGGAACTGGGCCTGCGCGACGCGGAGTACCGGCACGCCTGGTGGACGCACACCCGTGCGTACCTCGGGCGTTACGACGCCGCCGACTGGGAGCAGGATCCGGGCTCCCCCGGCCGGCTGCTGGGCCGGCTGCTCCTGGAGTCGCCCGAGCCGCGCGATCTGCCCCGGCTGCGGGACCTGGCCGCGCGTCCCGGCCGGCTGCTCCCGCCGTACGCCCGTACCCCGGACGGCGCCCCGGTCTGGTCCGCGGACCTGCCCCAGGTGTCCCTCGCGCCCTTCCTGACCGATCCCGTCGAGACGCTCCCCCTCGCGCTGGACGCGGAGGTGCGCCCGCGGGCGGGCACCGGGGCGCTCACGCTGCGGCTGCACGAGCTGTACGGCAGGGTGGCGCAGGCGGGGCCGCGCGAGGTGGAGGTGCGCTGGGAGTCCCGGGACGACGCGCGCGCCCGGGGGCGTACGACGGCCGCCCTGGCCCCCGCCGGGCCGGATCTCTGGTCGGCCGAACTGCCCCTGGACGTGGGCGCGTTCGGTGCGGGTGTCTGGGATCTGCGGCTGGCCGTGCGTTTCGCGGACGGCGCGGAGCGCGAGGCCACGGCGGCCGCCCGGGCGGGCGCCGGACGGTTGCGCCGACGCGTCGTACCCGACCTCCGGCACGGCGTACTGCTCGTACAGCCGTACGCGACGCACTCCGGCGCGCTGGCGCTGCGCGTGGCGACGGGGGTGCGCGGACTCGCGCGGATACTGCGCGGACGGCTGCGGCGACTGCGGCGGCTGCTGCGCTGACGGACGGCGGCCGCCTGCTCGTACTGTGTCCGGAACTGCTGAACCGTCCGGAACTGCTGGGTCTGGAACTACTGGGTCTGGAACGAGACCGGGAAGAGAATCAACGTGTCTGTCCTCATCGCCGGTGGAGCGGGTTACATCGGAAGCACCGTCGCGTCGGCCTGTCTGGACGCGGGCATCACCCCGGTGATCCTCGACAGCCTGGTCCGCGGCCGTGCCGAGTTCACCGAGGGGCGGGTCTTCTACGAGGGCGACATCGCGGACGGCGCCCTGGTCGACCGGATCTTCGCCGAGCACCCGGACATCACCGCGGTGGTGCACTGCGCGGCGCTGATCGTGGTGCCGGAGTCGGTGGCGGATCCGATCGGCTACTACGAGGCGAACGTCACCAAGAGCCTGGCCTTCGTCGGGCATCTGCGGCGCAACGGGTGCGACCGCCTCGTCTTCAGCAGTTCGGCGTCCATCTACCGGGCCGAGGACGGCTCGCCCGTCACCGAGGACTCGCCGCTGGCGCCGCAGAGCCCGTACGCGCGGACCAAGGCGGTGTGCGAGGGGATGTTCGCGGACATCGCCGCGGCCGGGCAGATGCGGGTGCTGTCCCTGCGGTACTTCAACCCGGTCGGCGCGGATCCCCTGCTGCGCACCGGTCTCCAGCTCAAGCGGCCCAGCCATGCGCTGGGGATGCTGATCCGGGCCCATCAGGCGGGGACGCCGTTCCCGGTCACCGGCGTGAACTACCCGACCCGCGACGGCACGGGCATCCGTGACTACGTGCACGTCTGGGACCTCGCGGCGGCCCACGTCGCGGCGATCGAGCGCTTCGACTCCCTCCTGACCGCGTCCGCGCCGTCGATCGCGATCAACCTGGGCACGGGCTCCGGTACGACGGTCCGCGAGCTCTGCGCGGCCTTCAACAACGTCGTGAGCACGCCCCTGGCCACGATCGACACGGATCCCCGGCCGGGGGACGTGGCCGGCGGCTACACCACGAGCGACCGCGCGTCCCGCCTGCTCGGCTGGACCCCGACCCTCTCCCTGGAAGAGGGCATCCGCTCGGCCCTGGAATGGATCCCGGTCCGCGACAAGATGCTGAGGGACTGAGCGGGGCGCGCCGCAGGGAGGCCCGGGGCGTATGCCGGGGGCGCGCCGTGGGGGGCGCGGGCGTATGC
>NZ_MUNF01000401.1 GCF_002154555.1 Streptomyces murinus
ACCACCAGCAGCGCGGTCAGCGCCGCCGTGAAGATCCCCGCGCCGGCCAGGCACCGCCCCCGGTCCGAGAGGCCCCGCGGCAGCACCCGGTCGCACCCGGTCGCGGCCAGCGCGAACCCGGCCGGCAGCGCGGTGAGCACCAGCCCCGCCGTCAGCTCGGACACGCCCCGCGCGGTGAGCACGACGGGCACCAGCACCAGCGGCCCGAACAGCACCAGGTAGCCGCTCAGGGCGCCCACCAGGCCGTACGCCACCGCCCGTACCCGCAGCAGGGCGAGGTCGAGCAGGGGCGCGGCCGCCCGCCGCTGGCGTCGTACGAAGGCCCACCCCGCCCCGGCCGCGACCAGGAACAGCGCGGCCACGCCCCAGCCGGGCACCGGCAGCCCGGAGGCCGCGGAGACGCCCATCAGGGCACCGGTGGTGGCCGCGGCCAGCAGCAGGAGCCCCGGCCAGTCGAAGCGGGTGACCCGGGTACGCGCCCGGGTGCGGGGCAGCAGGTAGTGGCCGCCGACGAGCGCGACGACGCCTACGGGCACGTTCACCCAGAACACCCAGCGCCAACCCAGGGTGGACACCAGGGCGCCCCCGACCGTCGGTCCCAGGGCCAGCCCCAGGGCCTGCGCGGCGGCCTGCACGCCGAGCGCGCTGCGCATCCGCTCGCGTGGCGCGCTGGTGGTCACCAGCGCCACGCTGTTGGCCTGCATCATGGCCGCGCCGGCCGCCTGGACCACGCGGAACGCCACGAGGGCCCCGAGCGAGGGCGCGAAGCCGCAGGCCGCGGAGGCGAGGGTGAAGACGGCGAAGCCGTACAGGTAGAGCAGTTTGCGGCCGTGGGCGTCGGCAAGGCGCCCTGCGGGCACCAGCAGCGCCACCAGGGCGAGCAGATAGGCAAGCGAGACCCATTCGACGGCCGCGAGCGAGGCGTGGAAGCCGGTGCGCAGACCGCCGTAGGTGAGCGTGACGATGCTGGCGTCCAGCTGGCCCATGAACGCGCCGAAGCACACCGCGGCCACGGCCAGCCACCAGCCGTTCGGCCGCGCGCGGATCGCCTCGGGGCGGGGCCGCTCCGAGGTGAGCAGCGCGAGCCCGCGTCTTACGGACGGGCGCGGTCGCGTGTCGGTGACCATGCCTCCAGATTACAACGGTCACCGAAATACTTGGCTAGCGTCCTATCCTGATCTTCACCCCGCAGGGCGACACCCGGTACCACCCACAGGAGCGACGCTCGCCACCTCCTGGGTGACGCCCGGGCAACCAAACCCCGAAAAACGCACTCACCCACCCCAGGAGCTGTCAGCGCACGTTCCCCGCATCCCGGGCGGCGCGGCCTGGCAGGACGCCTGGACCTGCGTGCCCCGCTCCGGGGCGCCGTGGTGCGAGGAGGCCATGCCGAGCGTGAAGACCGCCAACAGGCCGGTCACAGCGATGAGGAAGCGCCTCATGACGCGAACTCCGTTCCCTATACAAGGACGTTACGGTGATCTCAGTCTCGGAAAACTCAATGTCGTCCGCCAGGTTTCCGATGCCTCATCAAACGGCAAGGCAGCAAGGGGAGGACGGAGCGAACATGGACATAGCTCCTCATTGCCCACGATCGACCCCTGATGAACTCAAGTCGGAGTCAATGGACTTAAGGGTCTACGCCTGGCTCGTCCGCAACCAGAGAGCGGGCGCGCACGACCCGGAGACCATCGCCCGCGAGCTGCCCGCCGACCTCGCCGACGTCCGCCGCGCCCTCTCCCGCCTCCTGGAGACCGGGCTGCTGGCCGAGGAGCCGCTGCCGGGATCCCGGCTGACCGTCGTACCCGCGGAGGACGCGGCGAGCCGTCGTACCGCGCCCCTGGAGGCGCAGATCCGTGAGCGCCAGGAGGCGATCGCGCACATCAGGAGCAGCGTCGATCCCTTCAGCCTGGTCTTCCAGCGGGAATCGCGCTCCTGGGGCGGCGGTTTCCAGGAGATCTCCACGGTGGCCGAGGTCCGCGACCGGCTCAACCGGCTCAGCGACGGCTGCCGTACCGAACTGGTCTCCTGCCAGCCCGGCGGCGGCTCCCGGGTCCCCGCGGCGATGGCCGAGGCCATGGGGCGCGACCGGGCGATGCTCGACCGGGGCGTCCGCATCCGCACCCTCTACCATCACACGGCGCGTTTCAACGGCCCGAGCCAGGCCTACGTGGCGGAGCTCTCCGCGCGCGGCGCGGAGTACCGCACGCTGCACGAACTGTTCGGCCGGCTGATCATCGTGGACCGGGAGACCGCCTTCATCCCCGCGCCCGGACACGACGGCCAGGGCGCGATCCTCATCAGCGAACCACCGGTGGTGGCCTACCTGTACGACATCTTCGAGCTGGCCTGGACCCACGCCAGGCCGTTCGTCGACGCCACCGGGCGCGCCATGGAAGCGGTCTCCAGGGAGCTGCACCGCACGATCCTGCGCCTGCTCGCCGACGGCCTCAAGGACGAGGCGATCGCCCGGCGCCTCGGCATGTCGCTGCGCACGACACGCCGCCATGTCGCCGACATCCTCTCCGAGTTGAACGTGTCGAGCCGCTTCCAGGCGGGCGTCGCCGCGGCCCGTTCCGGGCTGCTGGAGGAGGTGGACGGTCACGCGAACCCGTGACTGACGGTGCGCGTGTCGATACGGCATGCTGCACGCAAGGGTCTCCGCTCCCGCCCCTCGGGCCAGGAGCGCGGGACGGCCGCGAGTCACGACGACGATGGTGAAGCCTGCATGGTCTGGGGAAGTGCGTACGACGGCACGGTGGTTCCGGAGTCCCCGGAGGCGTACGTGGAGGAGGTCGTACTCTTCCTCCGCGCCTGCACGGACCGTTCGCCCGCCCTGCTGTGGCCCGAGCACGAACCCGCCGTGTACGACACGACGGACCGGACCTCCCCGGCGTCCGACCGCCGGCTGTCCGCGTACCTCGCGCGCAGCCTGACGTCCGCTCTGGGCGTGCCCGTGAACGAAACCTCCGGCGCCCCGCTCGACGGCCCCGCGCCGGCGCACACCCTGGTGGTGCAGACCGCGGGCCGCACCCACTGGTCCGTCGCCACGGCGGAGGAGCCCGAACGGCCCCTCGTCCTGCCGCTGTTGACCAGCGAGGTCCTCTACCTCCCGCGTGGCTCCCGTACGACCGTCACCGCGGCCGCCGGCAGCCGGCTCATCTCCCTCTCCCTGGCCACCCCGGCCCACGGGCGGGGGCTGGACCGCGAACCGTTCCGCACGGCCCGGCGCCCCCATTGAGTAACCGAGTTCGGGCAGCTCCGACATGAGTACCCGAGTTCGGTCAGCTCCGGTTCGCCTGGGCGTGCACATCGAACACCCCGCACCTGACCGCGGCGACGACGAGCTGCGCACGGCTCACCGCGCCCGTCTTGCTGCGCAGCCTGCGCACATAGGTGTCCACCGTGTGCCGGCTGATGCCGAGCCGGCGGGCGATGGACGGGTACGTCTCCCCGTCGCACAGGGAGGCGAGCACCTCCCTCTCGCGGGGGGAGAAGTCGGGTGACGGCATCGTGTCGGCAGGCGAAGACATGGGGTCCCTCTCATTCGTCGAACGCACGGGAAACGCACGGGGATCGCACTCGGATCGCACGGAGATCGCACGGGAATCGCCTCTCCAGCATGCGAACCCCCGCCCCGCCCCACCACCTCCCGGGCCCCTCAGCAAAGTGCGCGACATGAAGGGGAGGGACACCCCGCGACTCCGGGAGCACATTCACGTGACTACTGCCGACGCCCGCGGAACGACAGGATCTGGACCGCCGCCAAGGGCCCCCGCCCCCCGACGGGACACCCGCACGGCATTCACGTCCACCCCGAGATCCGGAGCAGACCTCATGTCCCTCGTCGGCCGTATCGCCGCCACCACCGTCCTCACCGCCGCCCTCTCCGCCCTGGCCCTCCCCGCCAC
>NZ_MUNF01000402.1 GCF_002154555.1 Streptomyces murinus
CCGACCCCGACCCGCGCGGAATGCCCACCGTTCTGTCGGCGGCCGAGACGGCGGAGTGCGGGCGGGGGCTCGTGCTCGTGGCCGCGTTGGCGGAGCGGTGGGGGGTGGAGCGCGGGCCCGGGGGCAAGACGGTCTGGTGCGAGGTGGTCCGGGGGTGGGAGCCGGCCGACTTCGGCGAGGTGGCGGTGCCGGGGTGCCTCGCCCGGCCCTGACCCGGGGTCAGCGGTGATGGGCGATGACCGAGCCGACGACGAAGACGGCCAGCAGGACCAGACCGGCCAGCGCCCCGAGGATCGCGGAGCGGTCGGAGCGGGCCCGGTGGTCGTGGTCCAGTTCCAGGTTGTCCCGGTCCCGGAGGCGCCGGTGGAGTTCCGTCGCCGTCGGATCGGCGGCCGCCTCGCGTTCGCCCCGCCGGACCAGGCGGGCGAGGTCGCGGTCCGTGGGTTTCCAGGTCATGGCGCACCTCGTGGTCGGCGGGGTAGCCGCATCGTCGCACAAGGTCACCACGGTCACCAGGCTCAGGAGCGCAGGGCCTCCGAGTCCTCCGGCAGGCACAGGTGCGAGGTGACGACCCGGCCGGCCGAGGGGACCGTACGGCGGCGGTCCACCGTGTACGCCGCGAACGCCACCCCCACCCCCAGCACCGCGAGCGCCGCGCCCGCGAGGGCCGGGGAGGTCGTGCCGTAACCCGCGGCCAGGGCGATGCCGCCGACCCAGGCGCCGCCCGCGTTGGCCAGGTTGAAGGCGGCCTGGTTGGCGGAGGAGGCCAGGGAGGGGGCGACCGAGGCCTTTTCCATCACCATCAACTGGAGGGGGGAGCCGGTGATGAAGGCGGCCGTGCCCAGCAGGGTGACCGCCAGTGCCGCGCTCCATTCCGCCCGCATCAGGAGCGGGAACAGGGCCAGGACCACGGCGAGGGAGATCAGGCCGCCGAACAGGGTGCCCCGCAGCGAGTGGTCGGCCAGGCGGCCGCCCAGGAGGTTGCCCGCCGTCGCGCCGACGCCGAACAGGGCCAGCAGGAGGGTCACGCTCGTCTCCGCGTAGCCCGCCGCGTCCGTCAGCATCGGCGTCACGTAGCTGTACGCCGCGAACAGGGCGCCGAAACCCGCCACCGTCGTACCGAGCGCGAGCCACACCGGCAGGGGGCGCAGCGCGGCCAGTTCGCCGCGCAGGCCGGTCGCGGAGGCGTGGGTGTGGTCGTGCGGGATCAGGAGGGCCAGGGAGGCGATCGCGGCGAGGCCGATCGCGCTCACCCCGAGGAAGGTGGCCCGCCAGCCCAGGTGCTGGCCCATCAGCGTGGCCGCCGGGACGCCCGCGATGTTGGCGACCGTCAGGCCGAGGAACATCAGGGAGACCGAGCGTGCCTTGCGCTCCGGCGGGACCATGGTGGTCGCCACCACCGCGCCCACCCCGAAGAACGCCCCGTGCGGCAGCCCGCTGAGGAAGCGCGCGGCGAGCAGTGAGCCGTTGCCGGGGGCGAACGCGGAGAGCGCGTTGCCCACGACGAACAAGACCATCAGGGCGATCAGGACCGTACGACGGGACATCCGGGCCGTGACGGCGGCCAGCAGCGGGGCGCCGATGACGACGCCCAGCGCGTAGGCCGAGACCAGGTGCCCGGCCGAGGGTATGGAGATGTGCAGGTCGGACGCGACGTCGGGGAGCAGTCCCATCATCACGAATTCGGTGGTTCCGATACCGAAGGCGCCGACGGCCAGCGCGAGCAGGGCCAGGGGCATGGAGGGGCCTGTGCCTTTCGGGAGCGTGGAGGAGAGCGTCGTACCCGGGACATGGTGTTCCAGGGGCATGTTGTTCCGGAGACGAGGTCGCCCCTGGAGCATGTCAAAGTTCAGGTACGGAACAAAGTCTCTCAGGCCCGCTATTCCGTCGGGTTACGAGGGCGTGTCCAGGTTCACACGGGCCGCCACCGGGAGGTGGTCGCTGCCCGTGCGCGGGAGCGTCCAGCTGCTCTCCGGCTCGACGCCCTTGACCATGATCTGGTCGATCCGCGCCATCGGGAACGCGGCCGGCCAGCTGAACCCGAAGCCGCTGCCCGCCGCGCCCTGGGTGGAGCGCAGCTGGGAGGTGACGCCGTTGAGCGAGCGGTCGTTCATCGTGCCGTTGAGGTCGCCGAGGAGGATGACCCGGCTCAGGGTCTCGTCGGCCACCGCCTCGCCGAGCGCGTCGGCGCTGGTGTCCCGCTGCCGGGCGGTGAAGCCGGCCTTCAGCTTCACCCGTACCGAGGGCATGTGGGCGACGTACACCGCGACCGGCCCCTCGGGCGTGGTCACGGTCGCGCGCATCGCCCGCTTCCAGCCGAGCTTGATGTCCACGGCCTGTACGCCGGTCATCGGGTACTTGCTCCACAGCCCGACCGTGCCCTCGATCGCGTGGTACTTGTACGTCGGCGCGAGCGCCCGCTCGTAGACCGACACCTTGGACGCGGGGATCTCCTCCAGCGCGAGGATGTCGGCGCCGGAGCCGGCCACCGCGCGGGCGGTGCCGACCGGGTCGGGGTTGTCGGCGTTGACGTTGTGCGTGGCCACCATCAGCTCGCCGCCGCCGCCCGACTTGTCGGTGAGCAGTCCGCCGAAGAGGTTGAGCCAGACGATCGCCGGCAGCAGTACGGCGATGAGGGTGATCGCCGACTTGCGCCACAGGCCGAGCAGCAGCAGGACCGGCACGAACACGCCCAGCCAGGGCAGGAAGGTCTCGGTGAGGCTGCCGAGGTTGCCCACGGTGTTGGGCACATGCGCGTGCAGCAGCATCACCAGCGCGAGCAGCAGCGCGAGCGCGGTGAGGACGGCGCCCCGGCGCCAGATGCCGGAGTCGTTGCGCCAGGGGGCGAGCATCCGGTGCAGCAGGCGTCGGAGCCGGGATCCCGGTCGCTCGGGCCCCGAGCCGCCGTCCGCCGTCTCCGTCATGTATGCCTGCTGCGCCATGCCGTCTGCCTCACTGCCCGCCGTGCACACCGTTCGCCCCCTGCTTCCGACCCTAGGGGATGATCGGCTCCGTTCTCGCCGTCCCATGACGGCCGTACGGAAGACGATGACGAACGGGTGGCGCGGGGAGTTCCGATCAGCGGTGCGATGCGCGTGGTCTGTGACAAAACATGCACATCAGCGCTACGAGACTGTGGAGCTGACGGGTCGTAGCCCTTCCAGGGTGATGTCCACGATGTGTTCGGCCAGGTCCTCGGGCAGGTCGCCGTCGGGGCGCATGACGGTGCGTACCAGCATGGCGCCGACGAACATGTCGTTGGCCAGGTCGAGGTCGATGTCGGGGCGCAGTTCGCCGTCGCGCTGGCCGCGCCGCAGCACGTCGAGCATGAGGACGCGCCGGGGGGCGACGACGCCCGCGTGGTACGCCGCCCAGATGCGGGGGCTGGTCTTCATCTGCACGTACACGTTGTGCAGGATGGCCGACGAGCGGCTGACCAGGCCGCGCTGGCGCAGGGACTCCAGGATGACGATCAGGTCGTCGCGCATGGAGGTGCCGGGGAGTTCGGGGTCGGGCGGTTCGGCGGTGCGCAGGACGTCGACGAACAGCTCTTCCTTGCCGCTCCAGCGGCGGTAGATGGTGGCCTTGCCGACCCCGGCGGTGCGCGCGATGCGCTCGATGGAGAGTTCGGCGAGGGGGACGCCGTCCTCCAGGAGCTGCATCACGCCCTCCAGGATGGCCTGTTCCACGGCCTCGCTGCGGGGCCGGCCCCGGGCGGGTCCGGCCGGGCAGGACCGGTTGTCGGCAAAGCTCACGTCGATCCGTCCTCTCACTGTGCTGCGGGAATTGTCCCGCAGCCGCCTCCTCCCCCCGTGGAGCCGCTGTCGAGCCGCTGTCGAGCCGTTCATGGACGCGGGCCCGGTGCGCCGTCCGTCCGGTCGGCGCACCGGGCCGGATGCGGGGCCGGTGCCCCGCTGCCTGGCCTCAGTCCAGGGCGGCGACCAGTTCCTCTTCCTCGTTCTCCTGCTCGTCCGCCCGCGTCCGGCCCGGCAGGTACAGGGCCGTGATCACGGCGCCGATCAGCGCCACGCCCGCGCCCCAGAAGGCGGTGACGTGCATGGCGTGCAGGAAGGCGTCGTCGGCCGGGCCGACCAGGAGCTTGCCCTGCGGGCCGAGCTTCTGGGCGATGCCGAGGGTGGCCTCGATGGAGTCGCCGGCCTTGTCGCGCAGGCCCGCGGGCAGCGCGGCGAGCTTGTCCTCGATGCCGTTGCGGTAGGCGGTGGCGAGCACCGAGCCGAGGACGGCGATGCCGAGGGCGCCGCCGACCTGACGGAAGGTGTTGCTCAGCGCGGAGGCGGAACCGGCCTTCTCGCGGGGCAGCGCCTGCATGATGACGACGGAGGTCGGCGTCATGATGTGCGCCATGCCGGTGCCCATCAGGAAGAAGATGACCTCAAGGAGCCAGATCGGCGTGTCGGCGTCGAAGGTGGCGAAGGCCGCCAGGGTGCCGGCGATCACCACCAGGCCGGCGGTCGTGGTGGCCTTGTTGCCGAACCGCTGGACCACCAGGCGGGCGCGCGGCGCGAAGATCATCTGCGCGGCGGCCAGCGGCAGCATCAGCAGGCCGGACTGGAGCGGCGAGTAGCCCCGCACGCTCTGGGTGTAGAAGACCGAGAAGAAGGTGACGCCCATCAGCGCGAAGAAGACCAGCGCGATGGCGGCCATGGCGCTGGAGAACACCTTGTTCTTGAAGTAGCTGACGTCCAGCGACGGGTGATCGCTGCGCATCTCGAACACCACGAACGCGGCGAGTACGACGACGCCCGCGCCGATCGTGGCGAGCACGGTCGGGTCGGTGAAGTCGGCCAGCTGGCCGCCCTTGATGATGCCGTAGACCAGCAGGACGAGGCCGACGACGGACAGCACGACGCCGATCGGGTCGAGGCGGCCCGGGCGCGGGTCGCGGGAGTCGGGCACGAGCCAGACCATCAGCACGAGCGCGATGATCACGATCGGCACGTTGATGAAGAAGACCGAGCCCCACCAGAAGTGGTCGAGGAGGGCGCCGCCGGTGATCGGGCCGATGGCGATGGCGAGGCCGACGCCGCCGGCCCAGATGCCGATGGCCTTCGGCTGCTCCTCGCGCTCGAAGACGTTCATCAGGACGGCCAGCGTGGCCGGCATGACGAACGCGGCACCGAGGGCCATCAGCGCGCGGTAGGCGATCAGCTGGCCCGGGGAGCCGGACTCGGCGGCGAGGGCGGAGCCGATGCCGAAGACGGCGATGCCGCCCAGCAGCACCTTCTTGCGGCCGAGGCGGTCACCGATCAGGCCGGAGGTGAACAGCAGGCCCGCGAAGACGAGGGTGTACGCGTTGATCGCCCACTCGATCTGGCTCTGAGTGGCGCCCAGGCCGACGGGGGCCGGGGTGGAGATGGTCTTGATGGCGACGTTCAGGATCGAGTTGTCGAGCACCACGATGAGCAGGCTCAACATCAACACGCCGAGGATCGCCCAACGGCGGCGGTGCACCGCCTCCGGTATGCGGGAGGCAGGGACGGAAGTTGTCATGTGTTCGAGCGTAGGGGCATTCCGATACGGCACCGTCTCGTATCGGAATTTATTTGCCGAGACCTTACTCGTTCAGGGGCATGACATTGCCCGAAGTGGAGCGGTGGGTTCGGCCGCGGGGAGGATCACGGGGACCCCTCTGGCCCTGGTTGGCACGAGGTGCCACCATGGAGGGGATCCGGGGACGCCGTCAGGGCGCCTCGAGATGACTTGAAGGAGCCGTTGCCATGACGCAGCTTTCGGCTGCCCAGAACAAGCCCTCCGACGGCAGCAAGGCGCTGTACGGGGGTAAGGGCACTCGCCGCATCACGGTCCGCGACATCGCTCTCGCCAAGGAACGCGGCGAGAAGTGGCCCATGCTCACCGCCTACGACGCGATGACCGCGTCCGTCTTCGACGAGGCCGGCATCCCGGTCCTGCTGGTCGGCGACTCGGCGGGCAACTGTCACCTCGGTTACGACACCACGGTGCCCGTCACCCTCGACGAGATGACGATGCTCTCGTCGGCGGTCGTGCGGGGCACCAGCCGCTCCCTGATCGTCGCCGACCTGCCCTTCGGGACGTACCAGGAGGGCGCGACGCAGGCCCTGCGCTCGGCCACCCGGCTGGTCAAGGAGGCCGGGGTCGGCGCGGTCAAGCTGGAGGGCGGCCAGCGCTCGCACGAGCAGATCCGGCTGCTGGTCGAGGCCGGCATCCCGGTCATGGCCCACATCGGGCTGACCCCGCAGTCCGTCAACGCGATGGGCTACCGGGTACAGGGGCGCGGCGAGGAGGCGGCCGCGCGGATGCTCCAGGACGCCAAGGCCGTACAGGACGCGGGCGCCTTCGCGGTCGTCCTCGAACTGGTCCCGGCCGAACTCGCCGCCGAGGTGACGCGCTCGCTCCAGATCCCCACGGTCGGCATCGGCGCGGGTCCCGACACCGACGCGCAGGTCCTGGTCTGGACGGACATGCTGGGCCTGACCTCCGGGCGCGTCCCCAAGTTCGTCAAGAAGTACGCCGATCTGCGCGAGGTGATGGGCTCCGCGGCGAAGTCCTTCGCGGACGACGTGGTCGGCGGCGCGTTCCCGGCCGAGGAGCACTCCGTCCACTGACCCCGGACCACCATGGCACCACCGGCAGCCCCGCTGATCTTCCCCCGTCAGCGGGGCTGCCCCCTTCCCGGCCGTATGTCAGCGGCGCTCGGCGACCGCGACCCGGCCCGAGTCCAGGGACGTCCGGTTGCGGGCCGGGGTGCCGAGGGAGCGGGCGAGGGTGAGGAGGCCGTCGTCGGAGGTGACGTGCAGGCCGTACTCCGTGAGCAGGGCGGCCATCTGCTCCGGTTTCCACAGGGAGAGCCAGGGCTCGCCGGCGGTGACGGAGCTGCCGAGGAGGCGGGCCAGCAGCCGGCCGACGGTGGCTTTCGGGGAGGGGGTCTGGTAGTTGACGACCAGGGTGCTGCCGGGGGCCGTGCGGGCGGTGAGGGCGGTCAGGGTGGCGCGGACCTGGTCGCGGGTCAGATAGGGGACGACGCCCTCCCACAGCCAGGTCGTCGGCGCCGCGGGGTCGTGGCCCGCGGCGTCCAGGGCCGCGCCGAGATCGTCGACGGCGAAGTCGACCGGGGTGAACCGTACGGAGCGGGCGACGGTCGGCGGTTCGGGGACGGCCTCGGCCAGGCGGGCGCGCTTGTCGCGCTGGGAGGCGGGGTGGTCGACCTCCCAGACATCCGTCCCGGCCAGCTCCGGCAGCCGCCAGGCGCGGGTGTCCAGGCCGGCGCCGAGGATCACCAGCTGGCCGGTCGGACGGGCGCGCAGTGCCTCGTCGATCGCGACCGTGCGCGGCCCCACCACCTCGGCGCACGCCCGCACACTCTCGTACGCCGTGCGCGCCTGCCAGCCCTGCGGCGGGATCCCCGCGCGCACCTCGTCCACCCGTATGCGCTCCTCGGCGCGCAGCAGCCGCACCGCCACCGGGTCGGCGAACCGGCCCACCGCCGACCTGCCGTCCGCGACCGCCCGCCCCTGGCAGACCAGTACCGCCGTACGGCTGGCCGCGCGCTCGTTCTCGCTCATGGGGCCGATTCAACACCACCCGTCGCCGCCCGGAGCGGGGCTGTCGGCGCGCTGTCGGGGCGCTGTCGGTGGTTTGTCGGTGGGGCCTGGCACTGTCAAGGGCATGACGCGAATCGATGAGAACCCCGGCGGCGGACGCAACGCCGTGACTGTGCGGGGACTGGTCAAGCACTACGGCGAGACCAAGGCGCTGGACGGCGTCGACCTGGATGTGCGCGAGGGCACCGTGATGGGCGTGCTCGGTCCGAACGGCGCCGGCAAGACCACGCTGGTGCGGATCCTGTCGACCCTGATCACCCCGGACGCCGGAGCGGCGACGGTGGCCGGGTACGACGTCGTACGACAGCCCCGGCAGCTGCGGAAGGTGATAGGCCTGACCGGCCAGTACGCCTCCGTGGACGAGAAGCTCCCGGGCTGGGAGAACCTGTACATGATCGGCCGGCTGCTGGACCTGTCCCGCAAGGACGCCCGCACCCGTGCCGACGAACTGCTGGAGCGGTTCTCCCTTACGGAGGCCGCCAAGCGCCCGGCGAGCACGTACTCCGGCGGTATGCGCCGCCGGCTGGACCTGGCCGCCTCGATGATCGGCCGCCCGGCCGTGCTGTACCTGGACGAGCCGACGACCGGCCTCGACCCCCGTACCCGCAACGAGGTGTGGGACGAGGTCCAGGCGATGGTCGGCGAGGGCGTGACCGTGCTGCTCACCACCCAGTACATGGAGGAGGCCGAGCAGCTCGCCTCGGAGCTGACCGTGGTGGACCGCGGCAAGGTGATCGCGACCGGTGGCATCGAGGAGCTGAAGGCCCGGGTCGGCGGCCGCACCCTGCGGGTGCGCCCGGTGGACCCGCTGGAGCTGCGCCCGCTCGCCTCGATGCTGGACGAGCTGGGCATCACCGGCCTCGCGGCCACCACTGTGGACAGCGAGACCGGCACCCTGCTGGTGCCGATCCTCAGCGACGAGCAGCTGACCGCCGTGGTCGGCGCGGTCACCGCGCGCGGTATCACCCTCTCCTCCATCACCACCGAACTGCCCAGCCTGGACGAGGTGTTCCTCTCCCTCACCGGCCACCGCGCCGGTGACGCCCAGGACGCCGAGCCCGCCGACGCCCGCCAGGAGGTCGCCGTATGAGCGCCGTCACCACCACCACTGCCGCTGCCGGCGCCGACGACGTCCGGATCCCGCTGCGCGGGCACCTGCGGCACACCGGCGCGCTGATCCGGCGCAATCTGCTGTGGATCCGGCAGGACCCGGAGTCCATGTTCGACGCGCTGCTGATGCCGATCGTCTTCACGCTGCTGTTCGTGTACGTCTTCGGCGGCTCGATCGGTCAGGCGCTCGGCGGCGGCCAGGAGAGATACGTCCAGTACGTCATCCCGGGCATGCTCGCGATGATGAGCATGACCCTGTCCCAGGGTGTCGGCACCGGCTTCAGCCAGGACTTCAACAGCGGTGTGATGGACCGGTTCCGGTCGCTGCCGATCGGGCGCGGCTCGGTGCTGTTCGCGAAGATCGCGGTGGAGCTGGGCCGGATGCTGTTCGCGACCGCCATCCTGATGGTCGTCGCCGTGCTGGTCGGCTTCCACATCACCAGCTGGCCCGGTCTGTTCGCCACGGTGGGTCTGTCGGCGCTGTTCGCCTCCTCGATCATGTGGGTGTTCCTCACCCTCGGCGTGATCCTTAAGAGCGCGCAGTCGGTGCAGGGCGTGGGCTTCCTGGTGCTGTTCCCGCTCCAGTTCGGCTCCTCGATCTTCGCGCCGACCGCGTCGATGCCGGGCTGGCTCCAGGCCTTCACCGACTACAACCCGCTGTCCACGCTCGCGGACGCGGCCCGTGGGCTGATGATCGGCGGCCCGGTGACGCACGATCTCTGGGTGACCGTGGGCTGGTCGGTGGCGATCACCGCGGTAATGGCGCCGGTCGCGATCCACAAGTTCCGTACGAAGAGCTGACGTTCACGCCGTACGTCACATCAGGGCGGTGGCCTCCACGAGGGAGAGGCCACCGCCTTCGGCGTACGCCCTGTCGTACGACTCCTCGTCCAGCGCCTCGCGGATCCGGGCCTCGGTGAGGTCGCGGGCCCGGCGCTCCATGCCGGAGAAGACATGGCCCGCGGGCAGCAGCCGGTCGGCGGCGGCCAGCGCACGGGCGGCGTCGGCGGCACGGGCGCCGGAGCCGACGCGGGCGAGCGCCATGGCGCCCACGGTGAGGGCGGTGGAGGGCAGTTGGGGGATGACGGCCTCGGCCAGCGGGTCGGTGGTGTGCCCGAGCGCGGTACGGATCTTTTCCAGCGACTCCTCATGGAGGCCGTCCATCGCGTCCACCCAGGCCTCCTGGCAGAGCAGCAGCGCGTCGAAGACGACGAAGTTCGCGATCCTGAACTCCTCGCGCAGCAGCCGCAGTTGCTCACGCGCCTCGGAGGTGCGGTCCTCCAGGCCCAGCCAGCAGGCCAGGAAGAGCCGGGCGGCGGGCATCGCCTCGCTGTGCGCGGCATCCTGGCTCTCGACCACCTCCCACAGCATCCGCTCGCCCTCCGCCAGCTCGCCCGACTCCATGAGCACGCTGCCGAGCCGGGCGCCGAGCACCGCCGTCTGGGCGCGGGCGCCGAGGCGTTCGGCGTGCTCGATGGCGGCGCGGTAGTCGGCGGCGGCCTCGGCGTACAGGCCCTTGCGTTCATGGGACTCACCGCGGGCGGACAGTGCCTCGGCGGTGCCCCAGTCGTCGCCGAGGCGGCGGTAGATGGCGAGCGCCTCATCGGCGTCGCGGGTGGCGTCCCCGGCCCAGGCGGTGCGGTTGGCGAGGAAGTTGGCGCGCATCTGGAGGGAGCCGGCCAGCTCCCACTCGAAGCCGGGGGTGTTGCGGCAGGTCTCCACGTTGGCGTCGGCGATGGTCCGTATCCGCTCCGCGCCGCCCGTGAGCATCACCGCGAAGAACCACACCATGCCGGGCGACCGGCAGGTCTGCGGCATGCCCTCCTCGTAGACCTGGGCCACGGCGCGCAGCTTGGCCTGCGCCGCGGGGGTCTGCCAGGCCTCCAACTCGGTTTCCATGCAGGCGAGATGGGCGAGGTGGACGCCGCGCCGGGCCTCCAGGAGGACCTCGCCGGTGTAGGGCGGCGGGTTGTCGTTGCAGCGCTGCCACACCGGTTCGGCGCGGCGCAGCGGTTCGGCGAAGGGGTCCGGGCCGAGTGCCATGACCTCACGGCACCAGGTGCGGGTCTCCAGGCGCTGGTCCCGCATCTGCCAGAACCACACCAGGGACAGCACCAGGCACAGCCCCTCCTGCTCGTCGCGGGCGGCGACGGCGTGCCTGAGAGCGGTGCGCACGTTCTCGTACTCCGTCTGGAAGCGTTCGATGGCGGCGCGCTGGCCGGGGCCGCGCAGCAACGCGTCGGTGGTGCGGGCGAGTTCACGGTAGTACGTCAGATGGGCGCGCTCGGCCTCGGTGCGGTGGCCGGTCTCGGCCAGCCGCTCACCGGCGTACTCGGCGACGGTCTCAAGCAGCCGGTAGCGCATGGTGCCGGCGGCCGAAGGGGCCGCCACCACCAGGGACTTGTCGACCAGGGAGCCGAGGGCGTCCAGGGCGACGGATCCGCACACGGCCTCGGCGGCGGCCAGGTCGCAGCCGCCCGCGAAGACGGACAGCCGGGCGAGCACCTCGCGTTCGTCGGCGTCCAGCAGGTCCCAGGACCAGTCCACGACCGCGCGCAGGGTCTGCTGGCGGGGCAGGACGGTGCGGCTGCCGGAGGTGAGCAGCCGGAACCGGTCGTCGAGGCGGTCCGCGATCTGCCGGGGCGTGAGCATCCGCAGCCGGGCCGCGGCCAGTTCGATGGCGAGGGGCAGTCCGTCGAGGCGGCGGCAGATCTCGGCGCAGGCCTCCGGGTCGTCCGCGACCCGGAACCCGGGCCGCGCCGCCGCGCCGCGCTCGGCGAGCAGCCGCAGCGCGACGGGTTCCGGCAGCGGCTCCACCGGGCGCACCAACTCCCCCGGCACGCCGAGGGGTTCGCGGCTGGTGGCGAGGACGGTCAGCTCGGGGCAGCGGGCCAGCAGCCGTTCGGCGAGGTGGGCGGCGGCCTCGATGACGTGCTCGCAGTTGTCGAGGACGATCAGCATCCGGCGCCG
>NZ_MUNF01000403.1 GCF_002154555.1 Streptomyces murinus
CGTGCGAGGCCGCCCGGCTTCGACGAGCACGTGCGAGGCCGCCCGGCTTCAAGGACGCGAGTCGCCGGTCCCGGCGGGCTCGGCCGCCGGCGGCGGGGCTCGATGCCGCCGGTGTCCGGTCCGGGCTCGCCCCTCCGCCGGGCGGAGGCCGGTTCCTGGCGCGCTGCCACGCTCCGGCGCGGTCGGACCGTCCATGGGCGGGCGGGTCGCTCCGGTGTGCCGGTGCCCCCGCGAGATCGTCGGCCCGCAGGGTCGCCTCGCGCCCGTGAGCGCGTCGTTCCCCGCAGGGGGCGCCGGGCCCCAGGACCGTCCCGCCGACAGGGCGTCCGGCTCTCGGACCACCGTCCCGCAGGGCTGTCGGCTCTGAAGTGTCACCGGTGCCCAAAGGCGTCGGCGTCCCCCGCGGAGCCCTCAGCGGATGACCATGATCCGTTCGCCGATCGTGGCGAATTTCCACATCGCGTCGCCGTCCGCGCGGGACTCGCGGATGCCACCCGTCTTCGCGCCCGCGTCGGGGGCCGGGACGGCGTCCGGGGTGGCGGGGGCGGAGAAGCCGATGGTGACGCCGTCGACCGTGGTGAAGCGGACCACGTGTTCGATGGGGATGCCGTCCGTGCCGGTGACGGCGTGGGAGCGGGAGGTGACCCAGTACGTGCCGGTGGGCGGGTCCACGGTGCCCGGGTGGACGCGGAAGGTGCGCAGCACCCGGTTGCCGGTGCCGACCAGCCAGACCCGGTCGTCGTCCACCGAGTACACCACCCGTTCACCCTTGCCGGAACCGCTCGGCAGGGCGGTCGGGTGGAGCCGGTCCCGGGGCGCCTTCGTGGCCTGCCCGCCGGGCGAGCCGTTCGCCGCGGGGCGGGCGCCCAGCCCCGCGGGCACCGTCGCGTACGCCTCGTAGGCCAGGAAGCCGACCACCCCGACGGCCGCCGCGGTGAGGCCGGCCACGATTCCCGAGCTGGTCCCTGCCACCTGCTTCCACCTCCGCCGCGCGCGATATGTCGTACTTCGTACAGACCGTAGCAGCCGGTGACCCTCCGCCCCGGGCGGCCGTGCGCGAGGCGTGGGCGCCGTAGGCTGTTCGCGTGCTCTTGCTCGCTCTGGATACCGCAACGCCCGCCGTCACCGTCGCCCTGCACGACGGCACGGACGTCATCGCCTCGTCGAAGCAGGTGGACGCGCGCCGGCACGGGGAGCTGCTGCTGCCGGCCGTCGACCGGGTCCTCACCGAGGCCGGACTCAAGCTGGAGGCGGTCACCGGGATCGTCGTCGGCACCGGACCCGGCCCCTACACCGGACTGCGTGTCGGTCTGATGACCGCCGACACCTTCGGCCTGGCGCTCGGCGTCCCCGTGTACGGCGTGTGCACCCTGGACGGCCTCGCCTATGCCGCCGACATCGAGAAGGGCCCCTTCGTCGTGGCGACCGACGCCCGGCGCAAGGAGGTCTACTGGGCGACGTACGCCGACTCCCGCACCCGGCTGACCGGCCCGGCCGTCGACCGCCCGGCCGACATCGCCGAGCAGGTCGCCGGACTCCCGGCGGTCGGCGCGGGCGCCCTGCTCTACCCGGACACGTTCCCGCGCGCCCATGAGCCCGAGCATGTGTCCGCCGCCGCGCTGGCCGCGCTCGCCGCCGAGCGGCTGGCCGCCGGGGAGGAACTGCCCGAGCCGAGGCCGCTGTATCTGCGCCGCCCGGACGCCCAGGTCCCCAAGAACTACAAGGTGGTCACCCCGAAGTGACCGTCGAACTGCGCGAGATGCGCTGGTGGGACATCGACCAGGTGCTGGAGCTGGAGAAGGACCTGTTCCCCGAGGACGCCTGGTCCCGGGGCATGTTCTGGTCCGAGCTGGCCCACTCCCGGGGCGCCACGGCCACCCGCCGCTACGTCACCGCCGAGGACGGCACCGGCCGGGTCGTCGGCTACGCGGGCCTCGCCGCCTCCGGCGACCTCGCCGACGTCCAGACCATCGCCGTCGCCCGCGACCTCCAGGGCTCGGGGCTCGGCGGCCGGCTGCTGACCGATCTGCTGCGGGCGGCGACCGCGTTCGAGTGCCACGAGGTGATGCTCGAAGTCCGGGTGGACAACATCCGCGCGCAGAAGCTGTACGAGCGCTTCGGCTTCGCCCCCATCGGGTTCCGGCGCGGCTACTACCAGCCGGGGAACGTGGATGCCCTGGTGATGCGCCTGACCGACCCTTCCGCATCTGTTCAAGGAACCGAGATCAATGGCTGACGAACCCCTCGTCCTCGGCATCGAGACCTCCTGCGACGAGACCGGCGTCGGCATCGTGCGCGGCACCACCCTGCTGGCCGACGCCGTCGCCTCCAGCGTGGACGAGCACGCCCGCTTCGGCGGTGTCGTCCCCGAGGTGGCGTCCCGCGCCCATCTGGAGGCGATGGTCCCGACCATCGACCGCGCCCTGAAGGAGGCCGGGGTCAGCGCCAGGGACCTCGACGGCATCTCGGTGACCGCGGGTCCCGGTCTCGCGGGCGCCCTCCTGGTCGGCGTCTCCGCCGCCAAGGCGTACGCCTACGCGCTCGGCAAGCCCCTCTACGGCGTCAACCACCTCGCCTCCCACATCTGCGTGGACCAGCTGGAGCACGGCCCGCTGCCCGAGCCGACGATGGCGCTGCTGGTCTCCGGCGGCCACTCCTCGCTGCTGCTGTCCTCGGACATCACCTCCGACGTCCGGCCGATGGGCGCGACCATCGACGACGCGGCCGGCGAGGCCTTCGACAAGATCGCCCGGGTACTGAACCTGGGCTTCCCCGGCGGCCCGGTCATCGACCGGTACGCCAAGGAGGGCGACCCGGCCGCGATCAGCTTCCCGCGCGGTCTGACCGGCCCGCGCGACCCGGCGTACGACTTCTCCTTCTCCGGCCTCAAGACCGCCGTGGCCCGCTGGATCGAGGCGAAGCGCGCGGCCGGCGAGGAGGTCCCGGTGCGCGATGTGGCCGCGTCCTTCCAGGAGGCCGTGGTGGACGTGCTCACCCGCAAGGCCGTGCGCGCCTGCAAGGACGAGGGCGTCGACCATCTGATGATCGGCGGCGGGGTGGCGGCCAACTCCCGGCTGCGCGTCCTCGCCCAGGAACGCTGCGAGGCGGCCGGCATCCGGCTGCGCGTGCCGCGCCCCAAGCTGTGCACGGACAACGGCGCGATGGTGGCCGCGCTCGGCGCCGAGATGGTCGCCCGGGGCCGGGCCGCCTCCAGCTGGGACCTGTCGGCCGACTCCTCCCTGCCGGTCACCGACCCGCACGTGCCGGGCAACCACGACCATGTGCACGAAGTCAGCAAGGAGAACCTCTACTCATGACGGTCGCGCTGATGTGGGAGGCGCGCGCGGTCGAGGGCCGGGGCGGGGAACTCCTCGCCTGGGCCCGCGAACAGCGGCTCGACCGGGAGCCGTTGCGCCGCGAGACCTTCCGCGCGCCGCAGGACCGGGTGCTGGTCATCACGTGGTGGGCGGAGCCGTACGACGCGGCGCTGCCGGAACTTCCGGAGCCGGAACCGCAGTTGGTGACGCGAGCCGTGCACCGCTGGCGTTTCGAGGCGGTCGCGTCCGACTAGGGGCGGCTAAGTCCCGTTTGTCTCGGGCGAGTTTGCGGCCGCCGTTCGCATCGGTCTATGATCATCACACAGCGAACGGCCGGAAAGCCGGTACGAACGCAGTGCGTTGGTGGTCCAAGGAAAGACGTCCCGCTTCCTGCGGGGAGATGCAGGTGCAAGGCCTGCCCGGCGCTCCACTCACACCCCGCCTCCGGTACTCCGGAGGCGGGGTGTTCTGCGTCGGGCCCCGTTCGGTCAGGCCTCCGTCTCCGTTTCCGTCACCTCGCACCGCAGCCGCCGCCCCGCGCCCACCGGACGCACCGGCCCGGTCAGCCGCAGCCGCGCCCGGTGCCGTACGTCCGCGCTGGACGCGGCCAGGCGCAGCTCCAGCTCGCCCGGCTCCACGATCCGGGTGCCCGCGCGGTCCGGGAAGGAGGAGAGGTCGGTGTGGAAGCGGAAGGTGAGGCGGCGGGCCTCGCCGGGGGAGAGTTCCACCCGCCGGTAGCCGATCAGGCGGATGTCCGGGCGGGTCACCGAGGCCACCGGGTCGTGCAGATACAGCTGGACGACCTCGGCGCCCGCGCGCTCACCCGTGTTGCGGACGGTGAGCGAGAGGTCGTACCCGCCGTCCGTCGGGATCTCCGCTTCGGGCCCGGTGAAGTCCTCCCAGGCGAACGCGGTGTACGAGCCGCCGTGCCCGAACGGGTACAGCGGGGTCGGGTCCAGGTTGCTGACCTCGCCGGCCAGGCCGAGCGGGGGCTGGAGGTAGGTCCAGGGCTGGCCGCCGGGCCGGTGCGGCACGCTCACCGGGAGCCGCCCGGAGGGGTTCACCCGGCCGGACAGTACCCCGGCGAGCGCCGGACCGCCCTCCTCGCCCGGGAAGAACGCCTGGACGACCGCGGCGAGCCGGCCCTGCCAGCGGCCCAGCGCGTAGGGGCGGCCGGTCAGCAGTACGAGCACCACCGGGACGCCGGTCGCGACCAGCGCGTCCAGCAACTCGGCCTGGGCGCCCGGCAGTCGCAGGTCCTCCGCGTCGCAGCCCTCGCCCGAGGTGCCGCGTCCGAACAGCCCGGCCCGGTCGCCGAGGACGGCCACGCACACCTCGGACTCGGACGCCCGCGCCACCGCCTCGGCGAAACCGGAGGTGTCCGGATCGGAGACCCCGCAGCCCTCCGCGAACGCCACCTCGGCGCCCGGGAGTTCGGCCCGCAGGGCGTCGAGGACGGTCGGGATGTCGATGCCCGGCGGCACCTCGGGGTGGTGGGTGAGCACATGGGACGGGAAGGAGTAGCAGCCCAGCATCGCCAGCGCGTCCGCCGCGCGCGGCCCGACGACCGCGATCCGCGCGTCCGGGGTCAGCGGCAGCGCCCCGCCCGGGTTGTCCAGCAGCACCACCGACTCCTCGGCGAGGCGCCGGGCCAGCGCCCGGTTGCCGGCCGAGTCCAGGTCGATCTTCTCGCCGCTCTCCGGCGTCCAGTCGGGATCCAGCAGGCCCAGCTCGCACTTCTGGAGCAGCACCCGGCGCGCGGCCCGGTCCACCAGCGCCTCGGGGATCCGCCCGTCGCGTACGGCCTCCACCAGCGGTGTGCCGTAGCAGCTCAGGGTGGGCAGCTCGACGTCGATGCCCGCCTCCAGCGCGATGTGCGCGGCCTCGGCGGGGTCCGCGGCCACCCGGTGCAGCGACTGGAGGAAGCCGATGCCGAAGTAGTCGGCGACGACCGTGCCGGTGAACCCCCACTCCTCGCGCAGCAGTCCGGTCAGCAGCCGGGGGTCGGCCGAGGCCGGGACGCCGTCCGTCTCGGTGTAGGCGGCCATCACCGAGCGGGCGCCGCCCTCGCGCAGCGCCATCTCGAACGGCGGCAGCGTCACCTCCGCCAGCTCCCGCCCGCCCGCGCGCACCGGCGCCAGATTGCGGGCGCCCGCCGAGGACGCGTACCCGGCGAAGTGCTTGAGCGTGGCGACGACCCCGGCCGACTCCAGGCCCCGGACGTACGCCGTGCCGATGGTGCCGACCAGGTACGGGTCCTCGCCGATGGTCTCCTCCACCCGGCCCCAGCGCAGATCCCGCACCACGTCCAGGACGGGCGCGAGGCCCTGGTGGACGCCGGCCGCGCGCAGATCCCGGCCGATGCGCCCGCCCAGTTCCTCGACGAGCGCCGGGTCGAAGGTCGCGCCCCAGGCCAGCGGCACCGGGTACGCGGTCGCCTGCCAGGCGGTGAAGCCCGCCAGGCACTCCTCGTGGGCCACGGCCGGGATGCCGAAGCGGCCGGCCTCGGCGATCCGGCGCTGGGCGCGGGCCAGTGCCTGCGCGCCCAACGCCGGGTCCACGGGGGCGGTGCCGAAGGAGCGGGTCAGCTGGCCGAGGCCGAGGGTGATCAGCTCGTCCCAGTCGTGGTCCGCGGTCATCTCGCGCTGGAGCGGGGCGACCCCGTCGCCGTCCGTGGCCGCGCCCACCCAGACGCCGTACAGCTGGGCGGTCTTCTCCTCCAGGGTCATCCGGGCCAGGAGGTCGCTGACGCGGACGGCGGCGGGCAGGGCGGGGTCGCGCCAGGGGGCGGTGCCGGGCGCGGTGCCGGGGGCGGTGCTCATGAAACTCCTGTCGAGAAGGGGGCGCGGGCGGCGGTCACTTGCCGCCCACACCCATCAGGCCGCCCACCAGGGCGCGGCGGGCCACCAGATACACGGCGAAGATCGGGATGCCGGAGAGGACGACCGAGGCGAGCAGGGCGGGGATGTCCACACCGAACTGGCTCACGTAGTTGAAGAGCCCGAGGGTCAGCACACGCGGCCCCTCGGACTGGGTGAAGATCAGCGGGAAGAGGAAGCCGTTCCACGCCTGGAGCGCCGAGTAGATCCCGACGGTGCTGATACCGCCCTTGGACATCGGGATGACCAGCTGGAACAGCATCCGCAGCGGCGAGGCGCCGTCCAGGGCCATCGCCTCGTACACCTCCTCGGAGATGTCCCGCAGGGAGCCGGTGAGCACCAGGATGGCCACCGGCATGGCGAACGCGGCCGTCGGCAGGATGATCGCGAGCAGGCTGTCGTAGAGGTTCAGCTTGGCGATCATCAGATACAGCGGTACGACGACGGCCTGTGCCGGGATCGCCACGCCGAGCAGGAACAGCCGGAACGCGGCCCCGGACCAGAAGCCCCGGGTGCGTACGGCCACATAGGCGAGCGGCACGCACAGCACCAGCACGATCGCCACGACGGCCACCGCCGCCAGCACGGTGTTCCACAGATAGTGGAAGAACCCGTTGTGCAGCACGGTGCTGTAGTTGGCCAGCGTCGGATGGGCGGGCGGCTTCAGGGCGTTGTTGCCCAGCGCCTCGTCCCGCGGGGTGAGCGAGGCCGTGATCATCGCGTAGACGGGCACGATGACGACGACCAGCCAGAGGACCGAGCCGAGGCCGGCCAGCGGATCGGGCCGCCGGGTCCAGTGCCGGCGGCGGCGCCCGTCCGGCCGGGCCGTGGGCGCGGCGCCGGTCTTCACGGGGTGGGGCAGCGTGTCGTGTGACACCTCGTCACATTCCTTCCCGGGTACTGCGCATCGTGCCGAAGCCGGACAGCCGCACCAGCAGCAGCGACAGCGCGGTCGCGGCCACCACCAGGAAGGAGGCGATGGCGCTGGCGTAGCCGAAGTCGTAGCTCTTGAAGCCGGCCTCGTACATCAGGTACGGCAGGATCGCCGTGTCGGTGCCGGGGCCGCCCTGGGTGAGGATCAGGACGGTCTCGAAGTAGGTGAGCGAGCCGACGACCATCAGCACGCCCGAGGTGGTCGCCGTGTTGCGCAGCTGGGGCAGCGTGATGGAGAAGAACCGGCGGTAGCGGCCCGCGCCGTCGATGGCCGCCGCCTGGTAGAGGACCTCGGGGATCTGCCGGGCCCCGCCCTGGTAGATCAGGGTGTGGAAGGGGATGAACTGCCAGCCGCCGACGAACACGATCGCCAGGAAGGCGCCATCGGTGGAGCCGAGGGTGTCGCCGTGGATGATCCCGAAGTTGGGGTCGAGCAGGGCGTAGAACAGCAGCGAGATCGCCGTCGAGGACAGCAGGAACGGCACGAAGAAGATCGCCGACAGGATCGCGCGGTTGCGCTGGCGGCCCGCCGCCCAGACGCCGAGCAGGATCGAGACGACCGTCTGGAAGGCCCAGCTGACCACCGTGAGCAGCACGGTGACCGTGAGGGACTGGGTGAGCCGGTCGTCGTCGAACAGCTTGCGCCAGTTGGCGAGTCCGGCGGGCCGCGGGTTGCCGAGGCCGTTCCACTCGGTGAAGGACAGACAGAAGGCCAGCACCATCGGGACGGCGGCGAAGAACAGGAAGAACAGGACGCCGGGCAGCGCCAGGGCGGCGTGCGGGCGGCCCGCGTTCGCCCCGGTGCCCCGGCGGGGGCGGCCCGCGCCGGCGCGCGAGCCGCCCTTGGGCGTGCCGATGGTCACTTCAGCCCCTGGAGCGCCGAGACGAACTGGCTCGGCGTGGACTTGCCGACGAACAGCTTGTTGACCTCGGTGAGCATCGGAGTCGACACGTCCGGGTCGACGGCCTGGTCCCAGCTCAGCGTGAACGCCGGGGCGTCCTGCACCATCTTGTACTGGAACTTGGCGAACTCCGGGTTCGGCGAGGCGTCGAGCAGGCTCTCGGCGTTGGTGGTGGTCGGGATGTCGCCGTTGGCGATCAGCGCCTTGGCGTACGTCTCGGAGGCGCAGTCGCGCAGGAAGGCGAGCGCCGCGTCCTTGTTGGACGTACGGGTGTTGATCGACCAGTAGTTGGTGGGGTTGCCGACGACATTGCGGATGTCCCCCGCGCCGCCCTCGATGGTCGGGAACGCGGTCCAGCCGAGGTCCTTGCGGGCGAAGTCCGGGAACTTGCCGAGCTGGGTCGAGTACTCCCACGAGCCCATCAGATGCATCGCGGCCTTGCCCTTGGCGAACACGGCCGGGGCGCCGCCGTTGGTGTAGGCGACCGAGTTGAAGCCCTTGCCGAAGGCGCCGTCGTCGATGAGCTGCTTGACCGTCTGGGCGGCCTTCAGGACCGCCGGGTCGCCCCAGCCGGAGGCGTCACCGTTCTTGATCCGGTCGAAGACCTGGGGCCCGCCGATCCGGTCGACCAGGTACTCCAGCCACATCAGCTCGGGCCAGATGTCCGCGCCGCCGAGCGTGAACGGGGTGATCCCGGCCTTCTTCAGCTTGGTGTTGATGTCCAGCAACTGGTCCCAGGTGGTGGGCGGCTGGAGCTTCCGCTCGGCGAAGAGGGACTTGTTGTAGAAGAGGATCACGGGCTGCATGCCGCGCATGGGTATGCCGTAGTTGTGCCCCCCGATGCCGCCGGCCGTGATCACCGAGGGCAGGAAGCCGCTCTTGAGGACCGGGTCGGAGGTGATGGTGTCGGTGAGGTCCACCAGCTGCTTGGCGTCGCGGTAGGCCTTGATCGAGCCGCCGCCCCAGTTGAAGAAGATGTCGGGCGCGTTGGGGGAGCCCATCGCGGTGCGCAGCTTCGCCGGGTACTCGGAGCCGGGCACCTTCTCCAGCTTGATCTTGCCCTTGGCCTTCTTCGCGGCGGCCGAGGAGTTGAACCGGTCGATCGCCGCGACCTGGATCTTGGCCGCGTCGTCGCCGTACACGAACGCGGTCAGGGTGCCCCCGCCGCCCGACCCCCCGGAGGAGCCGCAGGCCGTGAGTCCGGCGGTGCCGGCGGCGACAAGTGTGGTGGCACCGGCGCCGAGCACCCAGCGCCTGCTGAACGCGCGCCCGCCGTTGGACGTGGTGGACTCCATGACCCTGGCCCTCGCAATGTTTCGAGTGGGGTTCCGAATGTTCCGGGAACGTATGGCGGAACAAGGGCTTCGTCAAGGGGTCGCGCAGGGATTACGATCGCGGGCATGAAGCCTGGGAAGTCCGTGGAAACGCAGACCGCGACGCTCGCGGAGATCGCCCGCGAGGCCGGGGTGTCCGCTCCGACTGTTTCGAAGGTCCTCAACGGCAGAGCCGATGTCGCGCCCTCGACGCGCACCCGCGTCGAGGAGCTGCTGCGCGCCCACGGCTACCGGCGCAGGCGCGCCGAGGCCTCCCGCTCACCACTGATCGACCTGGTCTTCCACGAGCTGGAGAGCGCCTGGGCGATGGAGGTCATCCGGGGCGTGGAGAACGTGGCGCAGTCGGCGGGGCTCAGCGTGGTGCTGTCCGAGTCCGCCGGGCGGCTCACCCCCGGCCGCTCCTGGGCCGACCAGGTCGCCGCCCGCCGCCCGCACGGCGTGGTCCTCGTCCTGTCCGAGCTGGACGGCGCCCAGCAGGCGCTGCTGACCAGCAGGTCCATCCCGTTCGTGGTGGTCGACCCGGCCGGCGACCCGGGCCCGGACGTGCCCTCCATCGGCGCCACCAACTGGCAGGGCGGGCTCGCGGCCACCCGGCATCTGGTGGAGCTGGGCCACACCCGGATCGGCGCGATCAGCGGCCCGTCCCGGATGATGTGCAGCCGCGCCCGCATCGACGGCTACCGCGCCGCCCTGGAGACGGCCGGGCTGCCCGTCGATCCCTCGCTGATCGTGGCCGGGGACTTCCACCACGACGCCGGCTACCGCCTGGGCATGGAGCTGCTGCGCCGCCCCGACCGGCCGACCGCGGTCTTCGCGGGCAACGACCTCCAGGCCGTGGGCCTGTACGAGGCCGCGCGCGAGCTGGGGCTGCGCATCCCGGAGGACCTCAGCGTGGTCGGCTTCGACGATCTGCCGGTGGCCCGCTGGGTGGGCCCGCCGCTGACGACCGTACGGCAGCCGCTGACCGAGATGGCCGAGGCCGCGGCCCGCCTGGTGCTCGAACTGGGCGGCGCGCACGAGGAACGCGCGGCCACCCGGCTGGAGTTGGCGACCAGTCTGGTGGTGCGTTCCAGCACGGCGGAGGTGCGGGGGAGCACCGCGTGATCGAAACTTTCGAGGGGGTGTCCGCAGACCGCCGCCGATGAGAATCTCGGAAGAAAATCCTTTCGTGCGGCTTCCGCTAACAGTCCCCTAATAATTCGGACTTACGTTCCTGCCGTGACGCGATACGAGGAGCACGGCCGGCGTTCGAGAGTGCTGCGGATCGCCGGACTCACCCTGGCGGCGGCCCTGGTGCTGGGGGTGGCCACGGCCGGCTATGCCTACTGGCATCTGGACCACAACATCAAGGGCGTCGACATCGACAGCGCGCTCGGCGACGACCGCCCCGCGCACGCGATGATCGCGCCCTCCCCGAGCGCCCCCACGGCCGCGGCCGCCCCGCTGCCGGCCGGGTCGCTCAACATCCTGGTGCTGGGCTCGGACTCGCGCAGCGGCAAGGCCGACAAGGAGCTGGGCGGCGGCGACAGTTCGGGCGCCCGCTCGGACACCGCGATGGTGGTGCACCTCGACGCGGGCCGCACCCGCGCCACCGTGGTCAGCATCCCGCGCGACACCCTCGTCACCCGCCCCTCCTGCCCGCTGCCCGACGGGGGTTCGACGGCGGTGGCGTACGGCTCGATGTTCAACAGCGCCTTCTCGGTGGGCGGTCCGGTGTGCGCGGTCAAGACGGTCGAGTCGATCACCGGGGTGCGCATGGACCACTTCGTCGAGATCGACTTCTCCGGCTTCGCCAAGCTGGTCGACGCGCTCGGCGGGGTCGATGTCACCACAACCCAGAGCATCGACGACGACAAGAGCCATCTCCACCTGGCGGCCGGGGCCCATCACCTCGACGGCAAGCAGGCGTTGGCCCTCGCCCGCACCCGGCACGGCATCGGCGACGGCAGCGACCTCGGCCGCATAGGTCTGCAACAGCTGCTGGTGAAGGCCCTGTTGGAGCGGATATCCGGCACGAACCTGCTCACCGACCCGGCCAAGCTGTACACGGTCGCCGACGCGGTCACCAAGAGCCTCACCACCGACACCGGCCTCGACTCCCTGACCGAGCTGACCGAGTTGGGCAAGAGCCTGAAGGAGCTGAGCGCGGACCAGGTGAAGACCGTGATGATGCCGGTCGTCACGGCGCCCTCGGACCCCAACCGGGTGATCGCGAAGGAGCCGGACGCCGAGAACCTGTGGGCGACCCTGCGCTGACCGCAGGGGGCGCTGAGGGCCGGATGCACCGGCCGCCGGGCGCGCTGGACGCCGGATGCGCCGGCTGCCGGGTCAGGGGCCCTCGGGCGGCCGTGCGGGCCCGCCGACCAGCATCGTCGGCGCCCCCGCGACCCGGGTGAGGAACACGGTCGCCGCGTTCGGACCCTGCGGCTTGACCTTGCGCCGCAGCTCCTCCGGCTCGACCGCCGATCCGCGCTTCTTCACGGTCAGCGTCCCGACCTCGCGCTCGCGCAGCAGCGCCTTCAACTTCTTCAGGTTGAAGGGGAGTTGGTCGGTGATCTCGTAGGGGGTGGCGTACGGGGTCGGGTGCAGCTCGTCGGCGGTGACGTAGGCGATGGTCGCGTCGAGCAGCCCGCCGGCGACCTCCTCGGCCACCTCGGCGACCAGATGCGCGCGGATCACGGCGCCGTCCGGCTCGTACAAGTACCGTCCCACCGGCCGTACTTCGGGATCCGGCAGGCCCCGTCCGAGCAGGGTGCGCGGGCCGGGCAGCAGGGTGGCGCGCACCGCGCCCGGCGCCCCGGTCCCGAACCAGAGCACCGCCTCCTTCACATCGCCGCCGTCCGAGATCCACTCCGCCTCGGCCTCCGGCGGCACCGCCTCGTGCGGGATGCCGGGCGCGATCTTCAGTGCGGCGTGCGGTGCCCGGCGGGCGGCTTCCACGGCCCAGGACAGCGGCGGCGAGTACGCCTCGGGGTCGAAGATCCGCCCATCCGTCGCCCGGCCACCACCCCTCATCGACGCGCTTCGCGCGCCTCCTCTTGATTGCCCGCCCCGCCTGGCCGGATCCACGAACACGGCGTCGTACCCGGCGGTGTCCACCTCCGTGACATCGGCCTCCCGCACCTCCATCAGCTCGGTGAGCCCCAGCGCCTCGGCGTTCGCCCGCGCCACGGCCGCCGTCAGCGGGTCCCGGTCCACCGCGAGCACCCGGATCCCGGCCCGCGCCAGCGCGATGGCGTCACCGCCGATCCCGCAGCACAGGTCCGCCACCGACGTCACCCCGAGATCGGTCAGCCGCCGCGCCCGGTACGCCGCCACGCTCGCCCGCGTCGACTGCTCGACCCCGTTCGGCGTGAAGAACATCCGCTCCGCGTCCGCCGCCGCGAACTTGGCCGCCGCGCGCTGCCGCAGCCGGGCCTGGCCGAGCGCGGCCGACACCAGGTCGGCGGGGTGGTCGCGGCGCAGCCGGGTGGCGACGGCCAGTTCATCGGCCGGGGCGGTGCCGCGGACCTCTTCGAGGAGGGCCCGGCCTTCGGGGGTGAGGAGAGGAGCGAGGTCGTTCACCGGGTCATTGTGGGCCAGTCGGTGGATGGTGCGCGTCAGGGCGGCGTTGTCGTCCGGGGAGCGGGGGTGGTGCCTGCGAAGATCCAGCACCATGCGACTAGTAGTACAAAATGACAAAAGTCGGGCACGGGTCGCCCTCGGCTGTGCCGCCGCCGTCCTCGCCTCGACCGCCCTCGTCACCGGCTGCTCCGGTTCCGGCTCCGGCCCGGGCATCGCCCGCCCTGCGGCGGGGCAGGGCGCGGCCGGTCACGCCGCCCCCGACCCGCGCGCCGCCCAGGCCGCGGAACACACCCGCATGGTCGCCGCCGCGAAACGCTGGGGCCTGGACGAGGTCCCGATCGCGCCACCGGCGCCGCCCAAGGTGAAGCCCCGCATCACCGCGCGCGCCGGCTTCGAGGTGGACCACCAGGAGGACTGGGACCTGCCGCCGGTCTTCACCACGGTCCCGACCAAGAACAAGGTCGTCTTCCTCACCATCGACGACGGCTCGGAGAAGGACCCCCGGTTCCTCCAGATGATGCGGGACCTGAAGATCCCGTACACCGCCTTCCTCAGCAACTACCTGGTCAAGGACGACTACGGCTACTTCCGCAAGGCGCAGTCCTACGGCAACACCCTCAACAACCACACCCTCACCCACCCCTATCTGCCGGGGCTGTCCTACGAGGAGCAGAAGCACGAGATCTGCGACATGCAGGACATCATGCAGAAGCAGTTCGGCAAGCGCCCGACCGTCCTGCGCCCGCCCTACGGCAACTACAACCAGGACACCCTGGTCGCCGCCAAGTCCTGCGGCATCAAGTACGCCCCGATCTGGAACGAGGAGGTGTACGTCGACCACTGGGAGTTCCGCGAGGACGACCAGCAGCTGCGCCGGGGCGACATCGTCCTCACCCATTTCCGGGGCCGCAGCGACTGGGACGGCACGATGGTCGACGACATGCGCCGCTTCCTCAACAAGGTGACGCGCGAGGGGTATGCGGTGGCGCGACTGGAGGACTACCTGTGAGCCGGCCGCGCCGGTCATGGGGGGCGCGGTGAGGTGTGCGGCGGGGCGTCGACTGCCGATGGGCCGACGGTGAGCCGTACGGTCGGTGGACGGCGGGTCGAGTGGCCGGCCGGGGCGTCGCCGACGGGGCACGGGGGCGCCGTCGGCGGGGCGAGGGCGAGAGGCCCGGCCGGTGCCGGTGGGGCGACGGCGGGGCGCGCGGCCGGTGGGTCGCCGGTGAGCCGTACGGC
>NZ_MUNF01000404.1:0-11744 GCF_002154555.1 Streptomyces murinus
GGGGGCGGGTCTGCCGTACAGGTCGTGGGCGTACGGGGGCAGCGCGGCGTAGGCGAGGGCGGCCACCCGGCGCCACAGCAGATCGCGCGCCGGGATCAACAGGGGTTGTACCGGCGGGCGTCGGAGGAAGTCGTCGACCTCCCGGGCCTCGGGTCCTGCCGTGAGCCGGGGGCGCATCTCCTCGAAGTACGCGGCCAGTTCGGTGCGGTTCGCGGGGACCTCCTGCGGGTCGAGGCCCACCAGGCGGGCGCTGACGCGGCGTTCGGCGATGTAGCGGTCGGCCTGGGCGTCGGTGAGCGGGTAGCCGGAGCGGCGCAGCACCTGGAGATAGGAGTCGACCTCCGCGCAGTGCACCCAGCACAGCAGCCCGGGTTCGCCGACGCCGTACCGCTCGCCGCTCACGGGGTCGGTGACCATGAGCCTGCGGTGGATGCCGCGGACCCGGGCACCGGCGCGCTCGGCGGCCTCCGTCGTGCCGTACGTCGTGACGCCGACGAAGTCCGCGGTGCGCCCGAGGCGGCCCCACGCGTCGCGCCGGAAGTCGGAGTTCTGGAGCACGCCGCGCACCGCGCGCGGGAGCAGGGCCTGGAGGTAGAGAGCGCGGACGCCGACCACCCACATCATGGGGTCGCCGTGCAGCTGCCAGGTCACGGAGCGCGGGGTGTAAAGACCAGGGTCACCCATGTCCGCCAGTATGACCGCCCCCGCTTGCAAGAATCAGCAGCAAGTTTCATCAACTTCTTGCAGACGTGCTCGATCACCTGTTTAACTCAAGCCCTGTTGATCGCAGTTGACGGCCAGCCGGTGGTGAATCCGGCCGATTCGAGGAGTGTCGTGACGGCGCAGACATCCGCCGCCGAATCCGGGGTCCGAGGCGATGACAACGGGTTCACCCTCCGCGCCCCGGACGGGACCTCGTACCGCGTCGACCTCACCCGCGAGGTGCTCTCCCCCGCCAACCCGCTGCTCGCCGAGTGCTGCGAGGGGCGCCGGGTGGTGGCCTTCACCGGGCCGACCGTCGACCGGCTGTACGGACGGCAGCTGCGCGCCTACCTGGACGCGCGGTTCGCCCCGGGCACCTGGAGCGTGCACGTCCTGGCCGGTGGCGAGGACCGCAAGCGCATGGAGACCGTCGAGGAGATCTGCGCCCTGGCCAAGTCGGCCGGCCTGGACCGGGGCGGTGTGATGCTCGCCGTCGGCGGGGGCGTCACCTGCGACCTGGTCGGGTTCGCGGCGGCGATCTACTGCCGGGGCGTGCGCTATGTGAAGGTCAACACCACCCTGGTCGGCCAGATCGACGTGGGTGTCGGCGTCAAGACCGGCATCAACGCCCTGGGCACCAAGAACATGCTCGGCGCCTACCACCCGCCGCACGCCTCCCTCAACGACCCCGCTTTCCTGCGGTCGTTGACGCCCCGCGACATCCGCTGCGGGCTCGGCGAGACGGCCAAGATGGCGATCATCAAGGACGCCCGGCTGTTCCAGGCCCTGGAGGAGTGCCCCCAGGTCTTCCAGCGGCCGTACGCCACCCCGGCATCACTCGCCGAGGAGGGGCTCGGGCGGCGCGGCGTCGAGGACTACGTACTGCGCACCTCGATGCGGCTCATGATGGAGGAGCTGTGCCCGAATCTGCGCGAGCACGACCTGGCCCGGCTCGTGGACTTCGGGCACACCTTCGGGCCCGTGATGGAGACGGCCAGCGCGTACCGGATCGCGCACGGCGAGTCCGTCGCGATCGACATGGCCCTCTCCAGTGAACTCGCCCGCGTGCTGGGCCTGTTGGACGCCCGGGACTGCGAGCGGATCGTCGCCCTGATCGACGCGCTCGGGCTGCCCGTGTTCGACCCGGAGACCTGCACGCCCGAGCTGATGGACCGGGCCCTGAAGGCGTCCTGGGAGCGCCGGGGCCGCCGGCTGCACCTCGTGGTGCCGGACGGGATCGGCTCGGCGGTCTTCGTGGACGACCTGGACGACATCCCCGGCGCCGCGCTCCAGGAGGCGCTGGACGCTCTGGCCGCCCGTGCCGCCCGTGCCGAGAACGCCGCCGCGCCGCTCACGGCCGCCTGCTGAACCCGGTCCCCGCCGCGAACCACCCTTCCCCGCAAGCGCCTTGGAGCCGTACCGCGATGAGTCCTGCCCTGCCGGAGCCGGGAGCCCCGACGCCCGAACCCGTCCGCACCCGCGTCACCAACCTGTACGAGGGGCTGCTGCGTGAGGTGACCGGCGACCACGGCGGAACCGGCACGATCCGCGCCCACCGGGCCTACCTCGGCGCCGGGGCCAGGGCGCCGATCGCGTTCATCGACCTGGTCGTGCTGCCCCCGGGCACCTCCATCGGGCTGCACCGGCACGCGGACGACGAGGAGACGTACGTGATCCTGTCCGGCCGGGGCCGGATGACGCTGGACGGCGAGGAGTTCACCGTGCGCGCGGGCGACCTGGTCCCCAACCGCCCCTACGGCGAGCACGGGCTCGCCAACGACGGCGACGAGGACATCACCCTGCTGGTCTTCGAGGTCGGCCCGCTGGGCGGTGCCGGATGACCGGCCCGCGCCAACGGGAGCTGCTGGAGCGTGAGTCGGCGCATCTGGCGCCCGGTGCCTCGGAGGAGTCCGCGCTGGGCCGCCGGGTCTTCGTCGAGGGCCGCGGCGCGGTCCTGACCGATCTGGACGGCAACCAGTACATCGACCTCGCGGCCGGCACCCTCACCCAGTCGCTGGGCCACTGCCATCCCGAGGTCGTCGCCGCGCTCACCGAGCAGGCAGGCCGGCTGTGGAACGTGCACGACTTCGCCACCGCCGACCGCGCCGCCCTGTGCGATCTGCTCGCCGAACTGCTGCCGGAGGAGCTGGACACCTACGCCTTCTTCTCCACCGGCGCCGAGGTGGTGGAGGCCGCGCTGCGGGCCGTGGCGGCCGTCGCCGAGCCGGGCCGCAACCGGATCGGGGCACTGCGCTACGGCTTCCACGGCAAGACGCAGGGGGCCAGGATGCTGGTCCACTGGGACATCGGCCACCAGGCGTTCTCGGGCAACAGCGTGCTGGGCTACTCCCCTTACTGCTACCGCTGCCCGCTGGAGCTGGAGTACCCCTCCTGCGGGGTGCGCTGCGCCTCGCTGGTGCGCCGGCACATCGCGGAGAAGCCGAACATCTCCGCGCTGGTCTTCGAACCGGTCCTCGGCGCGGCCGGGGTGATCGTGCCACCGCCCGGATACTGGGAGCAGATCGCCGACAGCTGCCGGGAGAACGGGGTGCTGCTCGTCGCCGACGAGGTGCTCACCGGCGGCGGCCGCACCGGCACCTTCCTGGCCAGTGAGCGATTCGGCGTCGAACCCGATCTCGTGACCCTCGCCAAGGGCCTGGCCTCGGGCTTCCCGTTCGCCGCGCTGGCCGGCCGCTCCGCGGTGCTGCGGCATCCCGAGGCGGGCCGCGCCGGATCCACCGCGTCGACGTACGCGAACAATCCGCTGGGCATCGCCGCGGCCAAGGCCACGCTGGAGGTCGTACGACGGGACACGCTGCTCGCCCGGGTGACCGAGCTGGGTGCCGTACTGGACGAGCGGCTGGCCGAACTGCACGCCAAGTACGAGGTGTTGGGCGAGGTGCGCGGGCTCGGGCTGCTGCACGGACTGGAGTTCGTGCGCGACCGCACGAGCCGTCGGCCCGCGCCCGAGATCGCCCGGGCCGTGTACCGGCACGCGCTGGACCTCGGGCTGCGTACCGCGATCGGCGGCCATGTGCTGCGCCTGGCACCGCCGTTCACCATCGACCGCGCGCTCCTCGAAGAGGGCGTGACGCTGCTCGACCGTGCCCTGGAACGGGCCACGGGGGACACCCGGTGATCGTCGCGGAGAACCTGGTCAAGGAGTTCAAGGTCGCCGAGCGGGGGCCCGGTCTGATGGGCAGCCTGAGCACGCTGTTCAGCCGGGAGCACCGGCTGGTGCGGGCCGTTGCCGGGGTGTCCTTCGAGATCCCGGCCGGGACGAAGGCCGCGTACATCGGGGCGAACGGCGCGGGCAAGTCGACCACGGTGAAGATGCTCACCGGGATCATGACCCCGACCTCGGGCCGGGCCCTGGTCGCGGGCCTGGAGCCGTACCGGGAGCGGCGGCGCAACGCGGCCCACATCGGGGTGGTGTTCGGGCAGCGCAGCCAGCTGTGGTGGGACCTCCCGGTGCCGGACTCGTTCCGCATCCTGCGCCGGATCCATGAGATCCCGGACGCCGTCTACCGGCGCAACATGGCCCTCTTCCAGGAACTGCTGGACCTCGACGCACTCGGCAACACCCCGGTGCGGCAGCTCAGTCTGGGCCAGCGGATGCGGGCCGAGGTCGCGGCGAGCCTGGTGCACGACCCCAAGGTGGTGTTCCTGGACGAGCCGACGGTCGGCCTCGACCTGGTGCTCAAGGAGGCCGTGCGCAGGCTGGTCAACCATGTCAACGCCGAACTCGGCACCACCGTGCTGCTCACCAGCCACGACATGGGGGACATCACCGCCATCTGCGACCGGGTGCTGGTCGTCAACCACGGCGAGGTCGTGCACCGCGGGACCATGCACGAACTGCTGCGCACCGCCGACACCAGGGCGGTGGTCTTCGAGCACCACGGCGCCGCCGACGAGGCGATCGGCCTGATCGAGAAGGGACTCGACGGCGCGTCGGCGACGCTGACCGAGGACGGGCGGGTCAAGGTCGAGTATCCGGTGGCCCGTTGGACCGCCCGCCAGGTGATGGGCTTCCTGCTCGACCACTTCGACGTCACCGACTGCGTCGCCCCCGAACCCGACGTGGAGATGGTGCTGCGGCGCATCTACGCCGGCCGGGCGGCCGTGTGAACGCCACCGCCCTGCGCCGCTACACCCCGTTCGCGGCCTCCAGCCTCCAGTCGCTGCTCCAGTACCGCTCCACCTTCCTGATCAACGCCCTGACCGCCACCACCGCCGTCGGCGTCCAGGTCTTCCTGTGGCGCGCGGTGTACGGGGGCCGGCCGGGCGGGCTGCCCGGCGGCTACGACCTGCCGCGCCTGACGACGTATGTGCTGCTCGCCCAGGTGCTCGGCCTGATGCAGGCCAGCCGGGTGGACGAGGAGGTGTCCGGGGAGGTCCAGCGCGGGGACATCGCCGTCTCGCTGCTGCGCCCGGTCAGCTATCCGCTGTCCCGGTTCGCCACCGGGCTGCCGGTCTCGCTCACCAACGCCACGCTGGTCGCCGTACCCGTGGTCGCGCTGTACGCGCTGCTGCTGCCGCTGACCACGCCGACCTGGGGCGGCCTGCTGCTCTTCGCCGTCTCCGCCGCGCTGTCCCTGGTCATCGGCTTCGGGGTGAATCTGCTGGTCGGGCTCGCCGGGTTCGTCACCACCAACATCTGGGGGGTGCGCGTCGTCAAGGACAGCGTGGTCGCGTTCTTCGCCGGGCAGGTGGTGCCGCTCGCGCTGATGCCGGGGCCGCTCGCGGCGGTGGCCCGGGTGCTGCCGTTCCAGGGCATGGTCGACGGCCCGCTGCGGCTGCTGCTCGGCCGCTACGACGGGGCGGCGGGCGCGGCCGGGATCCTCGCGGTGCAGCTCGGCTGGGCGCTGGCCCTGTGCGCGCTGGCCGCGCTGGCCTGGCGCGGTGCCGTACGACGGGTGGAGGTGCTGGGCGGATGACCACGCCCGCACCCGCTGCCGCCCCCGCTCCCGGCCCGCTCGCCACCGCCGCCCGCTACGCCCGGCTGACCTGGCACCTCAGTGCCGTCAGCGTGCACCGGTTGACCGAGTACCGGATGGACTTCCTGCTCGGCGCGGGCGGTCTGGTGCTGCGCGTGGTGTGCCAGGTGGCCGTGGTCGGCATGGTGTTCCGGCAGACCCCCCGGATCGCCGGCTGGGACTACCACGAGGTGCTGTTCCTGCTCGGCTTCTCGCTGCTGCCGCGCGGCCTGGACCGGATGTTCACCGACCAGCTGTGGGTGATGGCCCGCAAACTGGTGCAGAACGGCGACTTCTTCCGCTATCTGATCCGCCCGGTGCATCCGCTGTTCTCGCTGCTGTCCGAACGCTTCCTGTACCCGGACGGCTTCGGCGAGCTGCTCACCGGTGCCGCCCTGACCTGGTACGCGGCCGACCGGCTCGATCTGCGCCTCAGTGCCGTGCAGTGGCTGCTGCTGCCGCTGCTCGTGCTGTGCGGGACGCTGGTCCTCGCCTCGATCAAGACGCTGTTCGCGTCCCTGGCGTTCTGGACGACCAACAGCTTCCCGGCCCTGTACGCGGCCAACCAGCTGGGCGACTTCTCCGGATACCCCCTCGATCTGTACCACCCCTCCCTGCGGTGGCTGCTGACCTGGCTGCTGCCCTACGCCTTCACCGCCTACGTCCCCGCGACCTATCTGCTCTTCGGGCGCACCGGGATGCTGCCCTGGCTGTTCGTGGTGACCGCGGGGGCGGTGACGCTCGCCCTGGTCGTCTGGCACCGGGGCGTGGACCGTTACGAGATGACCGGGAGCTGACCCTTGGACACCCTGTTGCCCGGCGCCCCCGCGCCCGCGACCGCCGGCCTGCTGCGCGAGGCCCCCTGGATGGACGAGGCCGGGCGCCGGGGCCCCTTCGAGCTGTACGACCAGGCGGTGCTCGGCGAGGTCCGGCTGCTGCTGGTCGGGGCGGGCGCCACCCGCTGGTTCGTCCCGGTCCTGGACGCCGACCCGGGCCGGCCGGCCGCCGGTACGACGGCCTTCGACCGCGCCGTGGTGGACGCGCTGCGCACGGGGCTGCGGCTGCCGACCCTGCGCGGCCATGTGATCGAGTTCCGGGGCACGCCCGCCGCCTACCGGGGCCCGCTGCCCTTCGACCCGGGCTGGTGCTCCAACGCGCTGTCCCTGCTCGACCTGGGCGGCATCGCGCACACCCACAAGAGCTACCGGCGGATCGGCACCGGCAACCGGGAGGCCGAGCTGCTGCGTCTGATGGCGGACGGCGGGCGCACCCAGCAGCCGGTCGGCGACTACACGTACGTGGACACGGCGACCGGGGCACGGGAGCCGCTCGGGGTGCTGTACCGGTTCGCCGAGGGCGAGGGGCTCAATGTGCCCCTGCGGGCGGGGATCCGGGCGCTGTGGCCCCTGCTCGCGGACGACGTCGAGCCGGGCGCGGCCGTCGACGCCTCCCAGCGCGAGCTGGTCGCACCCCTGCGGGAGACCGGGCACTTCCTGCGCGACTTCCACCGGGAGCTGGCCGAACGGCTGGGCCCGCACCCGGAGTTCCCCGCTAAGGCGGTCCTCGACGAGACCGCCGAGCGGCTCGCCCGGCTCACCCCGCAGATCCTCGCCGACACCCGCTACCCGGTGCCGGTGCGCGAGGCGGCGGCGACCGGTCTGTCCCGTGAGCTGACCCGCACGGCCGGGCTCCCGGCGCGGCCCTGGCCCGCCGGTCCCTGCCACGGCGATCTGCATCTGTCCCATGTGCTGCGCGGCGAACGCGCCGACGGGGGCTGGGAGTTGTGTGTGATCGATCTGTCGACCCCGCGCGCCGACCCGGCCGACCCAGCCACCGCGCAGTCACCGTGGCAGGATCTGGCCGCCCTCACCCGGGGGCTGGAGATCTTCACGGCCGACGAGTTCTCCGACCACGCGGCCGGCGTCCTCGGCATGGATCCCGAGGACACCTGCCGTACCGCGCTGCTCCAGGCGGCGGGCGCCCGCCCCGACACGCCCGGCTGGACCGAGGAGCGGCTGGCCGGACTCACCCGGCTGCGGCGGGCGGCGGGGCTGTGGGCCGCGCGGGCCGGGAACCTGCTGGCCGACGCGGGCCCGGACCGGGACACGCACCCGGCCTGGCGGCTGCTGCGGCTGCGTCGGCTGATCCATGAGCTCGACTACGCCTACGCCCACGACCGCGCCTACCACGCGGCGATCAACCTGCGGCACGCCGTGGAGGCCCCCGGTCTCCCGGCCGGCGGATGAGGACACCCGTGCACATCATCGAGACGTATTTCGAGTGCGGGGGCTTCGACCACCGCTTCCTCCAGGGCGGGATATCCGTCTACCTCTGGAACCTCTCCACATCGCTGGCCGAAGCGGGCCACCGCGTCTCGGTCGTCACCCCGGCCCACGGCCGACTGGCCGAACTGCGGGCCTCCTACGACCTGGAGACCCTCGACCACGAGGACACCTACGAGCTGCCGCTCGTCCTCGACCCGGACATCTGGGGCGAGCGCTTCCCGGCCGAGGTGGGCATCCCGCTCACCACCACCGCGCACCGGCTGCGGCTGGACGGCGTCGATCTGTACTTCCTGTCCAACCAGTTGCTGGACGCGCTCCCGGACCGCTTCTACCCGCCGTACGACAGCAAGGGCCACGACCTGGTCTTCTTCAAGTCGCTCGCCTACCAGGTCGACACGATCCGCTTCGTGCGCGCCCGGTTCGGGGACGAGAAGGCGCTCGTGCACGCCCATGAGCCGTACTACCACTATCTGATGCCGGCGGCCTTCCGCGCCGACCCCTCGAAGCTGGTCGTCGGGACCGTGCAGAGCAATATGCCGATCACCAAGAAGGTGTACCGGCCCGAGGTGGAACGGCTCCTGGAGTTCCTGGACGCGCCGGTCGCGCTGCCCGCCGAGCGGCCGTCCCCCGCATCCGTGCGCAGCGCCTACCAGCAACGCACCCATCTGCACTACGAGTACGGCCCCGGGCACATCGGCGTCTACGACCTGGTCGCCGACCACGCCGACCTGGTGGACTTCCTCTCGCCGGGGCATCTGGAGTTCTACACCGATTTCGCCGGGACCCCCTTCGAGGAGCCGTTCCGCGAGCTGCCCGGGTACGAGACGGTGCGCCGCAACGCGCACAAGAGCTTCGTCGGCGGCTGTGCGATCGGCGCCCGCTGGACCGCGCCGCAGCGGCCCGCCGTGGACCGCGCGGCCGTCCTCGGCGCCCTCGGTCTGGACCCCGCGCTGCCCACGTTCTTCCACAACGCCCGCTACGCGGTGAACCACAAGGGGCAGTTGGAGCTGTTCCGCGCGGTCGACCGGGTCCTCACCGAGGGTCTGGCGGCCAACTTCGTGCTGCGCTGCCTCAGCGACGACGGGATCGGCGATCCGTACATCCGCGAGGTGGTCGAGCGCCACCAGGACCGGATCCACCTGGAGTGCGAACGGGTCGCCGAGGAACGGATCATGGCGTACGCGGCCTCCTCGGACTTCTGTCTCTTCCCGTCCAAGTTCGAGATGGACACCTTCCTGATCGCGCAGGGCGAGGCGATGGCCGTCGGCGCCGTCCCGATCGCCACGGCCCAGCTGGGCATGGCCCACTTCGGCCATGTCGCCGACCCGCTGGGCACCCCCGGGGCGACCGGCTTCGCCGTCAACCGCTCCTTCGCCGAGGACGATTCGCTGCTCGCGGACGCGCTGGCCCACCGTATCCAGGAGGCCGCCGCCCTGCTGCGCGAGCAACCCGAGGAGTACGCGCGGCTACGGGCCAACTCCATGGCCAACGCACGGCAGTTCACCTGGGCGAACACCGCCCGGCAGCATCTGGACGCCTTCACACCGCTGTGGGAGGGGAGGCGGCCCGCGCGGGAGGTCCAACTCCTGCTGAAGCACGGGTGGTTCGATCTGCTGCCCGAGGAGGCGTACGACACGCGGGCGGACGCGATCGCCGAGGCGGCCGTCCGGTTCGGGGACGCCGACGCCTACGCCCGCTGCCGCCCGCTGGACGGCGAGGCGCGCCGCGCCCTGTTCGACGCGGCCTGGGCGCGCGCCGACTTCGCCCGCTGTGCCCGCGCCGCCGGTGACAACCCGGAGCTGCGGGCCCGGCTGGACGCCCGCCACTCGCTCGCGGACGGCCGGCTGGTCTACCGGCTGCCGCATGCCGCCCGCGTCGAGGCGGTCCTGTGGGCCGAGCCCGCCGGTGCGGGGCGCCGAGGCACAGCAGTGCACCGGGCGGTGGCGACCGGGCCGGGTGAATTCACCATAGGACTGCGCGAACTGACGCACACCGGAGGGGAATTGAACCTGCTGCTGACCCTGGCCGACGGGCGCTCCGCCTGGGACGTGGTGCGCCATGGCTGACGGGGTGCGCGCCGCGCTGCTCGCGGGGGGCGAGGGCCGCCGGATGGGTCCGCTGGGCCACGGCCGGCTCAAGCCGCTGGTGCCGTTCGGGGGAGCCGGGCGGCTGATCGACTTCTCGCTCGCCAACGCCGAGGCGTCCGGGCTCGGCGAGGTGCTGCTGCTGTCCCAGTACGAGGAGCGGCAGCTGATGGACGACCTGTACCGCACCTGGTGGCGACCCGGGTTCCGGGTGCACTTCGGGCCGTACGACCGCGCCTACCGCGAGGGCACCGGCTATCTGCCCCCGCCGCCCGGCGGCACCCCCGAGCGGGGCACCGCCGACGCGCTGATCCGCAAGGCGCCGTACCTGTTCGGACCGGACATCTCCGAGGTGCTGGTGCTGCACGCGGACCATGTGTACCGCTTCGACTACGGGCCGCTGATCGCCGCCCACCGGCGCTCCGGCGCCGCGCTCACCCTCGCCTACCAGCGGATCGAACGCCGTTACGTCCATCTGTTCGGGATGGTCGACTTCGATCCGGCCGGGCGGCTGACGGCGTTCGTGGAGAAGCCCGCCGAGCCGACCAGCGATCTGGTCTTCGCGGCGTTCTGCGTCTTCGACGCGGCCCGGCTGCACCACTATCTGGAGCGGCTGGACGGCACCGACTGGCAGCACGACATCAGCCGGGACGTCATCCCGGCGATGCTGGCGGGCGGCGAGCTGATCCTCGGCCACGAGGTGCCGGGGCACTGGGAGGACATCGGCACCGTCGACCGCTACCACCGGGCCCATCTGGCGCTGGTCGCGGAGCAGCCGTCACTGACGGTCCGTCAACTTCCGTGCACGATACGGCCCGAGGTGCCGCGCGTGGTCGTCGGCTCCGCTCCCGGGGTGAGCCGCAGTCTGGTTCCGGCCGATCTCGTCAACGGCGGGCTGCTGGAGCACAGCGTCGCCTTCCCCGGTGCCAGGATCGGTGCCGGGGCGCGGGTGCGGCGCAGTGTGCTGCTGCCGGGCGCCGAGGTGCCGGACGGCGCCGACATCGATTCCGCGATCGTCCTGGAGGACGGCACGGTGCAGTCCGTCGCGCCCGCCTCCCCCCGAGGAGGAGCCCATGTCTGAACCCGCCTGCACGGTGGTCGATCTGGGCGGCACCACCCTGCGCACCGCCCGCTACGACCTCACCACCGACACCCTGTCCGATGTGCGCCGCACCCCCACCGAGGGCCTCGACCGGCACCCCGGCGCGCCCGTCGCGGTCCTCCAGGAACGCGTGCGCGAACAGCTCGCCGCGCGGTGCGCCGAGGCGGTGCGGCGGCACGGCAGCGGCGCGCTGGCCGTGGCCTTCGCCGGTCCCGTCACCGCCGACGGCCGGGCGCTGGCCGCGCCCACCATCTGGGGCGGGCCCGGCGAGCCGCTGGCCGTGCGGCAGTCGCTGGAGGACCGCCTTGGCCTGCCGGTGGTCGTCGTCAACGATCTGACGGCCGCCGCCTGGCGCTATGTGCACGGCCCCGACGAGCCGCCGTTCTGCCTGATCACGGTGAGTTCCGGGATCGGCAGCAAGGTGTACCGGGCGGGCGAGGTGCTGCTCGACGCGGAGGGCCATGGCGGCGAACTCGGCCACTGGCCCTGCGATCCCTCCCCCGGCGCACCCCGCTGCGACTGCGGCGGCCGGGGCCATCTCGGCGGCATCGCCTCCGGGCGCGGCACCCTCGCCGCCGCGCGCCGCGCCGCC
>NZ_MUNF01000404.1:11758-12028 GCF_002154555.1 Streptomyces murinus
CCGCGATCCGGTCCGGCGACCCGTTCGCGACCGGTGTCCTGCGCTCGGTCCTGCCCTATCTCGCCTCCGCGATCATCTCCGTGTTCACCTCCATCGGCATCCGCCGCTACATCCTGATGGGCGGCTTCGCGCTCGCCGTCGGACCTCGCTATGTCCAGCTGCTCACCGAGGAGTTGGAGCGGCTCGGCTGCTTCGGTCTGGACGCCGACGGCATCCGGCGCATGGTGACGCTCGGCGCCCCGGACGACGACCACGGCCTGATCGGCGCCG
>NZ_MUNF01000405.1 GCF_002154555.1 Streptomyces murinus
CGCCCTGCTCTCGACGCCCGGTACTCGACCCAGGCCCGCACCAGCCCGACGAGGGCGAACGGCAGCGCGCCGAAGGAGATCGGTACCGACGTCCATCGCGGTGTGCCTCGCCCGACGCGCCGACAGAACCCATGAACTGATCCGAGCAGTGGCGCGGAGGGGGCGGGCGGCGGGAGGCCCCCGGCCGACGGTCACGTCGACGGCACGGGCATCCCGCCCCGGGTTGTCCATGGCTACCCGAACGTTCCAGGCCCCCCGCTCTCCCTCCAGGTGCACGAAGCGGATGACGCTCTCGACGTCGCCGATGACCAGACGCCGTCGTCCAGCAGGAGTGACCGCCGAGCACGGTGGTGAACGCAGGGTCGGCCCACCCCGCAACACCCGAGATGTGTATGCGCTGCCTGCACAGATGAGGTTGAACAATCGACCAAATCTGGCGGTCGCACACCGCATCGGTCGTCGTGCGCCGGGTGTACCGGGGCGGGATGACTCTGGCGAGCGAGCTTCGTCAGCTGGGGAGTCCGGCAGCCTCCACCTGACGGTCGCGGACCTGACCGAGCGACAGCAGCCGGCGCTGTCGGTATCGCGGCTCAGCGCCTGCTGCCGTCCCGACTGGTGTGCAGGTCTTCTCGCATGCGGACGCGGAGTATGGCAAGGGCAGTGTCATCACCGTGGTGTCCTTTCGGATACGCAGGCTCAGTGGCCGGGACGCTCTCCATCACGCGATCACGCAGGTTGCGTAAGCGGCGGAAGGTGCCCTCCGAGGCGGCCACGACGTGATCGGGCGGACTGATGGTCATCTGGTACCTCAGCCCAATACACGGGCCGAAGGCTTCCCGGGCCACGTCGCCGCAGGCGTGACGGGCTTCGGAAAGGTTCCAAGGTAGCCCTCGTACAGCGTGCGACGTGCCTGCGCCTCCCGACCAGATCCTGCCGCGGCCCCGAGACGGCGGTCCCACATGCATCGGTTAGGCCGTGTCCGACGGGGCGCGGGACTGCCTCAAGAGCTGCTCGGGGGTATCGCTCTCCGCTCCGGCTTCAGACATGTCTGAAGAGGGCGAGTCGATCGATGTGCCAAGCTCGGCCATCCGCTGGCGCAGCACTGCCAGGGGCCGGGCAGAGGAACGTTTTCCGAATACGCCGAGGAAGACGCTGACAAAGGCCATGATGAAGACCCATGGCGTCAAATCATCGGGCAGGATGTGTAGTTGGAGTAGTGCGTAGACAATGGCCGAACTTGCCGCGAGTCCTAGGGCCTGTCTGACAATTCCCGTCTGCCGCGCGACGCCATGCACGCACTCTCGCGGCACCGGGCGCAGACCCAAGTACGTCCAGTACGAGGGCCTACGCCCGGCACCCCGAGAGCACGCACCTGACGCCGCGCGGCCGCCCTCCGGGCGACGACGGGAATTGTCAGACAGGCCCTAGCGCGGTGATGGCTGCAAGTCGCCTCCCCTCCCGCTGGTCCTGGCCGACTTCGGACGGAAGGTCCTGCTCGTCAAGTAGTTGTGTGACACGCGGCGTGGCAAGACGAGTGGCGTGGTCAGGGACTGGAGTCCGAGCGTCCGTGCTGCGTCTGGTCCAGAGAGCAGATCGCCCTGCGTCGCCCTGAGCGCCGCTTCGACGCGCCGCAGATGCTGCGTGATGACCTTTTTGTGAGCGGGGTGACGTGTGAGTCCCGTCCCTCTTCCGGCTGCACGCCAGAGGGTTGAGAGAAGCATCTCAAGTTGCTGGTCCAGGCGCTCCAAGAGGGACTCCTGCTCGTCTCCCGGCGCAGCCAGAAACGCCCCGCACGTCTCTGCGACGGCAAGGGCGGGCGGGACCGGGCGAGCGGTCCATGCGGGCGTCTTACGGGCGACCCTTTTCGTACATGCACAAAGAAGGGCTGCGGGCCCGAACATGCACGCAGCCCACACCACGGCAAGGGCGATCACAAAGACCACGGCCTCCACCACGCCGAGGATTCCGGGCGCAAACTGCGGACAGACGGATCCAGTCAGTATCGGGTGCCTCGCTGTATAGCCGGAAAGCCCCTGGAGGGCTGTCAGCCAGACGGTCCAACCCGCCAGGAGAACAGTGAGGGCGGTCATGAGCCGCCACCACGGGGTGGCACCCACTGCGCGTTGGTAAACACGTGCCAGTACTGCCCAGTCCGTGCCGTCCACGCTGAACGAGTGTGTGTGGGCGGCACGGCGGACGTTGGCGACCGCCTGCGCGCCACGAGGCACCGCTCTCGATCGTGAGGGTGACGTCTTGCCATGCTGTCATCGCTGCGTTTGAAGCAGCCACCAGGTCCTCCTTGAGGGGAGTTGAAAGGGGAGCGAAACGATCGTGCCCTTCCTGCGCGGTGGCGACGATTCCGGATCTGCTCTGCGGCGCTGTCCGCTCTGTGTCGAGGCTTTGGCTCCCCGGGGCGGTATGCCGTAGGGCTTGTTCGACGGGCCAGAGGCTCCGTTCGTGGCGCATACCAGCTAACTCGGACAACTAGGCATGACAGGCCCATGCGTTGATATGTCATATGATCATTTAGTGCGCCTCGGGGTGTGCCCGAGGTGTGGGAATCCTCGACGGCGGGCCTGTCCAAGCTGCCCTCCCCGTGGTGTCACACCGACCGAACCACCACGGGGAGCAATGAAGCACCGCCTCATTCTCAGACTGGCCGCCCTGACCACCGCTCTCACGGTCCTCCTGACCGCCGGAGCGACCACCGCCTCCGCGGCGACTGCGGCCGGCACGGCAGCCGCGAAGAGTCCGAAGACCACCTGCGACAACACGCCGTTGGACAAACGACTGACCTGCCTCGCGGAACTCGGCCGCGTCTCCATCTACGGAATCCCGGTACTGCTCATCGTCGCCCACGGCACGCACGCTGTCGTGGACGAGCACCGGGACGACACGTTTTTGAAGGCGGACGTCGAAAAGCACATCAACCAGTACGTGAACCTCCTGGAGGCCAAGGCACTCCTCCTGAAGAGCGACAAGCTGTCACCGGAGGCCAAGGTCAAGATCAAGGACCTGGAGGGCCAAGCCGAGAAGAAGCTGCGCGAGATCAGCCTGGACCTCGGTCACGGCGTCGAGACGACGGTCGCTCTCGGCCGTGCCGTCTATTACGGCACTCTGGCGGTCAACGCCATCGCGGACTTCATCACGGATCCGGAACTGAAGAAATCCCTTGATGACATCAACAAGGGTTTCGATCGGATGAACCGCGGCCTCAAGACGATGAACTCCGGCGTGACGGAGGTCAACAAAGCCCTGGACGAGATGAACGCGGGCATCGACAAGGCCAATGCCGGCATGAAGAAGGCGAACGAGGGGATCGCCGAGGCGAACCGGGGAATGACGGAGCTCAACAAGGCGGTTCCGCAGATCGCGGAGGCCGCCCAGAAGCTCCGCGAGCTTCCCGTGCTCGGCAAGTTCGACTTCTCCAAGGCGTTGAAGGACTTCGGCAAGGGCGGCTCCCCGCTCGACGATCCGGTCTCGCAGGCCGTCACCTCCGCCCTGCTCGACCTGCTGCCGGGCATCGGTGACGGCAAGGGCATCATCGAGGCGATCACCGGTAAGGGCACCGTCACCGGCGAGAAGCTGGGCGTGACCGACCGCCTGCTCGGCTCGGTGATCCTGCTGCGCTGGATGAAGGCGGGCAAGGGGATCATCAAGGCCGACGAGCTCAGCAAGGCCATGAAGGCGGAGAAGGCCACCGGTAAGATCGACGGCTGGCTCTCGCGCACGGCTTACGACAAGGTTCCACCGTCACTGAAGGAATTCGAGGCGGTCAACAACAAGGGAATCGGCTACCGCTGGAACGATGGAAAGGGTAACGGCGTCCGTATCGACCAGGGTGACAAGAACAACTCGCAGGTCTACCAGCAGGTCGACCATGTCGTCATCAATTCGGGCGGCAAGGTGATCGGCCGCGATGGAAAGCCGATCAGCGGCTCCATCAAGGAGAACGCGCGGGCCGCCCACATTCCCTTGGACGAATGGCTGAAGTGGAAGGAATGGAACAAGCCGTGACCGCACGACATGACATCACGCTGCCCGAGATGCGCTCCGAGATCCTCGGATCCGTACGCGCCCTCGCGGACCCGGAGTACCAACGGCGCGTGTGGATCGAGCACCGGTACCCGACGCCGGACTACTACGACGATCTGACCCTCACCGTCAACATCCTCTACGACGACACCACCGTCCTCGCCGACCCGCAGGCCGCGCTCGGCCGGACCCTGTCCAGCCGGGCGGAGGTAGAGGCCATGAGCAGCCTGGCGTCCGCACTGACCCGCGCACTGGACGAGGTGGGCCGCGATCAGCCGGACGAACGGTATCTGGCCTCCGCCGTCTGGCCGTCCGTCGTCGAAGCCGCGTCCGCAGCCCTGGAGGTACTGACGGCCGCCGACTGACCAGTGGCTACTTGGCTACTGCCCTGGTGACAGAGCGAGGCGCCGCTTCCGGGCCTGTTGCCGGCCGTGAGCCGGCCGAGCCACAGACACACCGTGGCCACGGGCCCGGAATGCCTTGACGGCATTGGTCGTTCGCGCTCGTCAAGCCGTGCCGCTCCACCGAAGGTGTCCCAGAGCCCCTCGGTTCGCCGTACAAGCCGAGTCCGGAGACGGCGGCTCGCCTCCCGGGGCCAGTGCCTCACCGATGCCTGCCGCACGGATCCGAGTGAGCCATGTGCCCGCATCTCACGTGCAGGACAGTACGCCGCGACGTGTTTGCCCTTCGCGCCAGCGGCAACGCGGAGTTCATGACTCAGATGAACAGTGGCACCAATCAGGAATCCGTGAACAAGGCCCGGCGGGCGACCGCCAAGGTGACCGCGCCGGCGGCGAAGGCGGCCGGGAAGGCGGCGGAGAAGTCGGATGATGTGGCGGCGGAGGCCGTGGGGGTGGCGGAGCGCACGGC
>NZ_MUNF01000406.1 GCF_002154555.1 Streptomyces murinus
TGCCCGGCGCCGGTGCCGGGCGCGCCCAGCATCCAGTGCGGCAGCTTCGCGCCCATCTGCTCGACCAGGAAGCCGAAGTAGCCGGAGATGCCGATCGCGACCACCGCCACGATCGCCGTGTACTCCAGCAGCAGGTCCCAGCCGATGAACCAGCCCGCGAACTCGCCGAGCACCGCGTAGCCGTAGGTGTACGCCGAACCCGCCTTCGGGATGAGCCCCGCGAACTCGGCGTACGACAGCGCCGCGCACGCGCTCGCCGCACCGGCGATCAGGAAGGACACCAGCACCGCGGGCCCGGCCGTGCCGTTGGCGACCGTACCGGCGAGGGTGAAGATACCGGCGCCGATGATGCCGCCGACGCCGATCGCGGTGAGCTGCCACAGCCCGAGGGACCGCTCAAGGCGGGGCCCCTCGCCGACCTCCGTGTCCTCGATGTGCTCGATGGGTTTGCGGCGGAGAATGCCCTCACCCGCGCGGAGTCTTGCCATACGCCTCACCTCTTCGCCGACGGCAAACGGCTGACGGCGGATCATGATGGCTCAGGGGCGCCGCGCAGGGAAGGCGCCACGCACGGCCCACGCCGGGGTCCACGCACGCGAGGACGGGCGGGCGAGCGGCCGCTCGGCGAGATGGGCGCGCAGCGCGGCGAGCCCCGGATGCGTGTTCGCCGCGTCCCACACCAGGGAGTGCGGATAGACCGGCGTCGGATCGGTGAGCGGGATCCGCCGCAGATCGTGCCCCTGCGGCCACACCAGCCGGATGCCCTCGGCGACCAGGGTGGCGAGCGTCGCGGAGTCCGCGACCGTGTCGAGCAGCGCCTCCGAGCCGAAGTCGGGGCCCACCGAGTCGATGGTGAGCCCGAACTCGGCGGCCAGCGCCGCGTAGTAGGCGGCCCACTCGGTGCCGGCCACCAGGCCCGGCATCCAGATCCGGTGCCCGGCCAGCCGCGCCGGGGTCACCGAGCGGGCCCCGGCCAGCGGATGCCGGGGGCCGGTCAGCAGCTGCACCGGCTCGTCGAAGACCCGGGCCGCCCGCAGCCCCTCGGGCAGCCGGGTGCCCACCGCGCGGAAGGTCGCGTCGATGGTGCCCGCGCGCACGGCGGCGACGGCCGTGTCCGCGTCGAACAGGGTCACCACGTCCAGGGCGGTCTCCGGATGCGCCCGGTGGAAGTCGCGCAGCAGCCCCGCGGGGCCGAGCCGGGCCCCGACCACATCGACCCGCAGCGCCCGCCGGCCCGGCCGTACCGAGGCCGCGGCGCGCTCCTCGGCCAGCAGCAGCTCACGGGCGTGCGGCAGGAACGCCTGCCCGTCGATGGTCGGCCGCGCCCCGCGCGCGGTCCGGGTGAACAGCGATACCCCCAGCTCCTTCTCCAGCGCCGCGATCCGCTTGGAGACGGCCTGCTGGGTGATGCCGAGGACGGCCGACGCCTCCTGGAACTGCCCGGTGTCCGCCACGGCGACGAAGATGCGTACGGCCTTGAGATCCACGCCGGTCATCGTAGCCACCGCCTCCCGCTGTACAACCCGTGGTTGTGGCCGGCGTCGCCCCGGTTGTTTGATACGCACCCCACCTGGTGGTTTTCATGTCCCGGGGCAACGGGAGGTTGTGGATGAAGCTGGGTCGGCGGTTCGGGTGGCTGTGGGCCGCGTACACGGTCAGTACCTTCGGTACCTGGCTCGCGTTCGACGCGCTGGCGCTGATCGCGGTCATCGTGCTGCACGCGGGCGCCGCCCAGGTCTCGCTGCTCGCCTCGGTCGGCGTGGCCGTCGGCGCGGTGGCCGCCGTACCGCTCGGGCCCTGGATCGAGTTCCGCCGCAAACGGCCGGTGATGATCACCGCGGACCTCGTGCGCGGGGCCGCGCTGCTCACCCTGCCCGCCGCCTACGCGCTCGGGGCGCTCGGCTTCGGGCAGCTCCTCGTGGTCTCCGTGGTCGTCGCGGCCGCCGACATCACCTTCACCGCCGCCTCCGGCGCCCACCTCAAGGCGCTCGTGCCGCCCGACGGCCTGCTGAGAGCCGCCGGCAGATTCGAGTCCACCACTTGGACCGCCAGCGTGCTCGGCCCCCCGGTCGGCGGCGCCCTCGTCGGCCTGCTCGGACCGGTGACCACGGTCGCCGCGGACGCCGTCAGCTATCTGCTCTCCGCGTTCGGCATCCGCGCCATCGGCCACGAGGAGACCGTCCCCGAGCGCACCACCGCACCCCGCGCCGGAGAACTGCTCGACGGCTGGCGGCACCTGCTCACCAGCCGCGCGCTGCGCCCGCTGTTCTTCAACGTGCTGCTGAACAACGCGCTGATCATGGCCGGCTCGCCGGTCCTCGCGGTCCTCATGCTCGGCCGTCTCGGCTTCACGCCCTGGCAGTACGGCCTCGCCTTCGCCGTGCCCTGCCTCGGCGGACTGCTCGGCTCCCGGCTGGCCCGCCCGCTCGCCGCCCGGTACGGCAGGCACCGGGTGCTGCGCGCCTCGGGCGTCCTGCGCGCCTGCTGGCCGATCGGCCTCGCCTTCGTCGGGCCCGGCCGGAGCGGACTGCTGGTGGTGATGGTCGTCGAAGCCGGGCTGATCACCTGCTGCGGCATCTTCAACCCGCTCCTCGTCACCGAGCGCCTGGAGAGGACCCCGAACGACCGGGTGGCCCGCGTCCTGGCCGCCTGGTCGGTCACCGGCAAGGCGGTCACGGCCGCGCTCACCGCGCTGTGGGGGCTGCTCGCCGCCCTCCTCGGCGCGCGCACCGCGCTCGGCCTCGCCGGGGCGCTGCTGCTCGCCACGCCGCTGCTGCTGTGGCCGCGCCCGGCCGCTACGGAACGACCGTCACCGGCCACCGTCCCGCCTTCACCAGCCGCACCGCCACCGACCCGATGATCCGGTGCCCGGCCTGCTCCGAGGCGCCCACCACCACCGCGTCCGCCTTCAGCTCCTCGGCGGCCGTCACCAGTCCGGCGTAGGGGTCGCCGCGGAAGGTGTGGAACTCCCAGCGCACCTCGAATATCCCGCGGACCCGCTCGGCCGCGTCCCGGATCTGCGCCACCAGGTCATCGGCGATCTCGTCGGTCGTCTCCATCACCGGCGCCCCGAGCGCCGCCCCGGCGGCCAGCACCGGCTGCACGTACACCACCGCGAGCAGCGCGTGCTGCCGCCGGGCCAGACCGCCCGCGTACGCGGCGGCGCGCATCGAGGACTCGGAGCCGTCCACGCCGACCAGGATCACCTTCGGCCCGTCCGTGCCCCGTTCGAACCGCTGCGCATGCTCTTCGTGCTGCTCCGTCACGTCCCGAGGCTATCGGAACCGTTGCTTCCTGTGGACCGCCAGGGCGCACCGGGATCACGCCTCGACGCGCGCACCCCCCGTCCCCCTCCCTACAGTCGGAACCATGACCGCCACCGCGGAGCCCGCCGCACGCAGGGACGGCGCGGGGGAGGATCCCCCGGCCGGCGGCGGGCGGCTCGGCCGGGTGCCCGAGGCGTTCGGGGGACTGTTCGCCGCCCTGGGGCTGCTGTGCGCGGCGATCGCGCTGGTGGAGCCCCTGCGCCGGGTGCTGCGTCCGCTCGTCCGGGGCATCGATCTGCTGCTGGTCCCCATCAGCGCCAACCTCGCCTACGCGGTCTTCCTGTTTCTGCTGGCCGGGGCCACCGCCGCCCGCAAGAAGGTCGCCTGGTGGCTGGTCGTCGTCTATCTGGGCCTGCTCGTCCTCAGCGACGCGCTCGGCCTCGCCCTCGGCCTGTACGCCCAGTCCCTGCCCTCCCTGATCCTGTGCGGCCTGCTGCTGGCCCTGCTGCTGGTGGCCCGGGGCGAGTTCTACGCCGCCTCCCGCCGCGGCGCGGTGTGGCGCGCCCTCGCCGTACTGCTCGGCGGGCTCGCCGGCGCGATCCTGCTCGGCTGGGGCCTGGTCCTGCTGTTCCCGGGCACCCTCCCGGCCGACGAGCATCTGGCCTGGGCCGCCGACCGGGTCTGCGGCGGCCTCGTCTCCAGCAGCTCCTTCGCCGGACACCCGCCCCGCGCGGTCACCTTCGTGCTCGGCCTGCTCGGCGCCCTCGCCCTGCTCAACGCCGCCGCCACGCTGTTCCGTTCACAGCGCCTGGAGGCCGCCCTGCACGGCGACGAGGAGGCCCGCGTCCGCGCCCTGCTCGCGCGTTACGGCGACCGCGACTCGCTCGGCTACTTCGCCACCCGCCGCGACAAGGCCGTCGTCTTCTCGCCCAGCGGCAAGGCCGCCGTCACCTACCGCGTCGAGGTCGGGGTGTGCCTGGCCAGCGGCGACCCCGTCGGCGACCCGGAGGCCTGGCCGCACGCCATCGCCGCCTGGCTGGACCTGGCCCGCCGCTACGCCTGGGTACCCGCCGTGATGGGCGCCTCCGAGGACGGCGCCCGCGCGTACGCCCGCGCGGGCCTCGGCGCCCTCCAGCTCGGCGACGAGGCGATCCTGCACGTCGCCGGGTTCGATCTGGACGGCCGGGACATGCGCGTCACCCGGCAGGCCGTGCACCGGGTCCGCCGCACCGGCGCCACCTGCCGCATCCGCCGCCACGCCACCCTCGGCGAACGGGAGATGGAGGAGATCGTCGACCGGGCCGACGCCTGGCGCGACACCGAGACCGAGCGCGGCTTCTCCATGGCCCTGGACCGGCTCGGCGATCCCGCCGACGGCGACTGCCTGCTCGTCGAGGCCTGCGGCGAGGACCGCCGGCTGCTCGCGTTGCTCTCCTTCGTGCCCTGGGGCACCGACGGCGTCTCCCTCGACCTGATGCGCCGCGACCGC
>NZ_MUNF01000407.1:0-127 GCF_002154555.1 Streptomyces murinus
GGTGTCGGGGAGGACGGCGCCGTGGGTGCCCGTTCCGTTGTCGTTCACGGGTTACCTCCGGGTCGCCGTGCGCTGTACCCACAGATTGATCAGGACGGCGCCGAGCAGCATCACGCCGAGGAACGCC
>NZ_MUNF01000407.1:180-21141 GCF_002154555.1 Streptomyces murinus
GATGTAGATCAGCTCATTGCCGACGCCCTCGCCGGACTGCACGGTGTTGAAGGAGAACAGGTTGTGCATGCCGACGAACCAGGCGCCGAGGCCGACCAGCATGAACAGGGTGATCTTGGTGAACCGTACCGGGACGCCGACCGCGCGGGCGCTGTCCTGGTCGCCGCCGACGGCGAAGACCCAGTTGCCGTACTTGGTGCGCAGCAGCACCCAGGTGGCGAGGGCGGCGAAGAGCAGCCACCACACCACGGTGATCTTCACCTGGACGCCGCCGACGTCGAAGGAGGACGCGAAGATCTTCTTCGCCTGGCCGAAGCCGTCCATGTCGCTGACGTCGTCGGTGGCGACATTGCCGGTGACCAGTTTGGTGACGGCGAGGTTGACGCCCTGGAGGATGAGAAAGGTGCCGAGGGTGACCAGGAAGCTGGGCAGTCCGGTCCGCACCACCATCCAGCCGTTGAAGGCGCCGACGGCGAGCGAGACGACCAGGGCGGTGATCACACCGGTCCACACGTTCAGGGTCAGCTGGTAGCTGAGCATGCTCGCGGTGAGGGCCGAGGTGATGACGGCGACGCCGGAGGACAGGTCGAACTCGCCGCCGATCATCAGCAGGGCCACGGGCAGCGCCATGATGCCGATGGTGGAGGACTGGTAGAGGACGGTGGCCATCGAGGCGCCCTGGCGGACCGAGGGCGCGGCGATCAGGAAGAAGACCAGGACGGCGACGGCGCCGAGGAAGACGCCCACCTCGGGGCGGGCCAGCAGCCGCAGCGCGGGCGGGCGCCGGGTCGTACGGCCGTCCCGCTCGCCGGTGCCGGGTCCGGTGCCGGGTCCGGGTGCCGGCGGGGTGCCGACGGCCTGGCCGCCGCCGCTCATCAGCGGGTCCCCTTCGCGGCGAAGCCGGCCACCGTGCCGACGTTCGACCTGTCGACGAAGGCCGGCCCGGTGAGCACCGGCGCGACCCCGCCGCCGCTGTAGTTCCCGTTGTACTTGTAGAGCCAGAGGGCGTCGACCGCCAGATAGCCCTGGAGGTACGGCTGCTGGTCCACGGCGAACTCGATGCTGCCGTTGCGCACGGCCTTCACGAGGTCCTTGTCGAGGTCGAAGGTGGCCACCTTGGCCTTGCTACCCGCATCGCCCACCGACTGCACCGCGGTGGCGGCGAACGGAGCACCGAGGGTGACGACGGTGTCGATCGAGGTGTCCTGCTTGAGCTTGGCCGTGACGGTCGCCCGTACGGAGGGCATGTCGGTGCCGTTGACGTACAGCGTCTCGGTGGTGCCCTTGAAGGTCTTCCTCAGTCCGTCGCAGCGCTGGGTGAGGCCGATGTTTCCCTGCTCGTGGACGACACAGACGACCTTTTCGGCGCCGGTCGTGTTGAGTTTGTCGCCGAACGCCTCGCCCGCCACGCTCTCGTCCTGCCCGAAGAACTCCAGCAGACCGAGCCGCTTCCAGTCGGCCAGCCCGGAGTTCAGACCCACCACCGGGATGTCCGACCGCTCGGCCCTGCCGAGCACGCTCTTGAGGGCGTCCGGCTTGGCCAGGGTGACCGCGATGCCGTCGACCTTCTGGTCGACCGCGTTCTGCACCAGGTTCGCCTGGTTTCCCGCGTTCGGGTCGGCGGAGTAGACGAGTTTGATGTTGTCCTTGGCCGCGGCCGCCTCCGCGCCCTTGCGGACGGTGTCCCAGAAGGTGTCGCCGGGCGCCTGGTGCGTGACCAGGGCGACCGTCATCCGGGGGGTGTCCGCCGTGCCCGCGGCGGCGTTCGCCTCGGCCTGTTCGGCCTTCTTGCCGCCATGGCCGCTGGAGCAGCCCGTGAGGGCGAGCGCCGCGGCGGCGACGATGGCCACCAGCGGTACCGACGTGCGCGAGCCCGAGCGAGAAGAGCGATCCATCGTTCTTGCACCTCACTGTGCGTGCGACGGGAAGGGCGCTGTTGCGTCGGGACGCGATACAAGTCCCCGCCGGAGCCACTGTCAATACTTTGTCCAGACATGGCCAGGCCGTCAGGTCCGGGGTTTACGTGTGTGCCACCTCCGAATTATCCGATCCCAAAGCCCGCTTATATGACTTATAAATTCACTCTCTTTCACCGCCCGGTTGCGCCCCGGGGTGGTGAAGAGGGCGCATATTTCGCACCCCTCATGAGATCCGGCCAGAGGTGGATCATAATTGGCCGGAGAATTCACCGACATGGCCGTCGGACCAGCTGAGGGACATACTGGCGACGTGCCACTCCGCTCCCGGACCGGATGGCCGGAAAGGCCACAACGGTGGATTCGGAAACGCTGCTGTCGTCGATGTTCACGGCCGAGGGGAAGGAAGACCCCTATCCGGCCCTGGCCGAACTGCGCCGTATCGCCCCCGTCTATTATCACGAGAAGCTCGACACCTACTTCCTGACCCGGTTCGCCGACTGCCAGCAGGTGCTGAGCGACCCGTCCTGTCTCACTCCCGATCTCACCTGGTGCGAAACGGAGTTGCCCGACTGGCGGGAACATCCGGCCGCCGTGTTCTTCTATTCCTCGCTGCTGCGCGCCAACGGCACCGACCATGTACGGCTGCGGCGGCTGGTGGCCGACCGGTTCAGCGCCCGCCGGGTCGCCGTCCTCACGGAACGCATCGAGACCACCACCACGGCCCTCCTCGACCGCTTCGCCGACGCCACCCGTGACGGCGGCGCCGCCGACTTCCAGGAACTGGTCGGCTACCCGCTGCCCGTCGCCGTCGTGGGCGATCTGATCGGGGTCCCGCACACGGACCAGGACCGCTTCCACCACTACGGGCAGGACGCCAGCCGGTTGCTGGAGCCGGTGCGCACGGACGAGGACTGGAAGCGCGCCGACGAGGCCGTGACCGCCCTGCGCGGATACTTCGCCCAACTGGTCGCCCTGCGCCGGCGCAGGCCCGCCGACGATCTGGTCTCCGCGCTGCTCGCGGTGCGCGAGGCCGACGACGGCCGGCTCGCCGAGAGCGAGCTCCTGGACATGCTGCTGCTGGTGTTCGTGGCCGGCTTCGAGACGACCACCAGCCTGCTCGGCCTGACCGTGCACGCCCTGCTCAGCCATCCCGACCAGCTGGCACTGCTGCGCGAGGACCCCGCCCTGGTGCCCAACGGCGTGGAGGAGTCCCTGCGTTGGGACACCCCGGTGCGGATGACGGAGCGGATCGCCACCCGTCCGCTGACCGTGGGCGGCGTCGCGATCCCCCAGGGCGGCAACATCACCACCGTGCTCGCCGCCGCGGGCCGCGACCCCGCCCGGCATCCGGACCCCGACGCCTTCGATGTGCTGCGGCCCGACATCCGGGTGCTCAGCTTCAGCGCGGGCGCCCACTACTGCCTGGGTGCGGCCCTGGCCCGCCTCGAAGGCGCCGCCGTCGTACGGCAGTTGCTGGCCCGCTTCCCCGGACTGGCCCACGCCCGCCGCCCGGTGCGCCGGGACAGCATCAGTCTGCGCGCCTTCACCCGGCTGCCCCTTGTCACCTCGGGCTGAGCGGCCCCCGCTCGGGCCCCGGCCCACAGAAGGGACGTCCGTGAACTTCCTGCACACCGAACGCGCCGTGCTCGACCGGCTGCTCCCGGGCCTGGACAGCGCGCTCGCCGCACATCCGCTGGCGGATCTGGAGCGCGCGCCGAGCCCCGCGATCGAGGCGTTCCGCGCGGCGGGCGGCCCGGGGCTGCTGGTGCCCGCCGAGCACTCCGGCGCCGGGGCCACCGTGCTCCAGGCGGTCCGGGCACAGCGGGCCGTCGGCGCCCGCTGCCCTTCCCTCGCGGTCGCCACCACCATGCACCACTTCTCGGTCGCCGGTCTGGTGGAGACCGCCAGGCACGGCACCGGCATGGAGGGCCTGCTGCTGAGCGCGGTCGCCGGTGAACGGCTGCTGCTGGCCTCCGGGTTCGCCGAGGGCAACACCGGACAGAACATCCTGCGCCCCGGCATCCGGGCCGAACTCCGAGGCGGACGGGTGGTGTTGAACGGCAGCAAGAAGCCGTGCAGCCTGTCCCGTTCGATGGACCTGCTCACCGCCTCCGTCACGCTCACCGGCGCGGACGGGGTGGCACGCCTCGCGGTGGCGATCGTACCGGCGAAGACCCCGGGGCTCACCGTGCGGCCGTTCTGGAACAGCCCGGTGCTGGCGGGGGCCGAGAGCGACGAGGTGCTGCTCACCGAGGTGGAGCTCGATCCGCAGATGGTCGTCAGCACCGAGGTCACGGCCGACGCGGTGCCCGACTCACTGAATGTCGCGGGCTTCCTCTGGTTCGAACTCCTGCTGACCGCAGGCTACTTGGGGGTGATCAGCGGCCTGGTCGAACGGGTGCTGACCAAACCCGGGGGCTTCGGCGGCGATCCGACACCGTTCCTGGTCGATGTCGAGGCCGCGATGCTCGCCGTGGAGGCCGTGGCCATGGCCATGGAGAGCGAGGCATGGGACGACACGCTGCTGGTGCGGGCGCTGCACGCCCGGTACGCGGCGCAGGACGCCATCGCCCGCACCGCGCCCCGCTGTCTGTCCGCGCTCGGCGGGATGGCGTTCATCGGCTCGCCCGACGGCACCTATCTGGCCTCGGCCGCGTCCGGGCTCGCCTTCCATCCGCCCTCGCGCCCCCGCATGGCCGAGCCGCTGCGGGAGCACCTCGGCGGCGCCCGGCTGCGCATCGGCTGAGCGGCGCGGTGCGCACCGGTTCCGGCCGTCGATCCCACCCGCCGAGGAGGCACCCATGAGGCGAGAGCGCGGCGCGGCACCGCGGCCCGGCGAACCACCGCCCGTGCGGCAGCGCTACCGGGTCGAGATCGCGGACACCGTCGACGCCGTGCCGTCGGAGGTCTGGCGGGAGCTGGCCCCGGCGCACGATCCGCTGTGGTCCCAGGGGGTGTTCGCGGCGATGGAACGCGGCAATCTCGGACCCGAGGGCTACCGCTATCTGCTGCTGCGCCGGGGCGACGAGACGCTGGCCGTGCTGCCGCTGTGCCTCTTTCCCGAACTGCGCCTGGACGACGTGGTGGGTCCGCGTGAGCGCCGACTGCTGCGCCCGGTGCGCGCCATCTGCCCCGGGCTGCTGCGCGTGCCCATGCTGTTCTGCGGCCATCTGCTGGGCCAGGGCCATGTCGCGGCGGCGAGGCCGCTGCCACCGGAGGCCGTACGACTGCTCGTGTCGGCCGCCGGGGACGTGGCCGACTGGTCCGGGCTCGGGACCGTGGTGTTCAAGGACTTCGGCGACGCGGAACTCGCGCTCCTGCGACCGGAGTTGGAGCGCGCCGGGTACTTCGTCACACGCAGCATGCCGGACACCGAACTGCGGCTCGGCTACGACTCGTTCGAGGCGTACGTCCGCGCGCTGCCCGCCAAGCCCCGGCGCAACGCCCGGAGCAAGCTACGCAAGTTCGCGGCCTGGCCGGGGGCCCGCGTCGAGATCGTCGAGGACTTCGCGCCCCTGGTGCCCGACGTACTCGCCCTGTACGAACAGGTGATGGACCGCGCGGACCAGACCCTTGACCGTCTGGACGCGTCCTTCCTCACCGCCCTGGCGGACTCCACCGAGCCCCGGCGGGCGCTGGTCGCCGTGTTCGAGGACGACCGGCTGGTGGCGTTCCTGCTGTGCCTGTTCCGGGGCACCGGCGCGACCGGGGCCCGGATCGGCCTCGACTACCGCATCGCCCACGAGGCACGGCTCTACCACGCCGTGCACTACGCGGCGATCCGGCTGGCCATCGAGTCGGGCTGCACCCATATCCGGTTCGCGCAGACCGCGTACACACCGAAGGTGGAGCTGGGCTGCGGCCTGGTCCCGCAGTCCTACGCCCTCACCCACCGACGCCCGCTCCCCCGCGCCCTGTTGCGCGCCCTGCTGCCGCGCGCCCTGGACGCCGCCCTGGCCGAGGCCCTCGGCGCGCACGCCGATCTGCTGCCCGCGTCCGTCGCCGCCCCGCCGTCCGCGCCCGCCGCCGCGCCCGAGAAGAGGACTTCGCATGCCCCGAGTTGACGTGGAACTGCGCATCGCCGCCTCGCCCGATCAGGCCTGGGCCGCCGTGGCCGACGTCGAGTCCTATCCGGGCTGCATGGACAACGTGGAATCGGTGACGGTGATCGAGCGGGGCGATGCCCGGCACCGTACGACGGCGTGGTCGGTCCGGCTCAAGGGCTCGGTCCTGCGCTGGACCGAGGCGGAGGTGCTCGATCCCGGAGCGCGGCGCTTCGACTTCCGTCAGGTCACCGGTGATCTGGGGGACTTCTCGGGCCACTGGGCCGTGACCCCGGCCGGCGCGGCGCACAGCACGGTGTCCCTGCATGTCGACTTCGACATCGGCATCCCGCTGCTGGCCGAGATGCTCAACCCGGTCGCCTCCGACGCGCTGCGGGAGAACGCCGCGCAGATGCTGCGGGCACTGGAGCGGCGGCTGGTGGCCACGGACACGGACGCGGGGGTACGGCGGTGACCGGGAGCCCGGCCGCGGGGCTCGACCAGGACCATGAACTCCCCGACGCCCAGGGCACGTTCGAGCTGGTCCGGCGGCACTTCTCGCCCCGGCTCGCGCTGACCGGGAGCTTCGCGGGGCGGGGCGCGGTGGAAGTGGGCGCCGAGGGATGCCGGGTGACCCTCTCCGACGGCCGGAGCGTGCTCGACTTCGGCTCCTACGCCGTACCGTTGCTCGGGCACCGGCATCCGGCGGTCGTGGCGGGCGTGCGGCGGGCGCTGGAGACCCTGCCCACCGCGACCCGCAGCCTCGCCAACCCGGTGACGGCGCGGGCGGCCGCCACCCTGGTGCGGTACTTCGAAGGCGCCCTGCCGAAGGTGTACTTCGGGCTGAACGGCGCCGACGCGGTGGAGGTGGCGGTCAAGCTGGCCCGGCTGGCGTCGGGGCGCGGCCGGGTCCTCGCGGTGCGCGGCGGGTTCCACGGCAAGTCCACCGGCGCGCTGGCCCTCACCCACAGCCCGCTCTTCCGCACCGGCCTGCGCGGCAGCGTGGTCGACGTGGTGCACGCCGACCCGGAGGACGTCGAGGCGGTCGAACGGGCCGCTGCCCCGGGTGAGTTGGCGGCCGTGGTCTTCGAACCGGTGCAGGGCGAGAACGGGGTCGTACCGCTGCCTCCGGCCGTGCTGCGGCGCTGGTGCGCGGACGCCCGGCGGCATGGCGCGTTCGTCATCGCCGACGAGATCCAGTGCGGGCTGCGGCGCTGCGGCGAGCGGTCCGTCGCGCTCGCGCAGGGGCTGCCCGTGGACGCGGTGCTGGTGGGCAAACCGTTGGGCGGCGGTGTCGTACCGCTGTCGGCGGTGGTGTGTTCCGAGGAGTTGTACGCGCCGCTGGAGGCGGACCCGTTCCTGCACTCGGCGACCTTCGGCGGGCACCCGCTGGCGTGTGCCGCGCTGCCACCGGCCCTGGCGGCCATCGAGCAACTTGCCGAACATGGCCTCGAGTTGGCACAGGCGATGGCCGAGGGGCTGGACCGGCTCGGCAGCCGTCGTGCCGCTGCGGTGCGCGAGGTGCGCGGCCGCGGGCTGCTGTGGGGGGTCGACTACGCCTCCCCGCATCTGGCCGGCGATGTCGTCCTCGACCTGGCCGACGCCGGACTGCTGGTCTCCCCCTGTCTGAGCCGCCCCACCACCGTGCGCCTGCTGCCCTCGCTCGCCTGCGGCCTGCCGGAGGTGGCGGAGGCGCTGGCCGCCCTGGACCACGCCACGGCCGAGGCCGAGTCCCGGTGCGCCGAGAGATGACCCCGAAGCCCGTCCGTGCCGCGCCACCGCTCAAGGAGAAGAACCCCCATGCCCACCCGGACCCGCGAACAGCTCGACCTCCTGCTGCGTACCGTCGTCTCCGATGTGATCGGCACCGAGCCGGAGGAACTCCATGGCGGTACCAGCCTGGTGGAGGATTTCGGGATCGACAGTCTCGAACTCATGGAGATCGGGTCCCGGTTGGAGTCGGCGCTCGGACTGCGCATCCAGGTGGGGGACTTGACGGCGGCCGAGACCCTGGGCGAGGCCGTGGACCTGCTGGAGACCCGGCTGGCGGAGCCGCGGTGAACGCCCGGGACGCGCGCGGCCGGTTCCGGGTGGCCGTGACCGGTGTCGGGGTGAAGTCGCCCGCGGGCAACACACCCGAGGAGGCGTTCCAGACGTTCCTGGCGGCCAAGTCCACGGCGGCGACGGTCGATCGGCTGGTGGCCGAGGCGGTGCCCGTGCGCTTCGCCTGTCTGGTGCCGCCGTTCGAGCCCGAGGCGTATCTGACCCGCCGTGAGGCCCGGCAGATCGACCGGGTGACCCTGCTGGCGCTGTGCGCGGCGGCCGACGCGGTGACCGACGCCCGGCTGCCCGGCGATCTGCCCCCGGACCGCACGGGGGTGCAGCTGGGCACCGGCATCGGCGGACTGCCCAGCATGGAGGCGACCGCGCTCGACCACGGCGGCTTCCCGATGGGCATGCCGGTGCACACCGTGCCCCGGACCATGACCAACTCCCCGGCGTGCCGGATCGCCATGCGGTTCGGGTTCCGCGGCTCGTGCACCACGTACGCCACCGCGTGCGCCAGCGGCACCACCGCGCTCGGCGAGGCGGCCCGCAAGATCCGGCACGGCGAGCTGGACGTGGCGCTCGCGGGCGGCGCCGACGCTCCGGTGACGACCGTCATCATGAGCGGCTTCGCCCGGATGCGGGCGGTCTCCCTGCGCAACGAGGAGCCCTGGCTGGCCAGTCGGCCCTTCGCCGCGGACCGCGACGGCTTCGTGGTCGGTGAGGGCGCGGCGCTGCTGGTGCTGGAGCGCTGGGACCTCGCGGTGGCGCGCGGGGCGCGCATCCATGGGGAGATCACGGGCTACGCGGACAACTGCGACGCCTTCCACATCGTGGCCCCGCACAAGGACGGCTCCGTCGCCGCGGCCTGTATGCGCTCGGCGCTCGCCGACGCGCGTCTGGCGCCCTCGGAGGTCGGCCATGTCAACGCGCACGGCACCTCCACGCTGCTCAACGACCGTGCCGAGGCCGCGGCGATCGACCGCTGCTTCGCCGGGCAGTCACCGCCGGTCACCGCGCTCAAGGGTGTCACCGGCCATCTCATCGGCGGTTCCGGGGCGTTGGAGGCGGCGCTGGCGCTGCGCTGCGCCTCGGCGGGCCTGGTCCCGGCGATCGCCAACACCCGCACCAGCCCCGAGGCCGACCTCGTGGACCTGGTCACCGGGGCGCCCCGGACGGTGCGTTCGGCTCCCGTGCTGTCCAACTCCTTCGGTTTCGGCGGCCAGAACGCCTGCCTCGTACTCTCCCCCGCCCCCTGATCCCTCGCGCCCGCTCGGAGACGAAAACCATGCGCATCCTCGTCACCGGTGCCACCGGTGTGATCGGCACCGAGACCGTCGACACCCTGCGCGCTGCCGACGCGCCGCCGCACGTCCTGGTGCGTACGGCGCGCCGCGCGACGGGCCCGGACATCGTGCCCTGGGCTCTCGGCGGGGCCCCGGTGCCGGCGCGGCTCGGCGGCCCCTGGGACGTCATCGTGCACACCGCGGCCTCCACCCGCTGGACGATGACCCGCACGGAGGCGCTCGCCGCCAATGTGGAGCCGCTGCGCGCGGTCCTCGCCCTCGCCGGCCGCGACACCCATCTGGTGCATGTGTCCACGGCGTACGTCGCCGGGGAACGGGGCGCGGCGGCAACGGGGTTCGACGGCTACCGCAATGGCTACGAGTGGTCCAAGGCAGTGTGCGAGGAGGTGGTGCGCGAGGAGCACCCCGGCCCCTTGACGATCGTCCGCCCTCCGCTGGTGGTCGGCAGGCGCCGCGACGGCCGGATCGCCCGCTTCTCCGGCCCGTACACGCTGCTGCACGCCCTGGTGTCCGGGCTCGCCGCGGTCGTCGTCGGCGACCCGGACGGCTTCGCGGAGATCAGCCCGGTGGACGAGGTCGCCCGCGCGATCGCGGACGCGGCCCTCGGCGCTCCGCCGCGCGCTTCCCGCACCGAGATCGTGGCCGCAGGCCCCGCGAGCCTGCGCCTCGCCACGCTCATCGATGTGACCTGTACGGCGCTGAACACCTTCCGCGCCACACGCGGCGCCCCACCGATCGCCCGCCCCCCGATCGTCCTCCCGGACACCTGGACCCGCTTCTTCCTCCCCCTCGCCGACCGCTATCTCTCCCCGTTCCAGAGCGAGGCGGTCAAGCTCTTGGCCATGTTCCAGAGCTACACCAGCATGGCCACCCCTTTCACCCCGACGTATCCCGTCCGGGATCCCGCCGACGCGATGACGACCGCGGTCCACCACTGGGCCGTACGGAAGCCCCGGTTGGCGTTGGCGGAGCCGCGGCCGTGGACGCTGCTGACGAAGGGCGCGTGAGCGGGTCGGCTCCGGGTTCAGCGCGTGGTCGTCACTGCCCTGCGCGAGCGGTCGTACCGTGATTTCATGCTGGGGTGGAACAACCGGCACAGCCCACGGCTCAAGAGGCTTACGGCTGCTGTGTCCGCCGGCGCGAGGACGCGGATCTCGACGCCTGTGTGGCGCTGCTGGCCGAGGTGCACGAGCGGGACGGCTACCCGGAGAACTGGCCCGAGCGTCCCGGTGACTGGCTGGCCCGGCCTACCCTGTTCGCCGCCTGGGTGGCCGAGCTGGAGGGCCGGATCGTCGGTCATGTCGGCTTGTCCGAGGGCGGGGTGGAGGACCGGGCGCCCGGCCTGTGGAGCCGTCGGGCCGGGACGCCCATCGAGGCGACCGCCGTGATCAGCCGTCTGTTCGTGTCTCCCGCGGTGCGCGGCCAGGGGGTCGGTGCCCTGCTGATGGAGCGGGCCGCAGGCGAGGCCCGGCGGCGCCGGCGCCATCCGGTCCTGGACGTCCTGACGTCCGACACCTCGGCCGTGGCCCTGTACGAACGGCTGGGGTGGACCTTGCTGGACACCGTCGACCAGCGGTGGAGTCCCACCGAGACGGTGACGGTGCACTGCTACGCCGCGCCCGTCATCCCCGGCGGGGAGCGGCGGACCCCGTCCGGGCCATGAGCCGGATGTCGTCGTCGCAGGTCACTCGAAGGTGAAGGTGAAGACCGAGCGGACCTGTTCGGCGATCTCATGGAGATCGGCGACGCTGTCAGAGATGATCATGGCCTCGGCGAAGAAGTTCTCCCGTTCCATCGTCACCACCCGGAAGTTGTCGAACAGATAGCCGTCCACCACCCCGGGAATCCGCTTGAGCTCCTCGACGGTGGTGGCGCTCGCCAGGGTGCCGACGCGGTCGGCCTCGAAGGGGAGCATGGCCAGCAGCTCGGCGCCACCGGAAGTCGCCCCTGCCAGGGTGTCGTCCAGTCGCTCGCCCAGTGCCATGCGGACCGACATGTCGATGGGGTCGACCCCGCAGGTCCGCTGGGTGGCCGCTCGGTACATCCGGCCACCGGGGCGCGGGTTGATCTCGACCAGCTCGCAGCTGCCGTCCGCGCGCACCCGCCCTTCGACATGGAACCAGCTGCTCTCCAGGCCGAGAGAGGCGCAGAGGATCCCGATCCGCTCCGACAGGTCGCGCACGGCCTGCCGGACGTGCGCGGAGGGCGGGGGCGAGATGAGGAGTCCCGCGTCGTGGTGCCGCAGGTTGTCGTGCTCGGTCTTCTCGACCTCGAAGAGCGGGTGGAACAGGCCGTCCAGCACCGGACCGTCGACCGAGAACTCGACGCCGTCGATGTACTCCTCCACGATGGCGTCCGTGTCCGGACCCATGGTGTCGGCCAGGTCCTTGAGGCGGGAGCGGAGTTCCATGGCGTTCTCGGCGCGGCGGACGAGCCGTGAACCACCCGAGTCCTGGTCGGGCTTGACGATGACCGGGTACGAGGTGATCGCCTCGACGTCCAAGGCGGCGGCGGTTCCCGCGACGAACGGGAGCGAGGACAGGCCCCGGTCCGTCATGGCCGCCCGCACCCGGGCCTTGCTCAGCAGGACCTCCCGGCCGCTCTCCCCGCCCGGCAGCCCGTAGTGCCGTGCCGTGCGCACCTGCCAGGAGATCAGCGAGTCGACGAAGTTGACGACGGCGGTCGGCTCCACGCCCGCCGCGTCGACCGCCGTCACCAGCTCCTCCAGGCTCGCCCGCTCCCAGTCGACGACGATGTGGGCCGCGCAGTGGTCGCGGTTGACGTCCTCCGGCTCGTCGGAGACCAGGACGGGGCGGCGTCCCATGTCCGAGAGCATCCGCGAGACGAGGCGTACGCCGCCCTCGAAGCGCTTGGAGTAGATCAGGACATCTCGCTCAGCAGCCACGTCGTTTCTCTCTATCTGTGTCCGGGCAATGGGGCAGGAGGTGATGCGGGCCGGGCGTGCGGCCGGTCAGGAGGTGGAGGGCTGCTCGCCTGCGGTGTCCGCGGCCCGTGGCCGCTCGCCCAGCACACGGGCCTGTTCGAGGGTGGTGGCGGAGCGCAGCGGCGAGAACATCAGCCAGAAGGAGACACACAGGTACGAGGCCCCGACGATCCAGATGGCCCGGCCGGGCCCCAGTGCGTCGGCCAGGGCTCCGCCGGCGAAGGCGCCGAGCGGCAGCGTCCCGAGGGCCACCAGCCGGTAGCTCGCGGTGACCGCGCCCAACTGGTCCTCCGGCGGGATGGTCTGGCGCAGACTCACCGCGAAGACGTTGAAGAGCGCCACCCCGAAGCCGTTCACGACGAAGGCGAGGGCGAAGAGGGCCACCAGGACGACGGTACCGAGGTCGAAGAGGGCCACGGCGGGGACGAGGAGCAGACCCACGGCGGCCAGGACCACGCCCCAGGTGAGTGCCCTGCCCACGGTGAGCCGGGCGCCGATGCGCGCGGCCACCAGCGAGCCGACCAGCGCGCCGACGCTGCCGATGCCGATGGCCACGCCGATGGTGGTGCCGCTGAGGCCCCGCTCGCGGACGGCGAAGACCAGGAAGACGGTCAGGAAGCACTGCTCGTGCAGGTTGGACAGGCCCGCCTGGGTGCACAGGTCGCGCAGGGGCCGCAGGGACCAGGTGTACCGCAGCCCCGATCCGATCGAGCGCAGTGCCGACTGCCGCGGCACACCGGGGGCCTTGACGCCGCGGAGGAGTGATCCGCTGAACGCCGCACCCGCGAAGAGCGCGGCGGTGACGGCGAAGGTGGGCGAGAGCCCTGTCCTTCCCACCAGGAAGCCCGCCGCCGAGGGGCCGGCGAGCTGGCTGATGGAGTAGGTGGCCTGGTGCAGTCCGTTGGCCGAGGAGATGGAGTCCACAGGGACGATCTTGGGAAGGGTGGACTGGTAGGCGACCTCGTAGAAGACGGTGGCCGTGCCGATGATCGCGGCGGCCGCCACGACCTGGGTGGCCGTCAGCCCTCCGGCGGCCTGGGCGAGGCCGAGGAGCCCGAGCGCGGCACCCCGGACCAGGCTGGTGAGTACCAGCGTACGGCGGGGCGGGTGGCGGTCGACCACCATCCCGGCGACCAGCGACAGCACAACGACCGGGACGAACTGCACGGCGGAGATGAGGCCCACCTCGGTACCGCTGGCATGCAGGGCGGTCACCGCGACCAGCGGGAGCAGGAAGTTGGTCAGCTGAGCCCCGAAATGGGCGGCGGACTCCCCTGTCCATACGTTCCGGAAATCCCTGTTCTCCTTGAGGAGAACTCGGATTTCGTCGTCTAGGATCGCCATCTCGTCCTTCGATCGAACCAATTTGAAAATGAACCTAGCACACGCCTCATCCATACGCTAGAGTGCGTCGCGGACCGACGATTCGACGGACCTCCAGAGAGACGAGGATACGGTGTCGGAATATTCGGTATTGACAGACGACGAATTAAGGCTGCTGCCGTCGGACGAGGATGTCCTGCGCTACGAGAAGACCGGCTGGTATCTTTCGCAGAAACTGCTCAGCGACGCGGAGACCGAGGCCCTGACCGAGGCCAGCGAACGCTTCTACGCAGGTCACAGGGACCGCGAGCTACCCGTTCGGCCGGATCGACTGGCCGACTGGTCCGCCGCCGACGGCGAGATCCAGCGCAACAGCGACTACATTCATTACCGGGACGAGACTATCGCCGAAATTCTCCGTAAACCCCTCGTCGCCGCCGTGGCCGCACGATTGGCGAGAACACCGGAGATACGCACCTTCCAGGCGACTCTCATTTATAAGCCGGCAGCCCCGGAAGAAACGTCGAACATTGTCTCCTGGCATTTCGACAAATACTTCTGGCCCACCTGCTCGTCCGACAACATGCTGACTGCCTTCATCCCTTTCCATGACTGCACGGAAGAAGCGGGAACCATCACGATGGTGCCGGGAAGCCATCGGTGGGAACGGCGCCACGGCGCCGAGCGACCGGCCGGCGATCCCGCCGATGTGGCCCGCGAATACCTGCTGGAGGGGGACGCGGAGCGCAACGGCGCCACCATCGAACGGGTGCCCGTGCACATACCGCGGGGTCATATGACCTTCCACCACTGCCTCCTGTACCACGGCAGCGGGCCCAACCGCAGCCCGCGCCCCCGCCGCGCGATCTCGTTCCACCTCCAGGACGCGTCCAACGCCTACCGGCACTACCGGGACTCCGACGGCCGCCAGCAGCCGTACAAGCACGACGTCCTGGTACGGCGAACCCCGTCCGGGGAACCGGACTACACGGACCCGGAGTTCTGCCCCACCCTCTGGCCCGCCGGGGGATGAGGGCTCCGGCCCCGGGGCTCGCGCCGGTCCCGGGGCCGAGGCTCGCCCGGGGTGCCGTACCGGTCGGCCGGCGCGTCACTCCGTGGCGTCCGTCGTGAGGGTCACAGCGGGGTGATCCTGCCCAGCTCCCACTCCCCCTCCTCCATTCCGCCGCCGGCCTCGGCCCGCACCGAGTCGGCCAGGGCCTGGTCGGCGGCGGTGTCGCGGGTCAGTCCGGCGCCCCGGACCAGCGGCAGCGGCAGCACCGCCGCCCAGACCGGATGGAGCCGCGCCCCACGTCTGACCTTCGCCTCCACTGCCGACAGGCCCAGATGCAGGGTGTCGAGCCGATGCCGCTCCATGTGCCGCAGCGGGCCGTAGTACACGGCGTTGAAGTACTCGTACGCGTCCCGGGTCCGGGTGTAGTCGAACCCGGCCACCCGGGCGTAGAGCATCTCCCGCCAGGTGAAGGCGACATGCCCGCCGACCAGGCCGCCCTCCTCGTCGACGACACGGAAGACCGTGCTGAGGCCGTCGAGGTGCTCGGCCTGGACCTTGAGGAACGCCCGGATCTCCGCCAGGTCCAGGGAGGCGTCGTACCGGTCCATGGTCTGGCCGATCAGCGGCGCCAGTTCGTCCACGCACTCCGACAGGGGCGCCGTCTCCAGCGAGAGCCCGGCCTGTTCGAACTTGCGCACCTCGTAGTCACGCTTGCGGACGTTGCGTCCGAGCAGTCGACGGTACGACTCGAAGGTGCCCCCCTCGTTGTGGATCACGGCCTCGGCGCTGCGCAGCTGTGCCCGGACCGGGAACAGACCGGCGAGCAAGCGCAGGCTGTCGGTGGTGAGGAAGTCGAAGAGGAGGGCGTCGCGGCCGAGCCGGGCGGCGTGCTCCGCCAGGCCCTCGACCAACTCGGCCAGGGCGTCCCGCTGTTCCGCCTCCCCTCCGGCGAGCAGGAACTCGTTGTGGTACCCGGTGCGGGTGCCGACGCGCAGGACCGCCCGGTCGGCGGCGACCGGCGGAAGGGGCGGGGCGTTCTTCGCGGGGAAGTCGTAGGACGGGGTGGCGGCGAGCAGCCTGCCGTCCGACGACACCACGGTGTAGGTGGCCGCGGCGAAGTCGGGGCGCTCCTGCCCGGCGAGCCAGCCATGGCTCTGGTAGAAGCAGGAAGCGGGCACCAGGGAGTCCCAGGTGTCGCGTGCGATGTCGCCGATCGATGTCAGATGCCTGGTCTCGGTCACGGCCGGGGCCTCCTTGCGCACCGTCCGGTCCGCGGGGTGGTACGCGTGTTCACAGCTGCCAGCCCTTCGTGTCGACTCCGCCGACCACGTGCCGCGCGTACGCGGCCCCGAACGCCTCGGTCTCCTCGCGGTTGCGTTCCCGCACGGCGTCCGGGTCGGCCCCCAGCGGCCGGTCCACGCCCACGAGCACCGTGTACAGGGGGACCGGCTGGGCACCCCGGCTCAGCTTGGCCTCGAAGGTGCCCAGGCCCAGGTGGATGGCCCGGGTGGACCGGCCCGTCCCCTGCGCGACCGGGTGGTAGACGACCAGGTTGAAGTAGTCCGCCTTGTTCTCGTAGCCGTAGTCGAAGCCGGCCACCCGGGCGTACAGCATGTCCTGGTGGCGGTAGCGCAGGGCGAAGCCGACGGGGTTCTCGCCCTCCTCGGCCAGCAGCAGGGTGCTGCGCTCGCCCAGATGCCGTCCCTGCCGGCCGTAGACCTCCGCCGCCTTGGCGACCCCGTAGTCGTGGCCGTGCTTGCGCATCAGCGCGCTGTTGAGAGGGGCGATACGCTCCACGACCTCGGGCAGCGCCACCTCGCGCACGGTGCGCCCGCTCTCGCGGAAGGTCCGCACCTCACGCCGGGCGCGGGGGCGCCGTTTCGCGGGGAGCCAGGCGTAATAGTCCTCCAGGTCGTCCCAGAGGCCGACCGGGAGCACCGTCTCCACGTCGTGGAAGAGGACGACGGCGTCCTCGTGGGCGCGGGCGAGGTCGAGCGCGTCCTCGCGGGGAAGGTAGTAGTAGGCGAGGACGGACGCCTCCGCCTTCTCGGCGAAGGCCAGGGCCTCGGCCGTCAGGGCCTCGACGGCCGCCGCCCGCCGCTCCGGTCCGGCGTCCGGGTGGTGGACGACCTGGCCCCGGAACTCGGACCAGCCCGCCCCGATCGCCAGGGGCCGCGAGGCGACCGCCGCGTGGCGCTCCTCGTCGACGAGTCCGGCGAGCAGATCGGCCGGCGTGTAGAGCGCGTGCGGGGGCCGGGCGAACGCGTAGACCTCGAGGCCGGCCGCCATGGCGCCCTGGGCGTCATGGGCCGTGACGCGCCGGGCCCGTGCGCCGGGGGGAAGCTCTTCCTCGCGTACGCCCTGGAAGCCCGCGGTCGAGTAGATGGTGGACCCGGACGTGAGAGAGTCCCAGTCGGCGCCGGGCAGCGCGCCGACTGTGTCGTAAGTGCGGACATCCATGGGTAACTCCCGACGTTGACAAGAGGGTTGTTGCATCGGCCCGGAGAGGGTCACCGGGGGATCCGGCCGACGAGGTCGCGTACGTCGCCGTCGCGGAACCGGATGAGGCGCACGCCGGACTTCGCCAGGCGTGCGAACAGCTCCTGGTTGGCCCGCTGTTGCTCCGCCCGCACCTTGAGGGCGTACCAGAGGATCGAGCGGGGGCCGACGACGGTCCACAGGGTTTCCCGGGTGCCGCCCCAGAGCTTCTCCCGGCGTATCCAGCGACGCAGGGTGCGGCGCAGCAGCCGGGGCCAGGCCAGGCGCAGCGGCGGGTCGACCCAGACCACGCAGTCGGCGGTGTGCGCGTAGGCCGCGACGGCGGCGGGGAACTGGCCGTCCACCACCCAGCGTTCACCCTCCAGCGCCTTGCCGACCTCGGCGAGGAATTCCTCCTCCGGCACCGGTGTCCACCCGGGACCCCAGAACAGGGCGTCCAGGCAGACCGGGGGCGCCTCGGACCGCGTCAGCAGTCCGGCGAGGGTCGACTTGCCGCAGCCCGGGCCGCCGACTATCCATACCTTCCCCGCCGGTGGGCCGCCGGAAGGGTTCTCTTCACTCACAGCAGGTTCCTCTCCACCCACATGGCCACCCCGTCCTCGTCGTGGGAGGCCGTCAGTTCCGTCGCCGAAGACCGTACGTCAGAAACGGCGTTGGCCATGGCCACCCCCCTGGCGGCCGCACGCAGCAGGCTCAGGTCGTTGGGCGCGTCACCGAAGGCGACGACCGCGCTCCAGTCGAGGCCCCGGCCCTCAAGGAGCCATGAGACGGCCGACCGTTTGTCCGCTCCCGGCGCCGAGACCTCGACCAGCCCGGCGTCCGAGGAGGTCCAGCCGAGACCGGCGGGCGCGAGGAGGCCGGGCGGGGGCGGGGCGGCGCGCAGGGCCATGAGGCAGAGGACGTCCTCGTCGTCCGGCACCTGGCCGACCCGGGGCGCGTCGGCGCCGCCGCTGCTGAGGACGTCCGGCCAGTCGGGTCCGAGCAGCCGTCCGGAGGGGCGGTCCAGAGCCCAGGGCACCGGGCCGAAGAGGGTGAGCGCCTCGCGCACCCGGGCCGGTGCCATGGCGCGGACCCGCCGCGGCCGGGGGTCGTCCAGATCGCCGGTGACGGCGCCGTTCGACGAGACGAGGGACGCGCCCAGGCCACGCAGCGGCAGCAGCACCTGCCGGGCGGACCAGGCGGGCCGGGCGGTGGCGAGGACCAGGTGCACGCCGGCCGCCACGGCCGCGGTGAGGGCCTTGGCGGTGCGCTCGCCGACCTCGTGGTCCGCGTTCAGGAGGGTGCCGTCCAGGTCCGAGACGACGACCGCCGGGCGGGCGCCCCCGGGAAGGTGGGGGCGCCCGCCGGTCCGTGCGGTGTCCGTGGAGGTCACGGGGCCGGTTCGGGGGTGGTGGGCAGCGGCATGCGGTGCACGATGGCGGCGGCGTATCGGTGGTAGTGCCATTCTTCGTAGCCGAGGTGGCTCTCGCCGCGGATGCCGAGGTCGGCGTTCTCGAAGAGCTGCCAGCCGGGGCGGTCGACGATGGTGTCCATCTCCTCCCTGGGCGGGTAGTAACCGCACCGGCGCTCCTCGTCGTTGAGCCCGATCAGGTACTCGCCGAAGAAGATGCCGCCCGGGGCGACCATGTCCATCGCGTGGTGGATGAGCGCTTCCAGGGTGTGCGCCCGGTTGGGGGGCATCGACCACAGGCCGCTGCCCATCACCAGCTGGAAGTCGCCCGAGGCCGGGAGGGTCATGTAGTCCTGCTCGACGATGACGCAGTCGTCGGTGAGGCCCTCGGAGGCCAGCCGCTGCCGCAGGCCGACGACCTCGTGGTGGCCGTCGACGAGGTCGAACTCGCCCCCGTTCAGGAAGAGCGCGTCGGTCTCCACGCCGACGACCTCCCAGCCGGCGCGGAGCAGGGGAAGGGCGAACTTGCCGTCCGAGGCGCCGAGCACGCAGGCCCTCGGGCGGACCCGGCGGGCGTACTCGCCCAGCGGGATGTAGCGGGCGAGCGCGGGGAAGTACGAGTAGTACGGCCCCCAGTAGCTCTTCTCGTCGACGTCCAGCACATGGTCTTTCAAGGGAATCCTTTCGCGGGTGGGCGTCATGCGCCGACGGGGGTCGCCGACTCGGCGGCGCTGTTGCGGGTGCTGCCCCATCGCTCGGCCGAGGCCTCGTGGATGAACCAGATGTCGTCCTCGTCCAGGAGCCGGGAGACCACCTCGGGGTATGCCTCTTCGAAGTACGTGTAGGGCGGCCGGTTGTCCTTGCGCGAGTGGTAGTCGAGCCGGTCCTGCCCGTGTGCCGCGGTGATGGCGGTGCCGGGGTGGTAGGTGAGGATGTTCGGGCTGGCCATGACGAGCAGTCCGTCGTCGATGAGCCGGCCTATCTCCTCGATCGTCTCCTCGATGGAGTCGCGGTTCTCGCCGTCGAGTCCGAACAGGACGGAGCTGCCGACGCGGATCCCGTGGTCCCTGATGGTGGTCAGGGCTTCCCGTACCTTGCTCACCCATGCCTCGGGGTTGCGGCGCAGCAGGTTCTTGCCGACATTGCGCATGACCTGCTGGGCCATGCTCTCGATGCCGATGTAGACGTAGGTGCAGCCGTTCTCCCGCATGAGGTCGAGGGCCGCGTGGACCTCCGGCGCCTTGGCACGGTTGAGGACGACGTCCACGGTGAGCTGTGCGCCCCACTCGAACGACCGTAACTCCGGCTTGCGGGCCCGCAGGCGTGCCAGGTCGTGGCAGAAGTCGGTGATGGCCTTCCAGTTGCCGCCCCAGAAGACCGGGTCGTCGAAGAAGGCGGCTTCCGTTCCCCAGTCGACCAGTTGCTCGATGCGCTGGGCGACGTGCTCGGTCTCGGACACCGCGAAGCGCGTGGGGCGCTTGGAGACCTGGATGCTCTCGGAGCAGAAGGTGCACTTGAAGGGGCAGGCGTCCAGTGTCATCACATGGGCGGTCCGGCTGCCCAGGGGGGAGCTGCCCGCGCGGGTGAAGATCCCGAACCGGGCCCGCACGGAGAAGGCCTGGTACGGCGAGGGGAGTTGCGACGCGTCGATGCGCTCACCCCGCACGGGGACGAGCACGGCCTCGTCCGCCGTGAGGCCGACGATGTTGCCGGCCCCCTTGGTCGTCCCGTCGTGGGCGGCGACGAGCGCGAGGGCGTCAAGGATCTCCTCGACGGGGGCGGGGCCTGATGCGGGGGTCGTGACCAGTCCGAACGCGCGTAACAGCAGGTCGAGGAGGGGAGATCCGTCCCCTGCGACCACGAAGTCGACCACGGGCCGGGCCCGGCCGTCGCGGATGACTTCCACCGTGCTGCTCCAGGACAGGTCGGCCGTGCGGGCGGCGTCCTGGTAGCGGACGGTCTCGTCGGCGTGCCTGCCGCCGAGGACCACCAGGCAGCCAGGGGCGTGTTGCTTGGCCAGTTCGGCCATCTCCAGCGCGTAGCGGTGGCCGGCCGACACCGAGCTGAGCAGCAGCACCTTGGGGCGCAGCGCCCGGAGTTCGGTGATGAACGCCTCGCGGGCCACGTCGTCCCAGATGCGCGGGTCGAAGACATGGCCGTCGGTGGTGCGGCTGTCCGCCACGAGCACGGAGCGGTGTCCGTCCTCGGCGAGGCGGTAGGCGTCGTCCGGGTAGTGGCCCCAGTCGGCGGCCACGTCGTCCAGCGACGGCTGTTCCGGGAGCCCTCGCACCAGGCGTGCGACGGACCGTTCGATGGTGAGGGAGAGTGCCGAGTAGAGGCACATGGGGTCGCCGGGGTAGGCGACCTCGCCGCCGCGGCTGGTGGCGACGGGGACCAGGGCGGCCATGATCGGGAAGAGGTAGGGGTCCCGGACCGGGTGGGGGGCGGTGTCAGCGGCCCGCTCGAAGAGTTCGCGGC
>NZ_MUNF01000408.1 GCF_002154555.1 Streptomyces murinus
GGTGCTTTCGGGCTGGTCGGCGGCGGCTCGCTGCTGCTGTTCCTGACCACGGTCGGACAGAGCCTCGGCGGACCCTTCCGCCGTACCGCCCTGCTCGCGCCGCACGGCACGGCCGATCCGAACGGCGGACCCAACGGCTTCCAGATCAACAAGACCGCCGCGTACGCCGGGATCACCGCGGCCGACACCCACGAGGACGCCTGGCGGCTGGTCGTCACCGGCCGTACCGGCACCGTCCGCCTCAGCCGCGCCCAGCTGCTCCAACTCCCCTTGCACAGCTCCTCGTTGCCCATCGCCTGCGTGGAGGGCTGGTCGACCGCCGACCAGTGGTGGCGCGGGGTACGGCTGCGCGACCTCGCCGCGTTGGTCGGCCATGACGGCGATCCGCCGGACGTGCTCGTGGAGTCCCTGCAACGGCACGGCGCCTTCCGCCGTGCGGCCCTGCGCGCCAACCAGGTGGCCGATCCGCGCACCCTGCTCGCCCTGTACGTCAACGGCGAGGAACTCTCCCCCGACCACGGCCACCCGGCGCGTGTCATCGTGCCCGCCGCACCCGGTGTGCTCAACACCAAATGGGTCGGCCGGCTGACCTTCGGAGCCCTGCGATGACGCCCCGACGACTGCGCGTCGCGCTCGGCAGCCCCCTCCAACTCCTGCTGCTCGCCTGCTCGTTCGCGCTCGCCGCCTACGCCGGGATCCGGCTGCTGGCCGGTGACTGGTTCGCGGTGGCGCTGTGGATCGTGGGCGCCGCCCTGCTGCACGACCTCGTGCTGGTGCCCCTGTACGCGGCGGCCGACCGGGCGGTGATCCACGGTCTCGCGGCCGCCGGACAGCGCGCCTGGACCCCCTACGTACGGGTCCCGGCCGCGCTGTCCGCTCTGCTGCTCCTCGTGTGGTTCCCGCTGATCAGCGGGAGGACCGCCGAGCGCTATCGGTTGGCGACCGGCCTGTCCCCGGACGGCTTCCTCACCCGCTGGCTGCTGATCACCGCCGTGCTCTTCGGCGGTTCCGCCGCGCTGCTGGTGCTGCGGGTGCGCAGGGCGGCGAAGCAGCGGCCACCGGCGCCCCACTGAGCGACGCGCCGCCACCCGGCCCCGCGCGCCCGGCGCAGCAGGGCCGGGGTACCGAGCCGGGCCCAGGGGAACGTGCCGCCGCGGGCGCCCGGGCCCGCGGTCACGTCGACCACTTCGACCTGGGCGCGTTCATCGACATCGGCGGGCACGGTCTCCGCGATCAGCAGGCCGCCCGGCCGCAGCAGCGCGGCCACCCGCTCCAGCAGCGCGGCCGGGTCCCCGCCGATGCCGATGTTGCCGTCCATGAGCAGCACGGTGTCCCAGCGGCCCTCGCCGGGCAGCGCCTCGAACACCGAGCGGCGCAGCACCGGACCGCCGAGCCCGGTGGTGTGCTCCACCGCCGCGTCGCTGACATCGATGCCGAGCACGGTACGGCCACGGGCGGCGAGTTCCGCCACCAGCCGGCCCGGCCCGCAGCCGACGTCCAGGACGGCGCCCTCGCAGCGGTCCAGCACCGCGAGATCGACCGGATCGGCCCGGCCGCACCAGCGCTCCACCTCGAGCGGCAGCAGCCAGCCGTCGGCACGGCGCAGGAACAGCGGGCCCCGGCCGGTGCGCAGCGCGGTGGCGTACGGGTCGGCGGCGGCCCAGGCGACGGAGCCGCTCATCGGGGCAGCCCCGCGGCGCAGCGGGCCAGCTGGGCGGCGAACCGGCCGTGCGGGACCAGCGCGGCGACCGCCCGGGCGTCGGCGGCGACATCGACGTCCCGCAGCCGGGGCAGCTCCCGCACCCGCAGCCCGGCGGCGGTCAGCCGCGCCCGCTGCGCGGCCCCGGTGCCGGGCGTCGACATGGGCACACCGCGCAGCAGCGCCGGGTCGGGCTCGGCCAGCCCCAGCGCCCAGAACCCGCCGTCCCGCGCCGGGCCCAGCCACGCGTCGCAGTCGGCGAAGTCCACGGTCAGCAGCTCCGGTGTGACCTGCGGGGTGTCCATGCCGATCAGCAGCGTGGGTCCCGCGCAGCGCGCGAACGCGTCCGCCAGCCGCTCGTCCAGGCCGCCCGCGCACTGCGGTACGACCTCGAAGCCCGGCGGCAGCCAGGCCCCCGGCGTCCCGTCCAGCACCAGGACCCGCCGGGACGCGGGGGTCCGCGCCACCGTGTGCAGGGTGTCGGCGAGCGCCGCCTCGGCGAGCTCGGCCGCTTCCCGCGGGGTGAACGGCGGTGTCAGCCGGGTCTTGACCCTGCCGGGGCGGGGTTCCTTGGCGATCACGAGCAAGGTGGTCACTGCGCCGCCCTCTCCCGGGCCGGGGCCGCGGTCAGCACCCGGCGCATGTCCCGCACCGCGTGCCAGGTACCGGCCCAGGTGCCCGTCACCTTGGACGTACCGGTGCGCGGGAGGTACGGCACGTCGTATTCGGCGACCCGCCAGCCGGCGTCGGCGGCACGTACCACCATCTCCAGCGGGTACCCACTGCGCCGGTCGGTGAGACCCAGCCCGAGCAGCGCCTCGCGCCGGGCGGCACGCAGCGGCCCCAGATCGTGCAGCCGCAGCCCGGTGCGGTGGCGCAGCATCCGGGCCAGCGCGAGGTTCCCGGCCCGGGCGTGCACCGGCCAGGTGCCCCGGGCCACCGGGCGCCGCCGGCCCAGCACCAGATCGGCCGCCCCCTCCTGGATCCGCTGGACGAAGGGCACGAGCAGCGCCGGGTCCAGTGAGGCGTCGCAGTCGCAGAAGCACACGATGCCGGCCGTGGCGGCGGTCAGCCCGGCATGGCACGCGGCGCCGAAACCGCGCCGGGGCTCGTCCACCACGGTCGCGCCCAGGGCCCGGGCGATCCGGGCCGAGCCGTCGCGGGAGCCGTTGTCGACGACGAGAGCACGCCAGCCCACCGGGATCCGGCCGAGCACCCAGGGCAGGGCCTCGGACTCGTCCAGACAGGGCAGCACCACGTCGACGTCCGAAGAAGAGATCGTCATGGCTCTCACCCTACGAACGCGAACCGGGCATAACGGACTTCCGGTCCTTACGAAACGCGGACACCGAACCCGCCGCCCTGCCCGCCGGCCATGGGTGGTGGGACGCTTGAGGCATGCGATCGCAGTACGAGCCCCACCGGGCCGCCATCACGGACGAGCCGGTACGAGACCGAGACCGGGACGGAGCCCGTGCCCGGGTTCTGGTCGTGGACGACGACCCCACCGTCGCCGAGGTGGTCGCCGGATATCTGGACCGGTCCGGCTACGCGGTCGACCGCGCCGACGACGGCCCCACGGCGCTCGGCCGCGCCCGCGACCGGTGGCCCGACCTCGTCGTGCTCGACCTGATGCTGCCCGGCATGGACGGCCTTGAGGTGTGCCGGCGACTGCGGGAGCAAGGCCCCGTGCCGGTCATCATGCTGACCGCCCGGGGCGACGAGGAGGACCGTGTCCTCGGCCTGGAGGTCGGCGCGGACGACTACGTCACCAAGCCCTTCAGCCCCCGGGAACTCGTCCTGCGCGTCGAGTCCGTGCTGCGCCGCAGCCGCCCCGCCGCGACCGGCGGCCACCGACTGGCCGCAGCCGGTCTCTCGGTCGATCCGGACGCCCGCCGCGCCACCAAGAACGGCGGCGAACTGGCGCTCACGCTCAGGGAGTTCGACCTGCTCGCCTTCTTCCTGCGCCATCCCGGCCGCGCCTTCGGCCGGGAGGACCTGATGCGGGAGGTGTGGGGCTGGGACTTCGGAGACCTCTCCACGGTCACGGTGCATGTGCGCCGGCTGCGCGGCAAGGTCGAGGACGACCCGGCCCGGCCCCGGCTGATCCAGACGGTGTGGGGTGTGGGCTACCGCTTCGAGCCCGGCGGGGCGGTGGACTGACCGTGCACGCCATGCTCCTCATCGCCCTCTACGCCTTCGCGGGCGCCGCCGCGACCGGTCTCGCCGGAGCCTGCGTTCTGCGGCTGATCCGGCGCCGCTCGCTCACCGCCTCCCTCGCGGTGGTCGCGGCCGTCGGTGTCGTCGCCATGCTCGCCGGGACCCTCGCGGTCGCCTGGGCGATGTTCCTGTCCCCGCACGACCTGTCCGTGGTCACCACCGTCGTCGCCATGGCGGCCGTGGTCTCCCTGGCCACCGCGCTGATGATGGGCCGCTGGGTGGTCGCCCGCAGCCGCGAACTCACCGACGCCGCACGGTCGTTCGGGGACGGCGGCGCCTTCGCCGCGCCCGACGGGCCCGCGACCGCCGAACTGGAGTCCCTCAGCAGGGAGTTGGCCGCAACCAGCGCTCGGCTCGCCGATTCCCGGGAGCGGGAGCGGGCGTTGGAGGCATCGAGGCGTGAGCTGGTCGCCTGGATCTCGCACGATCTGCGTACCCCGCTGGCCGGACTCCGGGCCATGGCGGAGGCCCTGGAGGACGGGGTCGCCGCCGACCCCGACCGCTATCTGAAGCAGATCCGCGCCGAGGTGGAACGCCTCAACGACATGGTCGGCGACCTCTTCGAACTCTCCCGGATACACGCGGGCACCCTCTCCCTGAGCCTCGCCCGGATCTCCCTGTACGACCTGGTCGGCGACGCGCTCGCCGGGGCCGACCCGCTGGCCAGGGAACACGGGGTGCGGCTGGTGGGGGAGCGGGTCGAGCCGGTGCCGGTGGAGGTCGACGGCCGGGAGATGAGCCGGGTGCTCGGCAATCTGCTGGTCAACGCCATCCGCCGGACGCCCGCCGACGGCACGGTCGCGATCGCCGCCGAACGCACCGACGAGGGCGTAGTGGTTTCCGTCACCGACGGCTGCGGCGGCATCCCGGAGGAGGACCTGCCGCGCGTCTTCGACACCGGCTGGCGCGGCACCGACGCCCGGACGCCCCCGGCGGGCGCGGGACTCGGCCTCGCCATCGTCCGGGGCATCGTGGAGGCCCACCGGGGCCGGGCCGCCGTCCGCAACATCCCCGGCGGCTGCCGCTTCGAGGTGACGCTGCCGACCGCGCGCTAGCGCGAGGGCGCTGGTTCCTCCCCGAGCCCGGCCCGCGCGAACTCCTTCACCCCGTCCGCGAATTCCACGCGCGGCCGCCATCCCAGCGCGGCCCGCAGCCGGGCGGAGTCGGCGGTGATGTGCCGTACGTCCCCCAGCCGGTACTCCCCGGTGACCACCGGCTCCGGGCCGCCGCACGCCTCGGCGAGCGCCCGCGCCAGTTCGCCGACGGTACGGGGCTCACCGCTGCCGGTGTTGTACGCGGTGAGCGCGCCCGGCGCGGACTGCGCCTCCAGCGCGGCCACGTTCGCCGCGGCCACGTCCCGGACATGCACGAAGTCCCGCCGCTGGCCGCCGTCCTCGAAGACCCGGGGCGCCGCTCCGCGGGCGAGCGCGGAGCGGAAGAAGGAGGCGACCCCGGCGTAGGGGGTGTCGCGGGGCATCCGGGGGCCGTACACATTGTGGTAGCGCAGGGACACCGCCGTCCCGCCCGTGGCCCGGGCCCAGGCGGCGGCCAGATGCTCCTGGGCGAGCTTGGTCGCCGCGTACACGTTACGGGGATCGGCCGGGGCGTCCTCCCCGACCAGGCCGGGGGACAGCTCCGCCCCGCAGACCGGGCAGCGGGGTTCGAACCGGCCCGCGCGCCGTGGCCGACCTCGACGCGGGCCGGTTCGAAC
>NZ_MUNF01000409.1 GCF_002154555.1 Streptomyces murinus
CGCTGCGCCGTACGCGCGTCGAGCTTGTACGGCCCGACGCGCGTACGGCGCAGCGCGGTGAGGTGTCCGCCGACGCCCAGGTCGGCGCCCAGGTCGCGGGCGAGCGCGCGGATGTAGGTGCCGGAGGAGCAGACGACGGAGACGACCAGGTCCAGGACCGGGGTGCCGTCCTCGGCGACGGCGTCGCGGACGTCGTACACCGTGAAGGAGGAGACGGTCACCGGGCGCGCCGGGATCTCGAACTCCTCGCCCTCGCGGGCCCGCTTGTACGACCGTACGCCGTCGATCTTGATGGCGCTGACCTTGGACGGGACCTGCATGATGGCGCCGGACAGCTTGGCGATACCGGCGTCGATGGCCTCCCGGGTCACCTTGGAGGCGTCGGTGGACGAGGTGATCTCGCCTTCGGCGTCGTCGGTGAGGGTGTTCTGGCCCAGCCGTACGGTGCCCAGGTACTCCTTCTCGGTCAGCGCGAGGTGACCGAGGAGCTTGGTGGCGCGCTCGACACCGAGGACCAGTACGCCGGTCGCCATCGGGTCGAGGGTGCCGGCGTGGCCGACGCGGCGGGTCCGGGCGATCCCGCGCATCTTGGCGACCACGTCGTGCGAAGTGAAGCCCGACGGCTTGTCGACGATGACAAGGCCGTCGGGCGTGGTGTGCTTCTGCGTCATTCCGCGGCGTCGCCGTCCGTCTCGTCGTCCGCCGGCTTGCGGTACGGGTCCGCGCCGCCGGCGTAGCTGGCGCCCGAGGAGGTCTCGCGCACCTTGGCGTCGGACTGCCGGGCCTTGTCGAGGAGGTCCTCGATGGTCTTGGCGGTGTCCGGCAGGGCGTCCGCGACGAAGGTGAGGGTCGGGGTGAACTTCACCCCGGCCGCGCGGCCGACCTCGGAGCGCAGGATGCCCTTGGCGCTCTCCAGGCCCGCCGCGGCGGCCGTCCGCTCCTCTTCGTCCCCGTACACCGTGTAGAAGACGGTCGCCTCCCGCAGGTCACCCGTCACGCGGGTGTCCGTGATGGTGACGTGCGAGCCGAGCCGCGGGTCCTTGATCCCGCGCTGCAGCTTCTGGGCAACCACCTCTCGGATGAGGTCCGCCAGCCTTTTCGCCCGCGCGTTGTCGGCCACTGGTCCAGCTCCCGTTCTTTCCTGATTCCTTGGTCTTTGATCCGTGGTCTTTGTTCCGCGGTCCGTGTCAGTCGTCGTCGCCGTGGAAGCGGCGGCGTACGGACAGCAGCTCCACCTCCGGGCGGGCGGCGACCAGCCGTTCGCACCGGTCCAGTACGTCCGTGACGTGCGCCGCGTCGCCGGAGACCACGGCCAGGCCGATGATCGTCCGCCGGTGGAGGTTCATGTGGTCCACCTCGGCCGCGCTCACGGAGTACTTCCGCTGGAGTTCGGCGACGATCGGGCGGACGACGGAGCGCTTCTCCTTCAGCGAGTGGACGTCGCCGAGGAGGAGGTCGAAGGACAGAGTCCCCACGTACATGTGTGTTGCCGGTTCACCCGCCGGTACGGGATCGATGGCCCCTGCGCCGGGTGGCCGGGGACATCAAGAAACGGTACCGCGTGCGGGGCGCCGGCTCGACAGGGTTTCCCCGCGGAGGCGGCTCCGGCGGCGGCCCTCGCCCCGCTGAGTCCGCCCAGGACGACGCGGTGCCCACGCTCCGGTCGCCGGGAGCTGCAGGCCCTCCAGCCGCCTCAAGGCCGAAGCCGGACGCCCCGGGGCACTGCCCCGAGCCGTCCGGCCACTGTCCAGCCGACCGCGTCTGGTGGGTGGGCAACCGCCGGCCGACAGGTATCCCCGTCGGCCGGCGGCAACCGTCCGCCGGTTACGCTCGCGGCTTCTCGCGCATCTCGTACGTCGCGATGACGTCGTCGACCTTGATGTCGTTGAAGTTTCCGAGGTTGATACCGCCCTCGAAGCCTTCGCGGATCTCGGTGACGTCGTCCTTGAAGCGACGCAGGCCCTCGATGGTGAGGTTCTCCGCGATGACCTTGCCGTCGCGCAGGAGGCGGGCCTTCGTGTTGCGGCGGACCTCGCCGGACCTGACGAGCACACCGGCGAGGTTGCCCAGCTTGGACGAGCGGAAGACCTCGCGGATCTCCGCCGTACCGAGCTCGACCTCTTCGTACTCCGGCTTGAGCATGCCCTTGAGGGCCGCCTCGATCTCCTCGATCGCCTGGTAGATGACCGAGTAGTACCGGACGTCGACGCCCTCGCGCTCCGCCATCTGCGCGGCACGACCGGCCGCACGGACGTTGAAGCCGATGACGATGGCGTCCGAGCCCATGGCCAGGTCGATGTCGGACTCCGTGACCGCACCGACACCGCGGTGCAGGACGCGGATGTCGACCTCTTCGCCGACGTCCAGCTGGAGCAGCGAGGACTCGAGGGCCTCGACCGAACCGGAAGCGTCACCCTTGATGATCAGGTTCAGCTGCTGGACCTCGCCGGCCTTGAGCACCTTGTCCAGGTCCTCCAGGGAGACACGGCGCGTGCGCTTCGCGAAGGCCGCGTTGCGCTCACGGGCCGCACGCTTCTCCGCGATCTGGCGGGCCGTACGGTCCTCCTCGACCACGATGAAGTTGTCACCGGCACCCGGGACGTTGGTCAGACCCAGGACCTGGACCGGCGTCGACGGTCCGGCCTCGGCGACGGTGTTGCCGCTGTCGTCCAGCATCGCGCGGACACGGCCGTACGCGTCGCCGACCACCATGGTGTCGCCGACCCGCAGCGTGCCTCGCTGCACCAGGACCGTCGCGACCGCACCGCGACCGCGGTCCAGGCGGGACTCGATCGCAATACCCTGCGCGTCCTGGTGGGGGTTGGCACGGAGGTCCAGCGCCGCGTCCGCGGTGAGGACGACCGCCTCCAAGAGGCTGTCGATGTGCAGACCCTGCTTGGCGGAGATGTCGACGAACATGGTGTCGCCGCCGTACTCCTCGGCCACCAGGCCGTACTCGGTCAGCTGACCGCGCACCTTGGTCGGGTCGGCGCCCTCGACGTCGATCTTGTTGACCGCGACCACGATCGGCACCTCGGCCGCCTTGGCGTGGTTCAGCGCCTCGACCGTCTGCGGCATGACGCCGTCGTTGGCCGCGACGACCAGGATCGCGATGTCCGTCGACCGGGCACCACGGGCACGCATGGCGGTGAACGCCTCGTGACCCGGGGTGTCGATGAAGGTGATCGCGCGGTCCTCGCCGTTGACGTGGGTCGCGACCTGGTAGGCACCGATGTGCTGGGTGATGCCGCCGGCCTCGCCCGCGATGACGTTCGTCTTGCGGATGGCGTCGAGGAGTCGGGTCTTACCGTGGTCGACGTGACCCATGACGGTCACGACCGGCGGACGGACGACCAGGTCTTCCTCGGTGCCCTCGTTCTCGCCGAACTCCAGGTCGAAGGACTCGAGCAGCTCGCGGTCCTCCTCCTCGGGGCTGACGATCTGAACCGTGTAGTTCATCTCGCCGGCGAGCAGGTGCAGCGTCTCGTCGGAGACGGACTGCGTCGCGGTGACCATCTCGCCGAGGTTCATCATGACCGCGACGAGGGACGCCGGGTTGGCGTTGATCTTCTCCGCGAAGTCGGTGAGCGACGCGCCGCGGGAGAGACGGATGGTCTCGCCGCCGCCGCGCGGCAGCATCACGCCGCCGACGCTCGGGGCCTGCATGGCCTCGTACTCCTGGCGACGCTGCCGCTTCGACTTGCGACCACGACGCGCGGGACCACCGGGACGGCCGAAGGCACCCTGCGTGCCACCACGGCCACCGGGGCCGCCGGGACGACCACCGAAGCCGGGACGACCGCCACCACCGGGGCCGCCGCCGAAGCCGCCGCCACCGCCACCGGGACGACCGGCGAAACCGCCGCCGCCACCCGGACGGGCACCGCCGCCACCGCCACCGGGACGACCGGCGAAGCCGCCGCCACCAGGACGACCGCCGCCGCCACCGCCGGGACGACCGGCACCGGCCGGACCACGGCCGCCGGGGCCGGGACGCGGGCCGGCAGCGGGACGCTGCGGCATCATGCCGGGGTTCGGACGCGGGCCGCCGGGACGCGGGGCGCCGCCCTGCGGACGGGGCATCGCGCCCGGAGTCGGACGCGCGCCACCGGGAGCCTGGGGACGCGGACCGCCGCCCTGGGCGCCGGGCGCCTGCGGACGGGGACCGGCGCCGGGGGCGCCGCCGGGACGCGGGCCACCCTGCGGACGGGGCGCCTGCGGGCGCGCCATGCCGGTGGAGCCGCCGGAAGTGAAGGGGTTGTTACCCGGACGCGGGCCGGAGGGACGGGCACCCGGACGCGGGGCCTGACCACCGGAACGCGGCGCACCCTGGCCCGGACGGGCCTGACCCTGACCGGGGGCCGGACGGCCACCGGGCTTGGGGGCACCGGGACGGGCGCCACCGGGACGCGGACCCTGCGCGGCCGGAGCCTGCGGGGTCTGGGCGGCCGGAGCGGCCGGCGGAGCGGTGAACTCCGGAGCGGCCGGGGCCGGACGCGGCGCGGGCTTGGGGCCCGGACGCGGACCCGAGGCCGGCGAGGACGCGGCGGGAGCCTGCGGAGCCGCGGGAGCCGCCGGGGCGGCCGGCTGCTGCGCGGCCGGCGTCGCCGGCTTGGGCGCCGGCGGCTTCGGGGCAGCCGGACGTGCCGCCTGCACCGGAGACGGTGCGGCGGGCTTGGGGGAAGCCTTGCGCGGGGCGGGCTTGGCGGACTTGCCGCTGCCACCACCCTGGAAGGCGTCGGTCAGCTTACGTACAACCGGCGCTTCGATGGTCGAAGACGCCGAACGGACGAATTCACCGAGTTCCTGGAGCTTGGCCATGACGACCTTGCTCTCGACACCGAACTCCTTGGCGAGTTCGTAGACCCGGACCTTAGCCACTTCGCTCCTTTGAGGTCCGGGTGAAGCCGGACCGTCGCTAGTTCATGGGCGTACTCATCGCGTACTCATCGAGTGCTCATCGCAATCTCGACCTGCTTTCGACTCGCGAGGTACCAAGCCGCACGGGGTTCCGTACGGCATGTCTTACGGCGTTGCCTGCTCGGCAACTGTTGCCTGCTCGACGTATCGGCGCAACGCCTTTGTGTCGAGCGCTCCCGGGGCGCGCAGTGCCCGCGGCAACACCCGGCGGCGTACCGCCTGGTCGAGACAGACCAGGGCGGGGTGCAGATACGCACCCCGGCCGGGCAGCGTACCGCGCGGATCGGGGACACATTCGTCCTCGCTCCGCACGATCCGCAGGAGATCGTTCTTGGCCGCCCGCTCCCGGCACCCCACACAGGTGCGTTCAGGGCATGCTCCGGCATGCGTCCGGCCAGACACGGCTAAGTCTACCTCCCCGCACCGACCTCACCCCTTCGGGGGAAAGATCGAACGGCTGTTGTCGTAATCCAAGCCACTCACGGCCTGGATCCATTCCCTGGCGGCGTCAGCTCCGCAGGCCCTGGCGGCGTCTACTCCGCCGGCTGCTCGGTGTCGGGCCGGATGTCGATGCGCCAGCCGGTGAGCCGGGCGGCGAGGCGGGCGTTCTGCCCCTCCTTGCCGATCGCCAGCGACAGCTGGTAGTCCGGCACGGTCACCCGGGCGGAGCGGGAGGCGAGGTCCACGACCTCCACCTTGCTCACCCGAGCGGGTGACAGGGCGTTCGCCACCATCTCCGCCGGGTCGTCCGACCAGTCGACGATGTCGATCTTCTCGCCGTTCAGCTCGCCCATCACATTGCGCACCCGGCCGCCCATCGGGCCGATGCAGGCACCCTTGGCGTTCAGACCCGAGCGGGTGGAGCGGACGGCGATCTTGGTGCGGTGGCCGGCCTCGCGGGCGATGGCCGCGATCTCCACCGAACCGTCGGCGATCTCCGGCACCTCAAGGGCGAAGAGCTTCTTCACCAGGTTCGGGTGGGTGCGCGAGAGCGTCACGGACGGGCCGCGCACGCCCTTGGCGACCCGGACCACGTACGAGCGCAGGCGCTGGCCGTGCGGGTAGGTCTCGCCGGGCACCTGCTCCTGCACCGGCAGGATGGCCTCCAGCTTGCCGATGTCCACCAGTACGTTCTTCGGGTCGCGGCCCTGCTGGACCACGCCGGTGACGATGTCGCCCTCACGCCCCGCGTACTCGCCGAGCGTCGCGTCGTCCTCGGCGTCGCGCAGGCGCTGGAGGATCACCTGCTTGGCGGTGGTGGCGGCGATGCGCCCGAAGCCCGAGGGGGTGTCGTCGAACTCCCGCGGCTCCTGCCCCTCCTCCAGGTCCTCGGGGTCCTCCTTCGCCCACACGGTCACATGCCCGGTCTGCCGGTTGAGCTCCACGCGCGCGTGTCGGCGGCTTCCCTCGGTGCGGTGGTAGGCGATGAGGAGGGCCGACTCGATCGCTTCGACCAGCAGGTCGAAGGAGATCTCCTTCTCCCTGACCAAGCCCCGCAGGGCGCTCATGTCGATATCCACGGCTACGCCTCCTCTTCCTTCTTGTCCTTGGTGTCCTTGCGGTTGAACTCGACCTGCACGCGGGCCTTCGCGATCTGCGGGAAGGCGATCCGGCGCGTGGTGGCCTTGCGGCCCTTGACGCCGGGCACCTCGACGTCGAGGCCCTCCTCGTCCACGGCCAGGATCCGCGCGACCAGCTCGCCGTCCTCGGTCAGCTGGAACTTCACCAGCCGGTCCGTGGCGCGCACGAAGTGCCGGTGCTCGGTGAGGGGGCGCTCGGCGCCGGGGGTCCCGACCTCCAGGTCGTACGCGGCGTCACCCATCGCCTCGGTCTCGTCCAGCTTCGCCGAGAGCGCACGGCTCACATCGGCGATCGCGTCCAGGTCCGCCCCGGAGTCGGAGTCGACGACCACGCGCAGCACCCGCTTGCGTCCGACGGAGTCGACAGCGATCTCTTCGAGATCCAGCCCCTGGGAGGTGACGAGCGGTTCGAGCAGCTCTCGCAGCCTCTCGCTCTGGGTGGTGCTCATCCGGGTGACTCCTCGGCCGCGTGTGCTGTTGTGTGATGGGTCGCGTGTCTGGTCAAAGGGTATCCGGTCGCGGGGTGTGTTGCCGTCCACCTGTGGACAACCCCGCGTGGGACGGGTGAGCCGGGCCGGTGCCGGTGACCGGTATCGGACAGGTGCGCGGGTACGGTGATCACGGGCGCCTCGTCGCGCACTGCTCTTCTTCTTGTCGTTTCTTCTTGTCGTTCTTGTCGTACGAGTTCCCCGAGGACGTCTGCCGTGCCGTACCCCTCGCCACCGCGCACCCCCTCGGGGCCGCGCGTCCGCAGAAGAACCCTGCTCGCCTCGGCCGCCGGCGCCGCCCTGCTGGCGGGCTGCACATCCGGTGCCGGCTCCGGCGGCGACGACCCCTCGGCCACCGAGCGGGCCCGCGCGCAGGCCGCCGCGGACAGCGCGACACTGCTGGGGCGCTACGACGCCGTGCTCACGGCGTTCCCCGACCTCGCGGAGCGGCTGCGCCCGCTGCGCACCGAGGTCGCGGCCCATGCCGCCGCGTTCCGGGAGGGTACGACCCCCACGGCGACCCCCTCGGGCTCCCCCTCCCCTTCCGCCTCACGGTCGCCGGTACCGGTACCCGCGACCGCCAAGGACGCCCTCGCCTCGCTGGCCGCCGCCGAGCGGGCGCTCGCCGACCGGCGGGCCAAGGCGCTGCTGGACGTGCCGGGCGAGTCGGCGCGGCTGCTGGCCGCCACGGCGGCGGCCGGTGCCGCGCACGCGTATCTGCTGACGACGGGGGCCGCGAAGTGAGCGACGACGACAAGAAGACCGAACTGGCCGCGTTTCAAGCTGCGTTGGCGGCAGAGCACGCGGCGGTGTACGGGTACGGCGTGGTCGGCGGCCGCGTCGACGACCGGCGCCGGAGCGAGGCGAAGGCGGCGTACGACGCCCACCGGGCCCGGCGGGACGCGCTGGCCCGTGAGGTGCGGGACCTGGGCGGCCGGCCGGTGGCGGCGAGCGCGGCCTACGCCCTGCCGTTCGCGGTCCACGACCCGGCCGACGCGGTACGGCTCGCCGCGCGCCTGGAGCAGCGGGTGGCCGGGGTCTACGCCGACCTGGTGCGCTCGACGACCGGCGCGCGGCGCACCTCGGCCGCTGGGGCGCTGCGCGAGGCCGCGGTGCGGGCGGTGGCCTGGAGCGGACAGAGCGTAGCCTTCCCGGGGCTCGCCGAGCGGGCGGGCGAGGGCACGGGGACCGGCACGGACACCGGGACCGGCACGGACACGGGGACCGGCACGGACACGGGGACCGGGACGGGGGCCGCGGGCGCGGCGCCGTCGGGGTCCGCGGCGACGGCCCGCTGAGCGTCGTACGAGCGTTGTGAGGGCTGCGTACGACGGCCACCGGACGGACGAGGATCACGAGGAAGGGAACGGCTCGCGCATGGCTTTCGAACCGCCGCGGCGCCTGGTGCGGGCACTCGGGGAGACGGCACCGGCCGGGGACGACTGGCTGGCCCGGCTGCCCGGGATCGCCGAACGGGCCGTGGCGCGGCGGGAGTTGACCGTCGAGCGGGTGCAGGTGCCCGGGGGTCGCAGCAGCCTGGTGGTGCTGGTGCGGCAGGCGGACGGCACCCCGGCGGTGCTGAAGCTGGCCCCGCCCAGGGCCCGGCCGGAGAGCGAGCGGGCGGCGCTGGCGCACTGGGGCGGGCGGGGTGCCGTACAGCTGCTGGCGTCGGACGCGGACGACAGCGCGGAGGGGGCACTGCTGCTGGAGCGGCTGCACCCGGATGTCTCGGTGCGGTCGCTGCCGGAGGCGAAGGCGCTGCTGGAGGCGGCGGGCACGCTGCGGCGGCTGTGGGTGGAGCCGCCCGCGGACCATGTCTTCGAGACCGTCGCCGAGCGCACCGGGCGGCAGGCGGTGGCGATGCGGGCGGGCGCGGAGCGGGATCTTGAGGTGGCAGCGCTGGTGGACGCGGCGCTGGTGGACGCGGCGCTGGCGGCGCGGGACGACCTGCTGGTGGCGCCGCCGGAGGAGCGGTTGCTGCACGGCACGTTCCGGCAGAGCAAGGTGCTGGCCGGGGAGCGGCTGCCGTGGCTCGCGGTGGGTCCCGACCCGGTGGTCGGGGAGAACGCGTTCGATCTGGCGCGGCTGGTGCGGGACCGGGTGGAGGATCTGATCGCCTCGCCCGCGGGCGCGTCCATCACCCGGCGGCGGATCAAGCGGCTCGCGGAGTCGCTGGAGGTGGACCAGGAGCGGCTGCGGGGGTGGACGCTGTTCCGCGCGGTGGAGTCGGGCGTGCGTGCGGTACGGGTCGGCAGGCCGCGGGACGGGGAGCTGCTGCTGGAGTTCGCCGGGTGGCTCTAGGAACGCCGTAAAGGTGTAACCAGTCCCCACGCCCTTGTGGGCCGGAAACCGGTTACACCTTTACACCTGGGTCAATTACGCCTGGGGCAATTTCTCAGGCGGTCAGGCGCGCGATCGCGTCCTCCACGGACACTTCCTCGCGCTCACCGGTCTTGCGGTCCTTCAGCTCCAGGACGCCCTCGGCCGAGCGGCGGCCGGCGACGAGGATCTGGGGGACGCCGATCAGTTCGGCGTCGGTGAACTTGACGCCCGGGGAGACACCGGCGCGGTCGTCGACGAGGACGCGGACGCCCGCGGCGGCCAGCTTGCCCGCGACGTCGAGGGCCAGCTCGGTCTGGAGGGCCTTGCCGGCGGCGACCACGTGTACGTCGGCCGGAGCGATCTCCTTGGGCCAGCACAGGCCCTGCTCGTCGGCGGTCTGCTCGGCGAGCGCGGCGACGGCGCGGGAGACGCCGATGCCGTAGGAGCCCATGGTGACGCGGACCGGCTTGCCGTTCTGGCCGAGGACATCGAGCTTGAGGGCGTCGGCGTACTTGCGGCCCAGCTGGAAGATGTGGCCGATCTCGATGGCGCGGTCCAGCTTCAGGCCGGTGCCGCACTTGGGGCAGGGGTCGCCCTCCTGGACCACGACGACGTCCACGTACTCGTCGACCTCGAAGTCACGTCCGGCGACGACGTTCTTGGCGTGGGTGTCCGCCTTGTTGGCGCCGGTGATCCAGGCGGTGCCGGGGGCGACGCGGGGGTCGGCGATGTACGTGACCTTCTCGCCGAGGCCCTGCGGGCCGACATAGCCGCGCACCAGGTCGGGGCGGTCCGCGAAGTCCGCCTCGGTGACCATCTCGACGGTGGCGGGCGCGAAGTGCTCCTCGACCTTGCCGAGGTCCACCTCGCGGTCGCCGGGCACGCCCACGGCGACGATCTCGCCGTCCACCTTGACCAGCAGGTTCTTCAGCGTGTCGGAGGCCTGGACGCCGAGCGAGGCGGCCAGCGTCTCGATGGTCGGGGTGGCGGGCGTGGGGATCTCCTCCAGCGCGGGCACGGCGGAGCCGTCGACGGGCTGGAGCGCGTAGTTGATCGCCTCGGTGTTCGCGGCGAAGTCGCAGTTCGGGCAGTCCGCGAAGGTGTCCTCGCCGGCCTCGGCGGGGGCCAGGAACTCCTCCGACTTGGAGCCGCCCATGGCGCCGGCGGTGGCCGCGACGATCCGGTAGTCGAGGCCGAGGCGCGCGAAGATCCGCTGGTAGGCCTCGCGGTGCCGGGCGTACGCCTCGGCGAGGCCCTCGTCGGCGGTGTCGAAGGAGTACGAGTCCTTCATCAGGAACTCGCGGCCGCGCAGGATGCCGGCGCGGGGGCGGGCCTCGTCGCGGAACTTGCTCTGGATCTGGTAGAGGATCACCGGCAGGTCCTTGTAGGACGTGCACTGGTCCTTGACCAGCAGGGTGAAGATCTCCTCGTGCGTGGGGCCGAGGAGGTAGTCGCCGCCCTTGCGGTCCTTGAGCCGGAACAGCTCCTGGCCGTACTCGTCCCAGCGGCCGGTGGCGTCGTAGGGCTCGCGGGGCAGCAGGGCGGGGAGCAGCACTTCCTGGGCGCCGATGGCGTCCATCTCCTCGCGTACGACGCGCTCCACGTTGGCGAGGACCTTCTTGCCCAGGGGCAGCCAGGACCAGATGCCGGCGGCGGTGCGGCGGACGTAACCGGCGCGGACGAGGAGCTTGTGGCTGAGGACCTCGGCGTCCGCCGGGTCGTCGCGCAGCGTCTTCGCCATCAACTGGGACATGCGCTGGACCGGTGCGTTGGCCATGGTTCTCGTACTCCTGCCAGATATGCGGTGATGGCATAGGAGGTTAGCCGGGCTTGCCGGGCGGGCGGAAATCGGTTAACGCCTCATCGCCTGCGCAGCGGCAGCGGGGCCCCCATGACGGCGTACGGGCGCGGTGCGCTCGGGAAGTGGACGCGGCGGGCGAGGTCGACGTAGCCGAGGGAGTGGTAGAGGCCGCGGGCGGGGCTGTCGGTGTCGATCGCGGAGAGGATCGAGCGGGGTTCGGCGGCCGAGTCGGTGATCCTGGTGATCAGCCGGCGTCCGATGCCCCGGTTCTGGTGGTCCGGGTGGACGTGCAGCTCGGTGATCACGAAGGAGTCGTCCAGCCACTCGGCGTTGCCGGCCGCGCGCAGATACGGCTCGACGACCGTCGACCACCAGTGGGTGCGGGAGTTGGGCATGCCGTAGACGAAGCCGACGAGGAGCCCCCCGGCGGTCGCGCCGAGGGCCCGTGCGCCCGGGAACTGCATATGGCGCTGGACGATCTGGCGCCGTACGGAGACTTCGTCCGGGCCGAGTCCGAACGCCACCGCTTGGACCGCCAGGGCCTCGTCCACGCGGGCCGCCAGGTCCAGGGGGCCGATCGCTAGATCCATGCCGGGAGCGTATCCGGGTTCAGAACAGCACACTCATGAAGGCGCCGATCTCCTGGAAGCCCACCCTGCGGTACGTGCGGCGGGCCGCGGTGTTGAAGTCGTTGACGTACAGGCTGACCACGGGCGCCACGTCGGCCAGGGCGTAGCGCAGGACGGCCGCCATGGCCGGGGCGGCGAGGCCCTTGCCGCGGTGTTCGGGGGCCACCCAGACGCCCTGGATCTGGCAGGCCTGGGAGGTCGCCGCGCCGATCTCGGCCTTGAAGACGACCTTGCCGTCCTTGTCCAGGCGGGCGAAGGACCGCCCGGAGCCGACGAGTTCGGCGACCCGGGCCTGGTAGAGCAGACCGCCGTCGCCGGACAGCGGCGACACCCCGACCTCCTCGGTGAACATCGCCACGCACGCCGGCATGATCGTCTCCATCTCGTCCTTGCGGACGCGGCGGACGTAGGGGTCCGGGGCGATGTCGTCGGGCATCCGGTCGGTGACCATCAGGGGCTGCTGGGACCCCACTGGGGTCCCGCCCGGGAGGTCAGGTCCCAGCAGCCCCTGATGGTCAC
>NZ_MUNF01000041.1 GCF_002154555.1 Streptomyces murinus
GGCGGATCCGCCCGGGCGATCGCGTGGCCGTGTGGGCGACTCCCGAGCTGGAGACCGTGGTCGCCGTCGTCGGCGTACTGCTCGCCGGTGCCGCCGCCGTGCCGCTCAACCCCAAGTCCGGGGAGAAGGAGCTGGCCCATATCGTCTCCGACAGCGCGCCGTCCCTCGTCCTCGCGGCTCCGGGCGATCAACTGCCGTCATCCCTGGGTGACTTGGAGCGCGTCGATGTCGACGTCGACGCCCGCGCGGACTTCCCGCACGCGCACCCCGAACTCCCGGACGACGCCCCCGCCCTCGTCGTCTACACCTCCGGCACCACCGGCCCGCCCAAGGGCGCCGTACTCCCCCGCCGGGCCCTCACCTCCACCCTGGACGCGCTCGCCGACGCCTGGCAGTGGACCGAGGCCGATGTGCTGGTGCACGGGCTGCCGCTCTTCCATGTGCACGGACTCGTGCTCGGCGTCCTCGGCCCGCTGCGCCGCGGCGGCTCCGTGCGGCACCTGGGAAGGTTCTCGACCCAGGGCGTGGCCCGCGCCCTGGCCGACGGCGCGACCATGCTGTTCGGGGTGCCGACGATGTACCACCGCATCGCCGAGACCCTCCCCGGCGACCCCGAGCTGGCCAAGGCGCTCGGCGGGGCCCGGCTGCTGGTCTCCGGCTCGGCCGCGCTGCCGGTCCACGACCATGAGCGGATCGCGGCGGCCACCGGACGCCGGGTCATCGAGCGGTACGGCATGACCGAGACCCTGATGAACACCAGTGTCCGCGCGGACGGGGAGGCCCGCGCGGGGACGGTCGGCGTGCCGTTGCCCGGTGTCGAGCTGCGGCTCGTGGAGGAGGACGGCAGCGAGATCGGCGCCCGCGACGGGGAGACCGTCGGGGAGATCCAGGTCCGCGGGCCCAACCTGTTCACCGAGTATCTGAACCGGCCGGACGCCACCGCCGCCGCGTTCACCGCCGACGGCTGGTTCCGCACCGGCGACATGGCCGTGCGCGAGCCGGACGGCTATGTGCGGATCGTCGGGCGCAAGGCCACCGACCTCATCAAGAGCGGCGGTTACAAGATCGGCGCGGGCGAGATCGAGAACGCGCTCCTGGAACACCCGGGCGTACGGGAGGCGGCGGTCACCGGGGAGCCGGACGCGGACCTGGGCGAGCGGATCGTCGCCTGGATCGTCCCGGCCGATCCGGAAAGCCCGCCGGGGGTGGCGGAGTTGGCCGACCATGTGGCCCGCAGGCTCGCCCCGCACAAGCGGCCCCGCGTCGTGCGCCTCCTGGACGTCCTGCCCCGCAACGACATGGGGAAGATCATGAAGCGGGCCCTCACCCCCGCGGACACCGACACCGACACCGACACCGCTACCGATGCCTGATCAGCGGCGCACCGCGCGCGAGGTGCTGGCCCTCGTCACGGACGATGGCAGCTTCACCGAACTCCCTTCCTCCGCACGGGAGTCCAGGACCGACGGCCCGCTCGGCTGGCAGGGGTACGACGCCTCGCGCGCCCGCGCCGCCGAACGCACCGGCGAGGAGGAGTCCGTCGTCTGCGGCACCGCGACGGTCGGGGGCACCCGTGCCGTGCTGATCGCCTTCGAGTTCGGCTTCCTCGGCGGCTCCCTGGGCGAACGCACCGGGGACCGGCTGGAGGGGGCGTACGCGCATGCCCGTGAACACCGGCTGCCCGTCGTGCCGTTGATCGCGACCGGGGGCAGCCGGATGCAGGAGGGCATGGTCGCGCTGACCCAACTCCAGCGGGTCGCCCGCCAGTCGGCGCTGACCCGGGCGGCGGGCCTGCCCCAGATCGCCGTGCTGCGCGACCCCACCACGGGCGGCGGCTGGGCCACCCTGGGCGCCGGCGCGGACGTCGTCCTGGCCCTCCCCGGCGTCCAAGTGGGCTTCGCCGGCTCCCGCGTCCGCCCGCCCGGCGCCGACCCGGCCGCGTACACGGCCGAGGCCCAGCTCACGGCGGGAGCGGCGGACGCGGTCGTACGGCCGCAGGACCTGAAGGGGACCCTGGGGCGGTGGCTGCGACTGCTGTCCGGAACGGATGACCGGACCTCACCCTCGCCCTCACCCTCACCCTCACCCTCGCCCATCCACGGCCCCACCCCCGACCCCGCTCCCGTCCCCGCGGCTCTCGGCTCCACCGACCTGCCCGCCACCGGCTGGGCCGCCGTCCAGCGCGCCCGCTCCCCCGAACGCCCGCGCGCGCACGCCTACTTGGACGCCTACTTCACCACCCGCGTCCACCTCAGCGGCGACCGGTGCGGCGGTACCGACCCCGACGGCATCCTCTGCGGGTTCGGTGAACATCACGGTCGTACCGTCGCGTTCGCCGCGCAGACCGGGACCGGGACGCGGCCCGCCGGGTACCGGACGGCGGCACGGCTGATCCGGCTGGCGGACCGGCTCGGGGTGCCGGTGCTGACGCTGGTGGACACCCCAGGCGCCGCGAACGACGCGGAGGCCGAGCGGCAGGGGGCCGGTGCGGCCATCGCCGAGGTGTTCGGGGCGGTGGCCGGGGCGCGGGTGCCGGTGACCACCCTGGTGATCGGCGAGGGCGGCTCCGGCGGCGCCCTCGCCCTGGCCGCGCCGGACAACACCTGGGCCACACCGGACAGTTACTTCTCGGTGATCGCCCCGGAGCTGGCGGCGGCCATCC
>NZ_MUNF01000410.1 GCF_002154555.1 Streptomyces murinus
CCGTCCCCTCCAGCTCACCGCCCCCGGTGACCGGTGCCGGGCGCGGTGAGCTGGAGGGGACGGTTCGCGTGAGCGAGATACCAGCGAAGGCCACGGAGTCCGAGGACCCGTCGGGCGGCGCGAGGGACCAGACCGCCGCGAGTGCGGCGGCGACCGGTGGCGCCCTGTGGCAGAGCAGTCCGCCCGGCTCCATGTACGACTACATAAAGGTGGCCTCCTTCTCCATCGGTCCCGGCGGCCTGGTGGACCAGTGGAGCCTGCGCGCCGAGCAGCTGTTCGGCATTCCGGCCGCGCGCGCCGTCGGTATGGATCCCATCGAGGCGTTCATCGACCCCGACCTGCGGGAACAGGGCCAGCGCAAGATGGCGGAGATCCTCGACGGGCGCGAGTGGACCGGGGTCGTGCCCTTCCGGATGCCGGATCCGCCGGAGGGCGGGCGCGGGTCGGACGGCCTGGCCGAGGTCTATGTGATGCCGACCCGGACCGCGGAGGGCGAGAAGGCCGCCGTCTGCATCGTCGTGGACGTCCGCACCCTGCGCAGGATCGAGACCGATCTCGCCGCGTCCCAGGCGATATTCGGACAATCCCCCTTCGGTTTCCTGCTGCTCGACTTCGACCTGCGGGTACGGCGCGTCAACCAGCGGTTCGCCAATGTCTTCGGCGGCAGCCCGGACGACCACCGGGGCAAGGGCGTGTTCGACTATCTGCCGCGCGGCGAGGCCGAGCGGGTCTCGGCGACGCTGCGGCGGGTGCTGGAGAGCGGCGATCCCATCACCGACATGCATGTCACCGGTCATGTCCCGGGATCCGAGGAACGCCGGCACTGGTCGGTCAACCTCTACCGCGTGCACAGCGGCAGCGGCCGGCCCATCGGCGTGGCCTGGCTCGCCACCGATGTCACCTCCCGCCGCGCCGCCGCCCGCGAGGCCGCCGCGGCCCGGCGCAATCTGGCGCTGCTCAACGAGGCGGGGGCGCGGATCGGCAACTCGCTCGACCTGGAGACCACGGCGCGTGAACTCCTCGACGTCGTCGTCCCCGGCTTCTGCGACCTCGCCACCGTCGACCTCTACCAGGGGCTGCTGACCGGCGACGAGACCCCGCCCGGGATGGCCGACGGCAGTGCGGAGTTGCGCCGGGTCGCCATCGCCAGCGCGGTCGCGGACGCCCCCGTGGGCCGGGTCACCGAGACCGTCAAGGTCGGCGCCGTACATCACTTCCCCTTCAACTCCCCCTGCGCGGACGCCCTGCGCACCGCGCGACCGCGGGCGGTGCCGGCCGAGGAGGGGAGCCTGGTGCAGTCCACGCTCGCGGTGCCGATGGTCGCGCACGACACAGTGGTGGGGCTCGTACGGTTCGCACGGACCAAGGGCAGCGAGCCGTTCGGGGAGCGGGACCGGGACCTCGCGGTGGAACTGGCCGCGCGCGCCGCGGTCTGCATGGACAACGCGCGGCTGTACCGCCGGGAGCACGAGCGGGCGTTGATCCTCCAGCGCTCCCTGCTGCCGCCGGGCGACCCCGAGGCGTCGGGCCTGGACATCGCCTGCCGCTATCTGCCCGGCAACGCGGCGACCGAGGTCGGCGGCGACTGGTTCGATGTCATCGAACTGCCGGGTCACCGTACGGCGTTGGTGGTGGGCGATGTGATGGGGCGCGGGCTGCGGGCGGCGGTCGCGATGGGCGAACTGCGGACGGCCGTACGGACGTTGGCGCTGCTCGATCTCGAACCGGCCGAGGTGCTCTCCGCGTTGGACGAGATCGCGCGTGGGCTCGGTACACCGGGGGGTGTGCAGCAGGCGACGCGTACGGCGCGGCAGCCCAGGGACGCGGATCTGTCGGAGGTGTACCTCGCGACCTGCGTGTACGCCGTGTACGACTCGGTGACCCGGCGATGTACGTTCGCCAACGCGGGCCATCTGCCGCCGGTGCTGGTGGAACCAGGTGAGCCCGCGCTGATGCTGGACGTGCCGCCCGGGATGCCGCTCGGGGTGGGGGGCGAGCCCTTCGAGGAGGTGGAGGTCGAGCTGGCCGAGGGCGCGTTGCTCGCGCTGTACACGGACGGTCTGGTGGAGTCACGGGACCATCCGCTGGACGAGGGGCTGCACGCGTTCATCGGCGCGCTCACCGATCCGGCACGGCCGCTGGAGGATGTCTGCGACCACGTGCTCAACACCCTCGACACGCATCACGGTGAGGACGACATCGCGCTGCTGATGGCCCGGGTGCAGGGGCTGCCGGTGGACTCCGTCGGCGACTGGACGCTGCCGCGGGAGCCGCGGAGCGTGGGGCGGGCGCGGGAGCACGCTCGGGCGCAGTTGCTGGAGTGGGGGCTTGAGGCGCTGGTCGACACGACGGAGTTGCTGGTCAGCGAGCTGGTGACGAACGCGCTGCGGTACGGCGAGGGGGAGATCAGGCTACGGCTGCTGCTGGACCGGACGCTGGTGTGCGAGGTGTGGGACGGCGGGCTCGTGCAGCCCCGGCGTCGGCGGGCCCGGGACACGGACGAGGGCGGGCGGGG
>NZ_MUNF01000411.1 GCF_002154555.1 Streptomyces murinus
CCGAGGTCGACCCGGTCGCCGTCGCGCAGCCGGACCGGTGAACCCGGCACCAGGACACGGTCGTTGACCCGGGTGCCGTTGCTGGCGCCGCGCGGCACCTCGGTCAGCCAGGCGGCCCCGTCCGGGGTGTGGACGAGGGTCGCGTGCCGGGCCGACACCGTCTCCTCGTCGGCCATGAGTCCGGCCGCCTCGGGGGCCCAGCTCTCGCTGCGCCCCAGCCGGATCTCCGAGCCGCGCGGTACGTCGAGGTGCCGGCCCCCGCCGCGGAAGACCAGCCGCAGCACGCCTCCCGCGAGGCGGCGCGCCTGCGGGCCCGGGGCGCCGACCGGGTTCAGGCAGCCGGGGCACACGCCCGCGCCGACGGGGACGACGGCGGAGCATCGTGCGCAGCGCTCGCCGACGGCGGGCGGCGGGGGTGGAGGAGGCGGGGCCTTGACGGCCGGGTCGATGACGTCCCAGTCGTCCTCGTCGTCGTACTCCTCGTCGTGGTCGTCAGGCGCCTGAGGCATCCACGGCCCCCTTCTTGATCACCACCGTGGTGTCCACCCGCCCGCTCTCGGTCTCCCGTACGTCGGTCACCACGACCGTGCTGCCCGGCCCGAGGTCGGGCGCCGCGAACAGCTCCCGGGCCAGCGGGTTGATGAGATGCGTCTCCAGCACCATGCCGATGCCCCGGCCGCCGTTCCACTTGTCCCGTGTGCAGTGGTCCAGGAGTTCGCGCCGGGCGCTGTCCTCGATCTCCAGGGCGAGCTGGTGCCCCTGGGCCAACTGGCGCTGGATGTTGCCTACTTGGAGATCGAAGATGCGCTCGGCGATCGGGGTGGAGATGAAGTCGAAGACGACGACATTGCCGCCGATCCGGTTCATCAGCTCCGGGCGGCCGATGACCTGCTCGAAGTGCTTCTTGACGTTGTCCTTGACCGTGGCCTCCAACTCCTTGTAGGGCGTGCCCGGTTCGACGATCCACTCGCGTTCCTTGGTGTCCGGGTCGGTGCGCTGGACGCCGAGGTTGGAGGTGAAGATGAGCACGCACTCGCTGAAGTAGGTGGTGACCCCCTGGCCGTCGGTGAGCCGGCCGTCCTCCAGGACCTGGAGGAACTTGTCGAGGATGCCCTTGTCGGCCTTCTCGATCTCGTCGAAGAGGATGACGCGGAAGGGGTTCTCCCGTACGGCGGAGGTCAGTTCGCCGCCCGCCTCGTAGCCGACGTATCCGGGCGGCGCGCCCACCAGCCGGTCGGCGGAGTGCGCGGCCGAGAACTCGCTCATGTCGAAGCGGAGATACGCCTGGTCGCTGTCGAAGAGCACGGAGGCCACGGCCTTGGCCAGTTCGGTCTTGCCGGTTCCGGTCGGCCCGGCGAAGAACACCACACCGCGCGGCCGGTGCCCCGGGTTGGTGGCCTGTGCCCCGGAGAGTCCCAGCGCGGCCCGCTTGAGGATGTCCAGGGTCATCGCCACGGCCGCCTCCTGCCCCAACACCCGCCGGGGGATGGACCGTTCATTGGCCGGGTCCTCGCCGTCGAGGATGCGCCGGCGGATCTCGCCCCGGCTCCAGGGGTTCTTCTCCACGCCGAGCCGGTAGATCCGCACGGCGTCGGGCATGGCGGTGAACGGCATGCCCCGGGAGCGGGCGAGCTTCACGCTCTCCTCCATGGCCCGCAGGCTCAGTCCGGTGGCCGCCCGGGCGAACGCGCCGACGGACCGTGCCGCCTCCTGCGCGTCGGTGTCGCCGGACGGGGCAGGGGCGGCGCCCGAGCCCTTCCCGGCGTACCGGCCGTAGCGCTCGCGCAGCAGCCGCGCCATCGTCGTACGCTCGTCCGCGTCCGGCTCCGGTACGGCGACGGCCCGGATCCGCTCGCTGCCGGAGATCAGCCAGCCCGGTATGTCCCGCTCCCCCTCGGCGAGCCAGATCACCGGGTTGAATCGGCCCGGCTCGTTCGGCACGACGGGGTTGCCGGTCCAGGGCTCCAACGGCTTGGCCTCGGTGGCGAGTTTGAGGCAGGCGAGGAAAAAGTCCCGTTCATCGGGAGTCAGCCGGGACGGGTCGGTGAGCAGGCGGGAGGCGTGGTCGACGACCAGCGCCACCCGCAGCGGCCGCAGCCGGCGCCCGTCCCGCAGCATCTCCTCGCGCTGCTCCGCCCAGCCGGTGGTGATGTTCCGCATCTGGTCCAGCACCGCCTGGCGTTGGGCGGCGTTCTGGCCGGGGAACTCGCGCGGGCCCTGGAGCAGTTCCTCCAGGGCGGTCCGGGTCTCCCCGTCCCCGGCCGCCACATGGAATCCGCCCACCTGGTCACAGAGCACCAACGCCTGGTAGCCGATCTCCCGCAGCGGGTTCCACAGCACGTCGAGCAGCGGATGGAACCGGTCCCGGCCGCGCCGGTTCACCAGATGCAGATCGCGGATGTTGCCGTGCAGGACGTACTGCGCGTGCACGCCGAGCGTGCCGATCAGCTCCTCCACGAAGGGCGGGAGCCGGTCTTCCTTGGACAGTTCCATCGTTCCTCCCCCTGGCACGCGGAACCGGGCCGCGTGCGGGCATGGTGCTCAGTGGTGCCGGTGGTTCAGCGGTGTTCCCGGCGGCGCTCGGCACCGTCGACGGTCTTGTGCAGCGGGCCCTGCGCGCCCGCGCCCGGCGGCGGGGCGGTGTGCCCCCGGCCCAGGTCGTCGAGCGACACGGCGTCCTCCCCGGGTATGCCGGGCAGCGCCCCCTCGGTCCGTACCTGGAACTCGATGTCGAGCCCCATGTCCTTGATGATTGCCTGGAGTTCGGCGAGCCGCTCGGGGGTCTCCGCGCAGCGGGCGTCGTCCAGGGCGCGCTGCTCGGGGGTCCGCTCCGGACCGCCGCGGTACATGGCCGCGACCCTCAGCTCGCCGTCGGCCAGGGTCGCCCTGAGCCAGTGATCGGGCTCCCAGCCGTCCGGCGTCCAGTCGAGACGGATCTCCTGCCCCTCGGGCCGGCCGGCCTCGGTGGGCCCGCCGAACCTCCTGGCCAGTTCCTCGACGGCCTTGGCGCACTGGTCCCGGACATAGATGGTCTCCAGCGCGCAGCGCCGCTCCTCCACGGCGCGTTCGACCAGCTCCAGTTCGTCGCGGATCAGCGGGACCCCGTCGTCCAGGGTCCGGCGCAGCAGCTCCACGGCCTTCGGTGCCGGGGCCAGGTCCTCGGCGCCCTCCGGGGTCTCGTAGACGAGGAAGTCGTAGTGCAGCGCGGCGCGTTCCTGGGCCTCCCGGGTCAGACGGGCGTCCTTGTTGGCGTCGCGGACGTACTTGCGTGCCTCGTTGAGGTGGATGCGCGCCCGGCGGGGGTCCTCGGCCGCGCGGCGCACGGCGTGCCGGACGGCTCCCGCGGCGAGCTCGGCGGCCTCGGAGACGGCGTAGGGGTCAAGGCCGCCGAGGATCTCCGCCCCGGCGGCGCGGACCTCGGCGGCGTCCGGTCCCGGGCGGGGGCTCCGGTCGGCGGTCTGCCGGGGCATCCGGCGTTCCTCGGCCTCGGCGGTGCGCTCCGCGCCGAATCGGTCCAGCGCCCGCCGCCGGCTCGCGCGCAGGGCGTCCTGCCAGGCGTCGTCGCCCTCGTCCAACCGCAGTTCCGCGCCCAGGCGTTGCTGCTCCCACGCGGCGTGCCGCTCCTCCGCGCGGCGCACGTCCTCCTCGAAACGGGCCAGTTGCTGCCGCAGATTGCCCAGCTGCTCGCCGACCGGCTCCAGCGGCGGCGGCAGATCGGGGCGCGGCGGGGCCCCGCCCGGGCCGCCCCCGGCGGAGGCCCGGGCCACCCGGGCCGCCAGGGCGCGCCTGCGGGCGTTGAGGCGTACGGCGGCGAACGCGGCGTCCCGCCACTGCTCGGCGGCCGTCGCGGCCAGCGCCTGCTGCCGTTCCAGACAGCGCTGCTCCTCCCCGGCCCGCACCGCGGCGGCGGCGAGCACCCGGGTGGTGAGCAGGGCGGCCCGGCCGACGAGCAGGACCCCGCTGAGCGAGCCGAGCGCCTGGAGCGCGGCGTCACCGGCCTGATGCACCAGGTGCTGGGCCGCGTCACCGGCGTGGGAGGAGAGGTGACTGCCCACGCCGTGTGTGTGGAGCATGCCGGTGTGCGGCAGCGTCTGGGCATCGACGGGCGGCGGGGGCGGCGGAAAGGCCACGGTGGGCGCCACCATGTCCACCATCGGGAAGGCGAGACCCGAACTCATGCCTGTCCTCCTGTGCTCTCGGACTCCGTCTCCGCCGCCGTCCCGGACGGGGTCGCGGAGGTCGTCGCGGTTGTCGTGGGGGGTGTGGTCGCGAGCGTCGCGGCGGGGGTGGTCGCAGGCGCCGTGGAGGGCGTGGCCGCGGACATGGCTGCGGGAGCCGTCGTGGGCGTGCCCGCAGGCGTCGTCGCGGACGTGCCTGCGGGCGTCGTCGCGGCTGTCGCCTCGGACTCCGCCGCGAACTGCGACTCCTCCGTCGTCCCGGCCGGCGTCCCGGCTGCTGTCTCCGGCGTCGTCCCGGCCGGTGCCTCGGAGCGTGCCTCGACGGTCGTAGCGGGCCGCGCCCCGGACTCCGCCTCGACGGTCGTAGCGGATCGCTCCTCGGACCCGGCCTCAACGGTCGTGGCGGGCCGCACCCCGGGCCGCACCTCGGCCGTCGTAGCGGACCGCGTCTCGGCCGTCGCGGCGGACCGCGTCCCCACCGTCCTCTCGGACTGCTGCGGGCCCCTCGCCCCCCGTGCCCGGTGTGCGCGGAGCGCCCGGCGCCGGGCCAGGAGACGGCGCGGGTTCCATCGGTACAGGCGGTTGCCCCGCCGGCGGCGTCGGCGTTCATGGCGGCCGCGCCACCACCAGGTCAGCAGCCGCCGCAGACCCCACTCGGGCTCGGGGTCGAGCGGCAGTCCGGCGGCCCGCAGGCGGCGGCGCTCGTGCCGGCCGCGCCACCAGGCCAGCAGTCGGCGCAGGCTCCACTCGGACTCCGGGTCGTGGGGCCGGCGCAGCCGCCGGTGGGCGAGGCATCGGCGGACGCTCCACACCGCGACGGCGACCGCCGAGGCGAGCGGCCACACCCAGGGCGCGAGGACGATCGCGTAGAAGCCGAGGAAGACCGCGAGCACGAGCAGCGCCGCCGTGATGTAGCGGCCGGCCCGGGTGCGCGCCAGCCGGCCGGGGCGTTCCGCGTGCCGGATCAGCAGGCCCGCAAGCGATCTCTCCGGATGGTAGAAGGGCGGCCCGATGTACGCGGCGGTCCACAGCTCCACCGCGAGGACGAACGCGGCCGCGGGCAGTGCCTCCAGCCAGGCGGTCACGACCGCGTCCTCGGGGGCACGTCCCAGGACGTCGGCGAGGCCGATGACGAAGGTCCAGGGGGCCGTGACGAGCGTGGCGCCGAGCAGGGCCCAGCCCAGGGTGGGCAGCCGGTCCAGGCGCCGCAGTACGGCGAGGAGTCCGGCCTGGTCCGCCGCGAGCATCCGGTCGGTCTCCTGGACGAGCCGCCGCCGTCTGAGCTCCTCGGCCGCGAACTGGGCCTGGCCGTACAGGAGATGCGCGGCGAGCAGGCGCAGGTCGTCCTCCCGGGCGTCCAGCAGCGCGTCGAACCAGGGGACACGCTCCGGGAGTTGAGCGCGCCTGTGCAGGATGTCGTCGGTGAGCCGGCTCCTGGTGCGTTCCGGTTCACGGGCCAGCTGGAGCAGCCAGGCGTCGACCGCGACGGTCCGCCGCAGGGCCGCCGCGGCGCCGGGGAGGGCGCCGATCTCATGGCCGCGCAGCTCACGGACCGTGGGTTCCCAGCCGGCCCGCAGGGTGCGCCAGGCGCGGCCCGTCTCGTCCAGTCCGTGGCCGCCGGGCCGCTGGGCGAGTCCGGTCAGTACGGCGGGCTGCTCCGCGAGGTGCCGGAGCAGGGAGACGGCGTCGGCGTGCCCGTCCCTGGCCGCCTGGCACAGCAGCCGCATGCCTCGTACGTCCAGGTCCGCTCCGTGCCAGGAGACGTCGAGGCCGGGGCCGAGCCAGTTGAGGAGTCGTACCACGGTGCCGACGGACGGCGGCCGGTCCAACTCGGTGCGCAGGGCGGCGAGTCGGCGCAGCTCCTCGGGGCTGCGGTCGCCGACGGTCTCGAACTGGCCCAGCCATTCGGCGAGTCGGGCCCGGTCGTCGGCGGCGGCCAGCATACGGGCCGCGGAGACATGGTTCTGGTCCAGGTGCAGGGCGAGCGCGTCGGTCCCGATGAACTCCCGGCCCATGAACGGGAAGGGCCGGATCGCGGGGCGCGTCTCCTCGTCGTCGTAGATCCGCTCGTCGGTGCGCGGGGCGACGTCGGGGTCCTTGCCGTCCAGCCAGTCCCCCACCTGTTCGGCGTGCCAGCGTTTCTCGGGGGCCCGGGTGAGCAGGCCCTCGCAGAGCCGGCGGGTCCTGCGGTCGCCGATGCCGCTGAGGTCGGGGTCGTGCGTGGCGATCTCCGCCAGCACCTCCTCGTCGCGGCGGAAGTCGATCGGGTGTCTGCCGAGGGCGAGTTGGGCGATCACCATGCCGAGCGACCACCAGTCGCCGGCCTCGGAGACGGTCTGCCGCAGCAGTCCGGCCTCGGGCGCGAGGTAGAGGGGCTTGCCCCGCCAGTCGGTGCGGGGCTCCTCGGCCTCGTCGGGCCGGTGGACGGCGGCGCCGAAGTCGATGAGGACGAGGTCGGCCGTGTCCGCGCGACGGGTCTGCACCATGATGTTGTCGGGAGTGATGTCCCGGTGCACGACACCCCGTTCGTGCAGCGCGGTGACGGCGTCGTACAGCTGGCCCACCAGGCTTCTGACGACCTCGGGGCGCAGCCCGTCCGAGTGGTCGTCGTGGTATCCCGCCAGATCCTCCTCGCCGTGCGACCAGTACAGGTGCCAGGGGTGTCCGTCCGCCTCGCCGGTCTCCAGGAGCCGTTCCAGATGGGGGGCTTCCTCCTCGGCCAGCTCCCGCAGCTCCTGCTCGACGTCCGGTCCCGGCGCGTGCAGCCGGTGGTACCACTTGAGGACCAGGGGTATCTCGGGCGCCCCATGACGGGCTGTCAGGTCGCGCACCCTGAGCACCACGGCATCGGCCGGCCACCGCACCCGGGACAGCTCGGCGACGAGCAGGAACCGGTCCGCCAGCTCGGGAGGCACCTCGGAAAGGACCGGACGCGTCTCCCTGGCCCGGGCATTGGTGAAACCGCCCTGCTCCAGGGAGACGACTCGGGTGGACGGCGTGCTCATCGACTTCCGATCTTCCGGGAAACACGCTGGGCGCGCCACGGGGGCGCGGCGCGGAGGGAATCGGCGCGATACGCGGGTCGCGGGACGCCGAAGATATCCGAAATCCCTTCCCGAGAAGGGGAGTTTCCCGCAACTTCAACGGGCAATCCGCCAGGTCTACGATGTGCCCCATGCACCCGTTGCCCGCGCACGAAAGCCTTGTGGAAGAACTCCGGGAAGTGAGGCGCCGCGGTCTGCCCGGGCTGCGCCACTGCCCCCGGGACGCGCTGCGCGAGGCGGCGGAGGCGGCCGGTCTGTGCGGCGGAGAGCAGGACGAGCAGAGCGGCATCGAGGAGCTGCTGGGCGCGGCGGTGCGGCGGCTGGCCGGTGGGCACCCGGTGCGGGACGACGACTCCAGCGATCCGCTGGCCCGCGCGGCCGCCCACTCCTTCGGGATCTTCCCGGCCCGCCGCGGGGTCCCCGGCACCGACCGGCGCAAGGCCGCGGCGGGGGTCTACGGGGTGACCACCGAGCGCTTCCGCAAGAGCCAGGAGCGCGATGTCATCGCCGAACTCGCGGCGGCGGTCCTGGCGGTGGCCCGGGAGGGGCGGGTACGGGAGGCGGCCGGGCCGGTGACCGGCGACCCCTGGACGCTCGTCCCGCGGGTGCCGGCGACTCTGCCGCCGACGGCACCCCCCGGGCGTGCGATACCCGCCGCCGGTGTCCCGGCCCGGCCCCCGGCCGTCCGGCCGGGCGCCGTCGCGCCGGCGGGCCGGATCACGGTCCGGACGTGCCCGATCGAGCTGGTGCGGGACGTGGACATCCTGGTCTCCTCGGAGAACACGTTCCTGGAGATGTCCAAGACCTTCCGCTCCACGGTGTCCGGGGCGCTGCGCCGGGCCGCCGCGCTGCGGGACCCCTCGGGCGAGATCGTGGACGACGTCCTCGCCCGCGAACTGGGGGTGTGGCTGCGGACTCACGAGCGGCCGGGCGTGCCCGTGCGGCCGGGCACCGTCGTGGCCACGTCGTCCGGCGCGCTGGCCGCGCAGGGGGTACGGCGCATCCACCACGCGGCGATCGCGGCCCCGGTCGGCAACGGCGAGCGCTATCACGTGACCCCCGCCGTGCTCGCGGAGGCGGTGCGCGCCTCCTTCGAACTGGCCCGCCAGGAAGCCGAGTTCCTCGCGCTGCCGATGTCCTCGATCTGCTTCCCGCTGATGGGTACCGGCCGGGGCGGACTGTCCGTGCCGACCGCGGCGCGCGCGCTGCTCGGCGCGCTCGGCCAGGAGCTGCGCCGCGACCCCTCCTGGTCGGTGCTGATGGTCACGCCCGACGAGGGCCACGCCCGGTTGCTCATGGCCGCCAGCTCCGCTCGGTGAAGGCGACCCCGCCCCGCTTGAGCAGACGTTCCATCGCGGCGAGTTCCCCGCGCAGCGGCACCCCGTACAACCGCAGCTCCCGGCCGTCGCCGTCGCTCAGCTGAAGGCGCCGGCCGGTCGACTCCCGGTCCAGGTACGGGGCGTAGCGGGCGGCGCCGCGCGGGGTCAGGGCCTCGATCCGCTGGTTGGCCGAGCCGCGCCAGAGCAGCCGGGTGGGCTCCGCGACCCGGAACCGGCCGGTGATCACGGCGTCCGCGCCACTGAGGGCCCGGCGCCGCTCGGGCGTCAGCTCCTCCTGCTCGTACCCCGTGTACACCAGCAGGTCGGGGGTACGGGGCCCGGCGCTCCCCTCGTGCCGCCGGGCCTCGTCCCTCAACCGTGCCGCCCCCGCGAGGAGTTCCGCCAGCGCCCCCGCCTGCTGAAGGGGCTCGCCGCCGCTGACCGTGAGGCCGTCCGCCCCCTCGGCAAGGGCCTTGCGCCAGCGTGCGAGCACCTCGGAGACGGTGGTGGGCGCCCCGCCCGCCGGGTCCCAGGTGTGCCGGGACATGCATCCGGCGCAGGCCAGCGTGCAGCCCTGGAACCAGATGCCGAGCCGCCTTCCCGGGCCCAGCGTCTCCAACGGGTAGTGGGTCCCGTCGAGGCGTATTTCCACGGCATCTCCTCCTCGTACCGGCAGCGAGTATCCAGTGCGCGAAGCCACGCCCGCAATTGCCGGAAGGCCTTCCTCCGGCTGTCCGCCGGGCGGGATCCGGTTGTTTTCCGGAACTCCCGAAGACAGAGATCGAGTTCCTTGAAATCCCTGTCCCGGCAGGGGTTTTGCTCCGCTACTCTCTCCCCCATCGCAGCGACTTCCCAACCCGGACCGCGCGAGGAATGGGGGATCTTCGAAATGATCAACAAAGGTCGAATAAATGTCCGGGTCCAGCGACGGAGAGCCGGGTCCCTCTCCTCGCTGCGCGCCCGGTTCCACGGCCGCCGGGACGCGGACGGGCTGCGGGAGATGCTGGCGGACGCCTACGCCGGGGGCGCGCCCTCGGACGAGGACCTGCCGCCCTACGTCCTCGGTCTGCACGCGCAGGTGCGGCACAGCACCGCGCGGCTGCGCTCCCGCACCCTGGCGGCGCATCGCGCGCTGCACATCCGGATCCAGAGCGAGTCGGTGCGGGTGGTGAACCAGTACACCGAGCGCGGGGAACCGACTCCGGCCGCGCTCGCCCGGTTCGGCGAGTGGGTCGCGGAGTGGCGCTCGGCCGCCTCGGTCTGCCGCCAGCAGGCCCAGCAACTCACCGACGAGGCCAATCAGTTGATCGCCTGCTACTGGGACGCCGCCTGGGTCCGCGCCCGCCGGGGCGACCGGGTGGGCGGACGGCGGCCCACGGGCTGGCTGCCCGGGAGGATGACCCTGGACGGCACCTGGGCCCATCTCGACGACGGGCTGCTCAGCGACCGCTGGTACGCGCCGGACGCGCCGGGGCGGGACACCGATCCGTCGGCGGTCGCCCAGGCCCTGCACATTCTCGACCACCAGTCCGCGCGCGGCCGTTCGGACCGGACGCGGCAGGGCGACGCCCCGAAGGGCAGCCGCAGGTGATCACCGCTCATCGACTTCCAGGAAGGCCAAGGAACATCATCGTGCAGCACTCGGCCCGGGCCGGTCGCCGGTCCACCGTCCGCGCCGCCCGCCGGCTCGCGGTCCTTCTCCCCCTGGTGTGCGCGCTCGGCGCCCTCGTCTCGTGCAGCAAGCAGGAGGAAGCCCTCACCACGCCCTGCGGCCTGGTCATCGACGGTTCGGGGTCGGCCGCCGCGGCGAAGGAGGGATTCGACTCGGAGTCCAAGCTGAAGGACACCCTCGGCGGGTTCCTCACCGACCAGAAGTGCGGGACCCTCGACTTCGCCCCCGTCACCCGTTCCTCGCGCAGCTCGTCCTGCCGGCAGGACGAGGTGGACCTCGACCCGCCGCACGACGCGACCACCGACCAGAAGACGCAGCGCGCAAACGCCCAGCGGGACGCCGCCGTCGCGGCCCTCGCCGAGCTCAAGTGCGCGCGCACGCAGAACGGTTCGGACGTGTGGGGGGCGCTGACCCGCATCGGGGAGGCCGTCCCGACCGGCGGTCCGGCGCCGAAGCTCCTCGTGGTGAGCGACTTCGACCAGGCCGACCCGGAGTTCCATCTGTCGCGGCAGGACATCACCACCAAGACCGCGCGCGCCAAGGTCATCGACTCGCTGGTGGACAAGCGCGGCATGCCCGGCATCAAGGGGATGGAGGTCTTCCCGGTCGGGCTCGGCATGCAGTACCAGGCGAAGCCCAGCGAGGCCGCCGACTTCGACTCCTTCTGGACCGAGGCGCTCGAAGGGAGGGCCAAGGCGCATGTCGACGACAAGTACCGGGGCTGAGGAACCGCAGCCGCGCCGGCGGCGGATAGCCCGCTATCTGCCGTTCACCGGCCGCACCGCCCAGCCGGGCACCGGAACCCGTCCGGGGCCCGCCGCGGGCGCCGCGCACACCAGCCGGCTGCCGCTGGTCATCGGCGACCGGGGCGAACGCGACCTGCTCCAGGACGCCCGGAAACGGGGCCGCCAGGACGCGCGCCGCAAGACGCTCGACCCGTGGGTGCTCAACAGCGGCGACCGGGTGCCGTACTTCGCGGAACTGGCGTCCGTACGGGACGTCGTCGTCCACCGGATCGAGGAGGAGCTGAACCTGCGGGAGGAGGCGGCCCGGCTGCTGGACGCGCGGGCGGGCTCCGAGGTGACCGCAGGGGAGATCGAGACCAGGATCCTGGACGAGCGGCTGCGCGAGGTGGAGCAGGAGATCGAGACGGCCCGCCGCCAGCTCGATCTGCTGGCCGCCCGGTCGGCCCGCTGGCTCCGCTTCCGGGACAGTCTGCGCGAGCGGGTGGAGGAACGCTGGCTCCAGGCCCGCTTCCCGGAGGCCGCCCGGCCACCGGCCACCGGCTCCGGGGACCCGGCGGAGGGCGGCATCCGGGAGGAGGGACCTGAGCAGACGGCGGCCGGCAAGGACACGGCGGCCGATCCGGGCGACGACTGGCAGGCGGTGACCACCACCGGCACCCCGGACGACACCGCCGCCGCGGCGCTGCGGGACGTGTACCGTGCCGCGAGCGCCGAGGCCCGCGACACCGCGTCGAGCTACGGCTGGGAGGGGCTCCAGACCCGTCCGGGGCTGCCCCGGTGGATGACCTGGGCGCTGCTCGCCGTGATCATGGCGGTCGAGGTGCCGATCTACTGGGTCGCGTACCAGCCCTTCCACGGCGTCGGCAGCACCGGCGGGGACTTCATGTCCGGGGCCCTCGCGCTCTCGTCCGCCGTGATCATGCTGATCCTGCCGCACCTGTCGGGGCTCATGCTGCGGTGGCGTTCGGCGACGGGCTCGCCGCGCCTCGGCTGGCTGCCCGCGGTGTCGCTGCTCGGTGTGTGGGGCGGTCTGACCTGGGGGCTGGGCCTGCTGCGCGCCAAGTTCGTGACCCAGCACGACAGTCCGGCCCCGGCCGCGGGGGCCGCCGGCTTCCGCGGGATCGGCGGTTCCGGCGCCGACACCACGACCCTGGTGGACCGGCTGCATCTGTCGAGCCAGACGGTGACCTGGCTGTTCTGCGCGCTGCTGCTGCTCTCGGGCGGGGTCGGCTTCCTGCTCGGACTGTTCCGTGAGCACCCCTTCCTCGACGCCTTCCGTACGGCGCTGGAGCGGCGTACCGGGCTGCTGCGGCGGCACGAGGAGAGCATCGCGGTCACCGAGCGGGCCCGGGCCGCCCAGGAGACGGCCGAGGACCGTCAGCGGGCCCGCAGGGAGGCCGCGAACGAACGGATGGCCTCCGCCCGCCAGTTGTACGAGGCCGCCGCCGCCCGGTATCTGGGGGAGGTCATGACGGCGTCCAAGGATCCGGCCGTGACAGAGTCGGCGATGCGGCTGTCCCGCAACTGGCCGCTGCTGCCGTCCTCGGCCCGCCGCGAGGCAGCCCGGGACCGCTGAACGACCGCTTGGATCAGGCCCGTTGGGCCGAGCAGCCGAAGGCCCCGACCCGCTGATCCGGGTCGGGGCCTTCGCCCGTGCGGGGCCCGCGCTCACTCCTCCTGCGCGGAGATGACCGCGTGCAGCGGTGCCAGCAGCTTGTTGACCCTGCGCGCGTCCTGCTTCGACGCCAGCCGGAGCCGGTCCTGCGGGCGGGGGTCGAGCGGGGCGGCCGGGCAGCGGTCCTGGAACAGCTGGAGCGCCGGGCGCGGCCTGCACCGCTTGGACGTCCACCACAGGCCCTGCACCGCGCTGTCGCGCTCCCGGATCACCCGTACCCAGTAGCGGGTGCCCGCGTAGTCGTCGGTGTCGATCAGCCAGCCGTCCTGCCATACGGCGGCCAGCCCCTCGGCGGTCGTGAGGTCCACCAGGGTCAGGTCGGCCGTGGTGCGGACCGCCGACAGGACGTACCGGGAGGCCTGCGCCCACGGGATCTGCCGCACCCCGCTGCCGTCGCTGAACTCGACGGAGCGCAGCAGCACTTCGGACAGCGCGGTGACCGGGTCGAGGGCCGCGTAGAGGTAGGGGTAGGGATCCTTCTCGGTGGGATCGAAGCGGCTGCCCTTGAAGAACTCGTGCGCCACGCTCGGGTTGAACTCGCCGGGCGCGTACTGCTCCTCGTGGCACCGCCAGACGACGGTGCCCGCCCTCACCACGGTGACCACCGGCTTCATCACGGCGTCCTGGGGCGGGAGTTGGCCGACCATCAGAGCGCCCCCACCAGTTCGGCAGCGGCACGCTCCAGCTGTTCGTCGGGCAGCACACCGAGCAGGTCCGCGGGGACACCGCCCAGCCAGCGATTGCCGCCCAGCCACCAGTCGGCGGCCCCCCAGGGGTCCTGGTCCGCCCGCAGGAGTGCGTTGATCCGGCGTACGACGGGCAGCGGTTCGACCGTGCCGGTCCGGAACTGGAAGCCCGGGCAGCGGATGCCGCGCTCCGGGTCGCGCAGCCTGATCAGACCGGCGGGGGTGTCCGGGCCGCCGCGCAGCTCGGGGTGTTCGTCCTCGGTCAGCGCCGGCGCGGCGAGCAGCCGTCGGCGGGCCGCCCGCAGCAGTTCGGCGGGGTCGGGCGGCGGGGTGCCGAGCACCTGGAGCACGGCGTCCATCGTGGCGAGGCTGGGCAGTTCGCGGGGACCCCCGGCGTAGCGGTGGCCCCCGAGCGCCTCGGCCACCGGGTGGTCGGGCGGCAGCGCGGACAGCGTACGGCGCAGCCTGCGTACGGCGCGTGCGACACCCGGCGGGTTCCCGGCGGCGGTCTCCTCCTTCATCTCCCGCAGGGTGCGCGAGAGCAGGTCCAGGTCGTCGTCGTCGAGGCCGGTGATGACGGTGGTCCAGTGGTTCTCCAGGAGCCGCAGCAGCTCCTCCGACGTCATACGCGCTCTCCTTCTTCGGGCGTGGCGGAACGCGCCGCCGGTGCGGGGTTGCCGTGGTGGACGAAGGCCGCCCAGGTGTCGGGCCGGCCTTGGAAGTCCTCGGCGAGGCGGCGGGCGGAGACATGCTTCAGGGCGCGCACGGGCGGCCGTTCGCCGGGCGCGGTGAGCATCCAGCGCTGGGCGGCGCGCAGCGCGTCCGGCGGGGCGAGGCCCCGGGCGAGCGCGTCGTGCAGGACGAGCATGAGCACCTCGGAGCGCCTGTCGTCGACCTTCCAGCGGGAGCCGACGGCGTCGGCGGCCAGCCGGTGCACCATGACCGAGGTGACGGTCAGGGCCTCGTCGTGGTCGCGGGTGGTGAGGTCCGTCTCGCAGCCGCCGCACACGACCAGCGGCCCGGCCGAGCGGAAGGCGTCGCCCTCGGCGGGCGTCTCCAGCAAGGTGCTCAGGGTGAGGGCCCCGCCGGTGGCCGCTCCGGCCGGCGCGGCCAGATGGAGGGCCGACCGGGTCGGGTCGGGGCCCGCGAGCCCATGGCAGGCGATGTGCACCAGGGAGGCGGGGGTGGCGGCCCGGCCGCCACCCCCGCCTCCCT
>NZ_MUNF01000412.1 GCF_002154555.1 Streptomyces murinus
CCGCCGACCGGGCAGGCTCCGGTTCCGGGCTGCTGATGACCCTGCGGCAGGTCGGCGGGCAGCGCCCCGAGCGCCCCGTCCATCGCCGGTACGACCGCGAAGCCGAAGCCGAGTCCGGTCAGCGACAGCCACAGCGCGGTGAAGCCGTAGCCGGAGTCCGCCGTCGTACGGGTTCCCAGCAGGGCGGCGAAGGCCAGCACCACCAGACCCGCGGTGACCACCGCGCGCGACTCGAACCGGACCACGGCCGCCTGGGCACCCCTGGCCGCGACCATCAGCCCGAGGGACAGCGGCAGCAGCCGGACCCCGGTGGCGAAGGCGTCATGGCCGAGGACCGCCTGGAGGTAGGTCGGCACCGTGAACATCAGCCCGGACAGCACGAACATCACCAGGGTCGCGGCGACCGTGTTGAGCAGGAAGCCGCGCCGGGCGAGCAGGGACATGTCGAGCATCGGGCGGGGCGAGTGGCGTTCGCGCAGGACCAGGCCGAGCAGCAGGACGGCGGCCGCGGCGAACATCGCGAGCACCAGGGGGTCGGCCCAGCCGGTCGGGGGCCTCGATGACGGCGTAGATCAGGGCGCCGAGGCCGGCCGCGGTGAGCGCCGTGGAGAGCAGGTCGACCTTGGGTCCCGAAGGGTCCCGGGTCTCCGGGAGCAGCAGGAGGCAGACGCCGATGCCGAGCGCGGCCATCGGGATGTTGATCAAGAAGACCGAGCCCCACCAGAAGTGGTCGAGCAGCCAGCCGCTGACCAGCGGGCCGAGCGCGGAGGCGGCGGAGATCATGCCGACCGCCTTGCCGCGCTCGTCGGGGCCGAACAGGGCCGGGAGCACGGCCGGCGACAGCGGCATGATCAGGGCGGCGCCGACGCCCATCACCGCGCGGGCGGCGATCACCGCGTTCACGTCCCCGGCCAGGGCACCGAGCACCGAGCCGGCCAGGAAGACGCCGAGCCCGGCGATCAGCATCCGGCGCCGCCCGAACCGGTCGCCGAGCAGGCCCGCCGGGAGCATCAGCGCGGCGAAGACGACGACGTACGCGTCCGCCACCCACTGTTGCTGCCCCGTGGTCGCGCCGAGCTGCACGGCCATGGTCGGCAGGGCCACGTTGAGGATCGTCGAGTCGAAGGCGAGCACCAGCATGCTCGCGACCAGGGCCCCGAGGGCCCACCAGCGCCGGGGGTTCGGAGCGGAAGGCACCATGAAATGACAGTAGCTCTCAAAATCTAGTCAGTGTCAATCGATGGGAGCTTGCCGGGCATGAAAAATGGCCACGGCTCGGATGAGCCGTGGCCTGAGGGGCGGGAGGGGGCTAGGCGTGCTGGTACGCGACCAGCGAGATCCCCACGTAGTGCACGACGAACGCCGCGAGCGTGAAGGAGTGGAAGACCTCGTGGAAGCCGAACCAGCGCGGTGACGGGTTCGGCCGCTTGAAGCCGTAGACGACGCCGCCCGCGCTGTAGAGCAGCCCGCCGACGACCACCAGGACCAGTACGGCGATGCCGCCGGTGCGCAGGAAGTCGGGCAGGAAGAAGACGGCCGCCCAGCCCATCGCGATGTAGCAGGGCGTGTAGAGCCAGCGCGGGGCGCCGACCCAGAAGACGCGGAAGACGATCCCGGCCGCCGCCGCGGCCCAGATGCCCCACAGCAGCCACTGGCCCTTGGCGCCGGGCAGCAGCAGCATCGTGAGCGGGGTGTAAGTGCCCGCGATGATCAGGAAGATGTTGGCGTGGTCGAGCCGGCGCAGCAGGCCGCCCATCCGCGGGCCCCAGTTGCCCCGGTGGTACAGCGCGCTGACGCCGAACAGCAGGCAGGCCGTGAGGACGTAGATCCCGCAGGCGATGCGGCCTCTGGTCGAGTCGGCGAGGGCGGTGAGCACAAGTCCCGCGATGAGTACGGCCGGGAACATGCCGAGGTGCAGCCAGCCGCGCAGCCTCGGCTTGATCGGGTGCGACAGGGGGAGCGCCAGGGGACCGCGGCCGCCGGCCGCAGTGTCATTGGGCGCGTCGGGGACGGACGCAGTCATGCGCCGCATGGTACCTACGCCTCCGTAAATCGGATGTGAGGGGCATGCCTTGGTCGGGTGGGCGCAAAAAGACGTTCAGCTGAAATCAAGACAGACGCAAAGAAAACGCAAACGCCGCAGGAAGCGTGGCTCACCTCACTTCGCTCACCTGTGAGACCCCCTGGACAGATGGGCACTCCGGGCGGATGATCAAATGAGTGCAGTCGGCACCGGATGAGCGACAGCGAAGCGTCCGGGTCGCAGCCCCCACGGGGCGAACAAGGACAAAATCCCTCACTTAGGAGCAACCGTGGCGCGCGACAACTCGGCTACCAGCGTTCCCACCCGCCACCAGGAACTGATCTCGTGGGTCAACGAGATCGCCGAACTGACGCAGCCGGACAACGTGGTCTGGTGTGACGGATCCGAGGCCGAGTACGAGCGCCTGTGCGAGGAGCTCGTGGCCAAGGGCACCTTCAAGAAGCTCGACCCGATCAAGCGCCCGCACTCCTACCTGGCCGCCTCCGACCCGACCGACGTGGCGCGCGTCGAGGACCGCACCTTCATCTGCTCCGAGAAGGAGGAGGACGCGGGCCCGACCAACAACTGGAAGGCCCCCGCCGAGATGCGGGAGATCTTCGCCGGCGACAAGGGCCTGTTCCGCGGCTCCATGCGCGGCCGCACCCTGTACGTCGTCCCGTTCTGCATGGGCCCGCTCGGCTCCCCGCTGTCCGCGCTCGGCGTCGAGATCACCGACTCCGCCTACGTCGCCGTCTCCATGCGCACCATGACCCGCATGGGCCAGGCCGTCCTGGACGAGCTGGGCGAGGACGGCTTCTTCGTCAAGGCCGTCCACTCCGTGGGCGCCCCGCTGGAGGCCGGCCAGGCGGACGTGCCGTGGCCGTGCAGCCAGACCAAGTTCATCTCCCACTTCCCCGAGGCGCGCGAGATCTGGTCGTACGGCTCGGGCTACGGCGGCAACGCCCTGCTCGGCAAGAAGTGCTACGCGCTGCGCATCGCCTCCGTCATGGCCCGTGACGAGGGCTGGCTCGCCGAGCACATGCTGATCCTCAAGCTCACCCCGCCGCAGGGCGAGGCCAAGTACGTGGCCGCCGCCTTCCCGAGCGCCTGCGGCAAGACCAACCTCGCCATGCTGGAGCCCACCGTCTCCGGGTGGACCGTGGAGACCATCGGCGACGACATCGCCTGGATGCGCTTCGGCGAGGACGGCCGCCTGTACGCGATCAACCCCGAGGCGGGCTTCTTCGGTGTCGCGCCCGGCACCGGCGAGCACACCAACGCCAACGCCATGAAGACCCTGTGGGGCAACTCGGTCTTCACCAATGTGGCGCTCACCGACGACGGCGACGTCTGGTGGGAGGGCATGACCCAGGAGACCCCGGCCCACCTCACGGACTGGAAGGGCAACGACTGGACGCCGGACAGCGACACCCCGGCCGCCCACCCCAACGCCCGCTTCACCGTGCCCGCTTCGCAGTGCCCGATCATCGCGCCCGAGTGGGAGGACCCCAAGGGCGTGCCGATCTCCGCGATCCTCTTCGGCGGCCGCCGCGCCAGTGCGGTGCCGCTGGTGACCGAGTCCTTCGACTGGGACCACGGCGTCTTCCTCGGCGCCAACGTGGCCTCCGAGAAGACCGCCGCGGCCGAGGGCAAGGTCGGCGAGCTGCGCCGCGACCCGTTCGCCATGCTGCCGTTCTGCGGCTACAACATGGGCGACTACATGGCGCACTGGATCAACGTGGCCAAGGACAAGGACCAGTCCAAGCTGCCGAAGATCTACTACGTCAACTGGTTCCGCAAGAACGACGAGGGCAAGTTCGTCTGGCCCGGCTTCGGCGAGAACTCCCGCGTCCTGAAGTGGATCGTGGAGCGCCTGGACGGCAAGGCCGCGGGCGTCGAGACCCCGATCGGTGTGCTGCCCACCAAGGAAGCGCTGGACACCGACGGCCTCGAACTGTCCGACTCCGACCTGGACTTCCTGCTCACGGTCGACAAGGAGGTCTGGCGCGAGGAGGCCGCGCTGGTGCCCGGTCACCTCGACACCTTCGGCGAGCACACCCCGAAGGAGCTGTGGGACCAGTACCGCGCGCTGGTCGAGCGCCTGGGCTGACACCCGAGAAGCTCCGCGGCCGGTCCGACTAGCCCTGACCAGCAATAGTCGTCACGAAGGCCGGCCGCGGAAACCCGCAGAGGGCCCCGCACAATGGCGTGCGGGGCCCTCGGGCGTTCCCGGGCGGAGCCGTCGCCGGTTTCTGCGCGGGGCCGCCGCCGTTCCCGTGCGGAGCGGGCGGCCGACCTGCTTCCGGGCCCGCGCGGAGCTACTGCCTGCGGTCCTCCAGATACCGCGTGTGCGACTCCTGCCGCCGGGCCTCCGCGTCCCGCAGCGCCGACGCCAGCTGCTCGGCCTCCTCCGTCAACAGGCCCAGCTGGCGCTCCAGATGCCGCTCGGGAGGCTCCGCGCCGGGGGTCAGCCGGGTCCACCAGCGGGTCCGTACGAAGGCGTCCACGGCCTCCGGTACGTCCCTGCGCACGGTCCGGGAGACGGCGTGCACGCCCTCCGGGTCCTGGGCGAGGACCTCGGCGACCCAGCCCGGTGCCAGCAGCGCGTCCAGCAGCTCGGTCAGTCCGGTGAGCGCGCTCGCGGCGGCCGGCGGCAGGTCGATGTCCGCGAGATACGCCTTCAGCTTCTCGAAGTCGGCCCGGATCTCCTCCAGTTGGGCCGACGGGCTCGGGAAGTCGGGCGGCGCGGGCCGCTCCGGCGGGGCGAGCAGCGCGCCCGCGCCGTACAGCCCCGCGACCACCACCGGCCAGTACGGCCCCGCGACCCCGGTGAAGGTCAGCACCAGACCGGCCAGGCCGCACCCGGCGCCGGTGAGGTTCTTGCGGGACTCCAGGTAGCCGAGGACCCTACTGGTAGCCACGGATCTCCTCGAAGGCGCCGTCCAGCGAGCCCTGCCGGGCGTCGAAGAGGCGGCCGCCGGTCAGCTCGGCGATGTGCTGGAGCTCGGCGCGCGAGGAGTCGCCGAACAGGATCGGGAAGACCGGGGTGTCCCGCCGCGCGCCGCCGAGCCCCCGGTAGAAGCCGTCGAAGTCCTGGGCCTCGGCCCCCGCGGTGTTCTCCCCGTCGGTCATCAGCACGATCGAGGTGAACGTGTCGGTGCCGCCGCCGAGATGGTCGTACGCCTGCTCCAGCGAGGTGTAGATCGCGGTGCCGCCGTCGGCGCTGAGCGCGTCGGTGTCCCGGCGGATGGCGGCCAGGCCCGCCTTCGGGTCCTTCGGGTCGACCACATGGGTGCGCACGCTCTTCACGGTCGAGCCGAACGGCATCAGCGTCACCTCCTCCCGGTCCCGGAAGTCACCGGTGAGCGCGGTCAGCGCCGCCTTAAGTGCCTTGATCCGGTCGCCGTCCATCGAGCCCGAGGTGTCCAGGACGTACACCGTGCGAGACGGGCGGCGCAGCTTGTTCTCGTACGACCGGATGAGGCCGTCGGCGACGGAACGGCTGCCGGGGAAGGGAAGTTCACGCCGTCTGCCGGTGTCGAGCCCGGCGGCGGGCGGCACCGAGGGGACCACCGGGCGGCGGTGCGTGGTGTCGGTGATCAGCTTCTGCACGGCGTCGCCGCGCAGCTCCGCGGTCACCCGCCGGACCTCCTCGCGGGTGCCCTCGTCCGCCGAGGTCAGCGAGGAGAACGGGTAGTCGGCGGTGACCACGCCGTCCCGGGGGCGGATCACGGTCAGGCCCGGGATGCCCTCCAGGACCGACTCGTAGTTGAACAGGGCGTTGACCGAGCCGCGCCGCTTGTAGGCGGAGGCCAGCCAGCCCGAGGAACCCGACGTCAGCTTCTGCCCCTTGAAGAACTCCTTCAGCCGGGGCGTGGCCCTCGCGACATCGGCGTCGGTGAGCGCCGACTGGGCGCCGGACATCGCCGAGGCGACCGAGACGAGGGTGGCGAAGCCGGAGTTGGAGCGGGCCGGGTCGGTCATGCCGTACGTCAACTTGCCGTCCCGCACGGCCTGTTCGATCTGCGTCCAGGTGACCAGCTCCGGTTTCCAGCCGAGGGCCTTGACGGTGGCCGGCCGCACGCCGATGGCGACCGGGCTGGACATCACCGGGGTCTCGGAGACCACCCGCTTCGCCGCCTCGGGCCGTAGCCGCAGCGAGTCGTCCGAGGACAGCCACAGCGCGTCGTACCGTCCGTCGGCCTTGCCCCGGGCCACCAGGTCCACGGCGTCCAGGGTGCCCATGTAGGTGGGCCGGATCGTGATGCCGGTGTCCTTGCGCACCCGGTCGAACACGGCCGTCATGTCGCTGAGTTCGCTGGAGGCCAGCACCCGCAGGGTGCCGGGCTTCGGCGCCGCCGGGTCGTCCCGGTGCGGCTGCGAGGTGCAGCCGCCGAGCAGGACCCCCGCGGTGGCGGCCAGGGCGAGTACGCCGCGTTGTCTCATGCCGGTCCCTCCAGCGCGCCCTGTGCCCGGCTGCGCTCCAAGTAGGCTGTGGCATCGGCCAGTTCGTCAGTCAGGGAGCGGACCGTTGTGGCCATCACCTCGGTCGCCCGCACCTTGTAGCCGTCGATGGTGTCGAGGGTGCGGTAGATCTGCTGGAACGCCGAGCGCAGGGTCTCCACGCCGACCGCCGGGTCGGCGGCGATCCGCTGGATCTCGCCGCTCTGCGTGGCGAGCATCTCGGCGTTGCCCCGGATCAGCTCCTCGGTGGTCCCGCGCAACGCGTCGACCTGCTCGATCACCTTCTTCTGGTCGTCCAGCGCGGCGGCCAGCATCACCGAGATGCGCAGCGCGGAGACCGTGGTGGTCGCGGCCCGGTCGACGCCCTTGATCAGCTCGTCGTTGTTGCGGCGCACGACGTCCATGGCGAGGTAGCCCTGGGCGCACACCGCCAGCTGGGTCAGCAGGTCCTGGTGCTTCTGCCGCACCGGGAAGAGCACATCGGCACGCAGGGCGTCGGCCTCCTGCGGGTCGGCGGTCCGCGCGATGTGCTCCTCGACGGCCGCGTCCAGGGCCTCGGTGAGCACCACGTACTCCTGGAGCTTGCCCATGGTCTCCCACAGCCGGACCCGCTCGGTCGCCAACGCCGCGTTGTCCCGGCGCAGTTCGTCCTGGCCGCCGCGCAGCCCGCCGACGATCCGGTTCAACGTGCCCTGTGCGGAGGCGTACTTGGCGAGATGGTCGCGCAGCCTGTTGCCGCCGGGCAGCCGGGAGAGGAACCGGCGGCCCCGGCTCGCGGGTAGGTCCCGCGGATCCAGGTCCTCCACCACCCGGCGCAGCTCCACCAGCGATCCTGCGACCCGTGCCTGCGCGTCCCGGCCCTGGTCGGGCAGGCTGCGCACGGCCCGCTCCAGCATCCGGTTGGACTGGGCGGCGGCGGTGCGCATCTCCCCGGCGCCCAGCGCGGTGATCTCGCCGACCTTCCCGGTGAACTCCGGCGAACGGGCGTCGAGTCGCGCCAGCTCGCCGACGAACGCGGAGGCCTTGCGGGCCGTCTCGGTGCGCACTGCGTCCTCGACGGGCACGAGACCGCCCGCCTTCTCCCTGGGCACGGGCGCGACCGCCTCGGGCGGTGTGAGGACGAAGTCCCCGTCGATGTCTGTCATTTGTCGCTCCCCCGTCATCCGCGGGCCCGGCGGGCCATCTCGTGCAGCACCGGGGAGGTGGGCACGGGTGCCTGCCGGACACCGCTGAGCTTCTGGTTGAGATAGGCGGTGAGGCGGGACGTCTGCCCGAGGAACTCGGTGGTGTCGCCCTGCGGCCGGAACCCGTGCCGGACGGCGAGCATCCGCAGCGTTGGATCGGTGCTCAGCAGCTCCCCGAACGCCCGCCCGGCCGCGTCCAGCGGTACGACGGTGTGGTCGCTGTTGACCGTGGTGTCCGGGTACAGGACCACCAGGTCGTCCACGCCGTGCTCCTGTTCCAGCAGCGCCGCGACCTGCGACTCGTACACGAGGACCAGCGGATTGCCCACCCCGGTGATGAAGTCCCGGAACACCCCGTCCGAACTGGACTGCTGGGCGCCCTGGACGCTGACCAGCTGGTGCAGCAGGGGAGCGGTGCGGTCGACGTCTGCGTCGCCCGCCACGACCTTGCCGCCGTTGGCGACGTAGGAGGCCGCGGCGAGGTAGAGGGCACCGGAGTTGGAGGACTCGGGATCGGTGCTTGAGATGTACAGCGTCCCGCTCAACTCACCGTGCGCGGACGTCCCCTTGAGCTGCTGCCAGGTCCGGTTGTGCCGGGCGGCGTCGAGATAGGCGGACATCTTCAGGGTGCCGCGGTGCGCGCCGTCCAGCACGGCCAGCCCGTTCGCGGCCAGCACCTCGGCCGCGCTGCGGTGCGCCACGACCACCAGCGGCGAGTAGAAGGGCCGCGGCAGCGGCTCCTGCGCGTGGTACTTCCGCGCCAGCTGATCGGCGGGCGCCTGGCTGGAGGGGAACGCGAAGTCGTCGCCCTTCAGGTCAAGGCCGTCCATGGCCCAGGACCCCGAGGTGTCGGCCTTCACGGTGTAGCCCTTGGCGGCGAGGGCCTTCACCACGTCGGGATCGGCGAAGAAGTCCGCCTTCTCCGAACCGATCACTCCTCGCACGGTCTTCGTTGCCGTGCCCTTGTCCTCCCCGTGCCGGCCCGCTACGACGGCGGCCACCACGCCACCGATGAGCAGCACCGCGAGGACGATTCCCGCGATTCTCTTCACGCGGGCGAGCGTCCTCCCGGAACCCCACATTCCCGGGCGCGCCCGGTGAACGCCGGGTGACGGGTCGGACCCGGCACTGCAACGCGCGAGCGGGGGCACCCGGTCCGCGCGTCGCTGCGGGTGCGCGCGGACCGGGGCCGATCAGGGGTGACCCGGGGATCAGCCGGTGGCGGTGAGTTCCCTCGGGTCGGCGGCCAGCGCGGCCGTGTGGGCGTCCATCCGCTCGGCGGCCAGGATCGCCACCGCGGTGTCCGCGCGGGAGGCGGCGACCACCAGGGCGCGCCCGGCCAGGGCGTGGGCGCGGCGGTGCAGGGCCACCGGATCCCCGTGGTCGGCACCCGGCGTCGCCCGCAGCGGCTTGCCACCGCGCAGCCGGCACACCTGCGCGACCAGCCGGTCCGCGGCCGCGTCCAGATCGGCCGAGGGGGCCTGCGCGCGCAGCTCGTCGGTGACCGCGAGCAGTGCCGACAGATGCCCGGCGAGCTGGATGTCCAGCTCCTCCTCGCGCGACCGGTGGGGGAAGTCGGAGGTGCCGGCCATCGTGCTGTGGACCGACTTGGTGCGGATCGGTTCGTACATGGGACGGCCTCCTGTGCTCTGACAGGAAACCATCCTAGCTTGGATTTCGTCTAAAGTTGAGTCGGGTCACAGATTGAAGCCCGTCGACTACGGACCGCCGTACGGTGAGGTCCCTGTCCGCTCTCTACGGCTGCCCGTACCCGTCCAGGAAGGTCCCGATCCGGGTCACCGCATCCTTGAGATCCCCTACGCTCGGCAGGGTGACCACGCGGAAGTGGTCCGGCTCGGGCCAGTTGAAGCCCGTACCCTGCACCACCATGATCTTCTCCTGGCGCAGCAGATCGAGGACCATCTGCCGGTCGTCCCGGATCTTGAACACCTGCGGGTCGAGCCGCGGGAAGAGGTACAGCGCGCCCCTCGGCCGCACACAGCTCACGCCCGGGATCTGCGTCAGCAGCTCGTACGCCGTGTCCATCTGCTCCTTCAGCCGGCCGCCCGGCAGCACCAGGTCCTGGATCGTCTGGCGTCCGCTCAGCGCGGCGACCACACCGTGCTGCCCCGGCATGTTGGCGCACAGCCGCATGTTCGCCAGGATCGTCAGGCCCTCGATGTAGGAGTCGGCGTGCGCGCGCGGGCCGGAGATCGACATCCAGCCCACCCGGTACCCGGCCACCCGGTACGCCTTCGACATACCGTTGAAGGTCAGCGTCAGCAGATCGGGGGCGATCTTGGCGGTCGGGGTGTGCGTGGCGCCGTCGTACAGGATCTTGTCGTAGATCTCGTCGGAGCAGACCAGCAGATTGTGCCGGCGGGCGATGTCCGTCAGCCCCTTGAGCATGGCCTCGTCGTAGACCGCGCCCGTGGGGTTGTTCGGGTTGATGATGACGATCGCCTTGGTGCGGTCGCTGACCTTGCGCTCGATGTCGGCGAGGTCGGGCATCCAGTCGGACTGCTCGTCGCAGCGGTAGTGCACCGGAGTGCCGCCGGACAGGGAGACCGCGGCCGTCCACAGCGGATAGTCCGGCGCCGGTACGAGGACCTCGTCGCCGTCGTCCAGCAGGCCCTGCATCGCCATCACGATCAGCTCGGAGACGCCGTTGCCGATGAAGACGTGCTCGACGTCCGTGTCGATGCCGAGGGTCTGGTTGTGCATGACGACCGCGCGCCGGGCGGCCAGCAGCCCCTTGGCGTCGCCGTACCCATGGGCCGTGGAGACATTGCGGAGGATGTCCTCCAGGATCTCCGGCGGGCACTCGAAGCCGAACGCCGCGGGGTTGCCCGTATTGAGCTTGAGGATGCGGTGTCCCGCCGCCTCCAGCCGCATGGCCTCCTCGAGAACCGGGCCCCGGATCTCGTAACAGACGTTGGCGAGCTTGGTCGACTGGATCACCTGCATACGCGCGAGCTTAGGACGCCGCGGCCGTTCATGGGTGGTGTTTTCCACCACGCGAGACGTGGTTTTGCCCCGTATTGCCCCTACGGCTGCCAGGACAGTGCCGCGTCTCCCTGGAATCCGCTGTCGCGCCCAGCGAACGTATGTACGAGCCGGAGGTGCCCGGCGCGCCCGGCGCGGGGCACGCGTCCTCCTTCCGGCCGCCCATGTACCACCCGCGGCCGGGTCCCGCCCCGGCGTACGAGGAGTACGCCGATCCCGCCGCCGCGCACGGCTGGCGGAACGCGTACGACGAGACGCGGGAGCTGCCTCCGCTCACCGGGTTCGGGCCGCAGGGGCCGGTGGGGGCAGAGGGGCCAGTGGGGTC
>NZ_MUNF01000413.1 GCF_002154555.1 Streptomyces murinus
ACGGCTGCTAGGGCCTGTCTGACAATTCCCGTCGTCGCCCGGAGGGCGGCCGCGCGGCGTCAGGTGCGTGCTCTCGGGGTGCCGGGCGTAGGCCCTCGTACTGGACGTACTTGGGTCTGCGCCCGGTGCCGCGAGAGTGCGTGCATGGCGTCGCGCGGCAGACGGGAATTGTCAGACAGGCCCTAGGCCGACATCGTCCGGATGCCCTTGCTGACGGTGGCCGTCACCGCGGCGACCACGACCAGGGCCGGGAAGACCAGCATGGCCGGTCCCGGACTCCAGTGGGCCAGTAGGGCGCCGGCCAGGACGGGGGCGAGGGCGGCGGCCGAGCCGGCGGCGAGCAGGACGCCACTGACCACGCGGCCCTGCAAGTGGTCGGGGGTGACGGCGGCCTGGTGGCCGAAGAGGGTGGCGTTCGCGGTGGGGCCGAGGAAGACAGCGGCGGCCAGCGGCACCGCGGCCAGGACGGAGCCGGACAGCAGCGTGCTGACGGCCATCAGCGCGGCGGTCGCCCAGCACAGCAGGGTGATCAGGACGGGCAGCCGCAGACGCCGCTGGAGTGCCGGGGCGGCGAAGGCCCCAAGGAGGCCGCCGAGCGCGAAGATCGCACCGGCGAGACCCACCAGGACCGGTGCGACGCCCGCCCGGCGCAGGGCGAGGGTCATCGCGAAGATCATGCCGGTGAAGGCCATGTTCAGCGGAGCGGCGATCGCCGGCAGGGCCCGCAGGAACGGATGCCCCAGCAGGAAGCGCAGCCCCTCCGCGGTGGACGCGCCGATGGGCGCCGCCACCTCCTTGCGGGGCTCCTGAAGCGGTCGCCTGATCCAGCAGACGGCCGCCAGGGACACCAGGAAGCTCAGCGCGTTGCCCAGGAAGGGCAGGAACCGGCCGAGCCCGAACAGCATGCCGCCCAGCGGTGGTCCGGCCAGCGACACGCCGTAGGTCCGTGCCTCGTTGCGGGCGACGGCGGAGGCGAGCTGGTCCGGGCGGACCAGGCTGCGCACCGAGGCGTGCTCGGCGGTGCTGAAGACGGCGGTGGCGGCGGAGCCGGCGATCACCACCGCGAGGATCACCGGCAGGCGGGCGGTGCCCGTCAGGACCGCCCAGCCGAGCAGGGCGTACACGGCGATCCGCAGCGCGTCGCAGACGATCATCAGTCGGCGCCGGTCGAACCGGTCGGCGAGGACACCGGCCGGCAGTCGGCACACCAGGGTGGTGACGAGCCCGGCGGTGCCGACGACCCCGGCCCGCGTCGGGGACCCGGTCTGCTGCAACACCAGCAGGGGGAGGGCCAGGTCGACCATGGCGCCGCCCAGGTCGGACAGGGACTGTCCGGTCCACAGCAGGTTGAAGTCGCGGTTGCGCCACAGCCCCGGCCGCGGGCCGGTGTCCGCGACCCCGGCGGTCTCCTCGGCGACCGGCGGCCGACTCATCCCACCTCCCCGGCACTCGCCGCCCCGGCCAGGCCTTCGCCGCCCGGCGCTCCAGCCAAGCCCTCGCCGCTCGCCACCCCGGCCAAACCTTGGCCGGTCGCTGCCCCAGCCAGGTCCTCGCCACCCGGCGCTCCGACCAAGCCCTCCCCGGTCGCCGCCCCAGCCGAGACCGTGACACCCGGCGCTCCGGTCAAGCCCTCCCCGCTCGCCGTCCCGGCCAAATACTGTCCGGTCGCCGCCCCGGCCAGGCCCTCGCCGCCCGGCGCTCCGGCCGACCCCTCGCCGCTTGCCGCTCCGGCCAAGCCCTGGCCGTTCGCCACCCCAGCCAGGTCCTCTCCGCTCGCCACCTCGGCCAGGTCCTCGTCACTCGCCACCCCGGCCAAGCCCTCCCCGGTCGCCACCCCAGCCAGGTCCTCGCCATGCGCCGCCCCCGCCGAGCCCGGCGCTCCGGTCAGGCCCTCGGCACCCCGCGCTCCGGCGGGCGCCGGGCCGTCCGTCGGGCCGGTTCCGGGCGCCAGGGTCTGCGCGGTGGCCTCGACGGCCGTACGCGAGGCCCCTTCCGACCCGCCCGCCGCCGTGGGGATGACCAGCAGCTTCGTCACCGAGCCGTCGTCGCCGACGACATCGCGCAGATGGCGGAAGCCCAGGCGGCGGCACATGGCCAGGCTGGCGGTGTTCTCGGCGCCGACCATGCCGTACGCCTCGGTGAGGCCGAGGTTCTCGGCGGCGTGCCGGAGCAGGCCGCGGACCGCCTCGCCGCCCAGCCCCTGACCCCAGTAGCCGGGGGCGAGGGCGGTGACGAGTTCATGGCCCTCGACGTTGCCGGTCGGCTTCACCTCGGCGTGGCCGATGTAGCGGCCCGCCAGCCACAGGCCCCAGACGTCGAACCGTCCCTGGGGGTAGATGTCGGTGAGGATGGCGCGGAACACCTCGCGGATCTGCGGTTCGGGCACGAGGTCCTGGCCCATCCAGCGGCACACCTCCTCGTCGCGCAGCAACTCGACGAAGACGTCCTCGTGTTCTGGCCGGTACGGGAGGAACTCCAGGCGTTCGGTGCGCAGTTCGGGGGTCATGACGGGCTCCTCGGGGAGTTGCGGTGCGGTGAGGGCCGAGGGCGGTGGGGCGCCGGTGCGGCGGTTC
>NZ_MUNF01000414.1 GCF_002154555.1 Streptomyces murinus
GGACAGGCCGGTGATGGTGAGGTTGTAGTAGACCTTGCGGACCGGCTTGGAGAACGCCCAGCCGTAGGCGAAGTTCATGAACGAGCCGTCGATGGTGTCCAGCAGCGACATCCCGGCCGCGAACAGCACCGGCAGGGTGAGGATCGCGTACCAGGGCAGTCCGGAGGCGGCGCCGGAACCGGCGAGGACCAGCAGGGCGATCTCGGTCGCGGTGTCGAAGCCGAGCCCGAACAGCACGCCCAGCGGGTACATCTGCCAGGGCTTGGTGATCGAGTTGGTGACCCGGCCGAGCAGGCGGTTCATGAAGCCCCGGTTGTTCAGCTGGGCCTCCAGGGCGGCCTCGTCGAAGTGGCCGGTGCGCATCTTGCGGAAGACCTTCCAGATGCCGGCCAGGATGACGAGGTTGATCACGGCGATCAGGTAGAGGAAGGCGCCGGAGACGGTCGTACCGATGAGGCCGGTGACCTCGTGCAGATGCGAGTTGTCGTTCTCGACCGGTCCTGCCAGGGTCTTCATGCCCAGGGAGAGCAGCAGGGCGAGGCCGAAGACGATGGTGGAGTGGCCGAGGGAGAACCAGAAGCCGACCGACAGCGGGCGCTGCCCCGAGCCCATCAGCTTGCGGGTGGTGTTGTCGATGGCCGCGATGTGGTCGGCGTCGAAGGCGTGCCGCATGCCCAGGGTGTAGGCGGTCACGCCGATGCCGATGCCGAACGACTCGGTGCCCACGCTGAAGTGCTGGGGCGCGATGACGCCGACCAGGGTGCCCCAGCCGATGATGTGCAGGGCCAGCACGAAGGCGGCCATCGAGCCGACCCTGATCCACTCCTGGCGCGTCATGGAGCGGCGGACGCGTTGCCAGGCCGACGGCTTGGCGCCGGCCGGTGCGGGGAGGGACGGAGCGGAACCAGGGGCGGCCGTCATCGGGAGGGTCGTTCCTAACGTCGTACGGGTACGGCTGCACACCACAGCCTTGTGCCATCTTCCCGTACTTGCAACTGATGTGCAGTAAAGGCGACGGCAGGCCTTTCCCATGGTCAGGAAAAGACCATGAACAGGAAAAGGCCGCTCTCCAGGGGTGGGGAGCGGCAAAGAGGGGCCGGTGCCCGGTCAGGCGGAGAACATGCCCCGGCCCAGCCAGTCCTCGGTGTCCCGGACGCCCGGCAGGGCGAAGAAGTAGCCGCCGCCGGTCGGGGAGATGTAGTCCACCAGGGGCTCGTCGATCAGCCGGGTCTGCACGGCCTCGAACTGCCGCTTGACGTCCTGCTGGTAGCAGCAGAAGACGAGGCCCATGTCGAGGTTGCCGACATTGTCCGCGCCCCGGTCGTAGTTGTAGCCGCGGCGCAGGATGCGGGAGCTGTCCGACGTCGCGGTGCGCGGGTTGGCGAGCCGGATGTGGGCGTCCATCGGGATCGCGTTGCCGTGCGGGTCCTTGGCGTAGTTGGGCGCGTCGGTCTCCTTGGCGCCGTCCAGCGGGGCGCCGGTGTCCTTGCGGCGGCCGAACATCTTCTCCTGCTCGGTGAGCGAGACCCGGTCCCAGAACTCGACCAGCATCCGGATGATCCGGATCACCTGGTAGCTGCCGCCGGTGGCCCAGGCGGGCTCGCCCTGTCCGTCGCCGACCCAGATCAGCTTGTTCGTCTCGCGGGCGGAGTTGACGTCCGGGTTGGCGATGCCGTCCTTGAAGCCGAGCAGGTTGCGCTGGGCGCCGGTGGGCCGGGGGGCGTTCTGGAAGCCGTCGATGCGCCACTTGACCTGCATCGCGCCGCGGGTGTGCCGGGCGATGTCGCGCAGGGCGTGCAGCACGGTGTCCCTGCTCTGCGCGCAGATCTGGAGGGAGAGGTCGCCGTGGCACTCGGCCGGGTTCGGATTGTCGTTCGGGAAGGTCCGCATGGGGACGAGCCGGGCGGGCCTGGCCTTGGCGAGGCCGTAGCGGTCGTCGAAGAGGGAGGCGCCGACGCCGAGGGTGAGGGTGAGGCCGTCCGCGGGGACCTCGGGGCCGAGGATGCCGTTGTCGGCGGGCGGCGCGCCGACGCCCAGGTCGGCGGGGGTGCCGCCGGAGGTGAGGAAGCGGGCCCGCTCGGTGATGGTCTTCAGCAGGTCGGTGAGGCCGCGCCGGTCGTCGGCTATGACGTCGAAGGAGACGAACGCGGCGGCGGCCGGCTGCGGGGTGATGATCCCGGCCTGGTGGGCGCCGTGGAAGGGCACCTTCGTACGGCCGTCCGGACCGCTCGGCCGGGCCTGGGCCGTGCCACCGCTCTCGGCGAGCGCGAAACCACCGCCGGCCAGGACCGCTCCGGCGGCACCGGCGCCCAGCGCGCCGCGCACGAAGGAGCGGCGGGCGGGGCCGACGGGGCAGGACGGCGTGTCGGCGGTGGACATGGGCGGGTTCCCTTCGGGGTGCGGGTGCGCGGTGGTCATCAGGCGGACTTCCGGATCTCCAGCAGGTCCGGGATCGGCGCGAGGTCCTCCAGGAGCTGGCCGGTGGCTCCGTCGAGGCGCCGGCGGTCGGTGTCGGAGAGCTTCTCGACGGGGGTCCAGTGGTCGCCGTCGTGCTGCGCGGCCAGCAGCTTCTGCACCCGGTCGATGTCGGTGTCGACGGTCGGCAGCACCTTGGGGGCGCGGTCGGTGAGCAGCGGCTTGAGGACGGTGAGCAGTTCGCGGGTGCCGGCGAGGTTGGCGTCGGCGGTGGCGAGGTTGGTGCCGCTGCCCTCGTCGGTGTCGCCGGTCAGCTCGAACTGGAGGGTGTTCTCCAGGATCTCGTGGGCGCGCAGCGGCAGGTCGCCGGGGTCGAAGTCCTGGCTCGGGAAGGCCTTGCCCAGCCCGGCCACGTCCGTGCTGAGCTGCCGCGCGGGCCCGGTCAGCTCCTTGGCCGACCCACCGTGCCACAGGCCGTACTCCAGGCGCAGGAAGCCGCTGAAGTCCTTGTCCCGCTCGCCGCCGGGCAGACCGTCGGCGCGGCCGTCGATCTTCTTGTCGAAGTCCTCGAAGGTGCCGTAGGCGGCGCCGAGCGAGGCGTAGGTGCGGTGGGCGGTGAGCCAGTCGGTGCGGGCCTCATCGAGGTGGCCGCCCTCGATGTCGTGCTGGAGGGTGCGGGTCTGCCCGGCCAGGGTGTCCAGGCCCTTGCCGACGTACGCCTTGTACGCCTTCAGGGGCGCGGCGAGGTCCTGCTCGGAGACCGGGGCGACCGGCTTTGCCGCGCCGCCGCCGGTGACGGTGACCGCCTTGGAGGTGACGGCCTTGCCGCCGGCGGGGACGCAGCGCCAGGCGTAGGTGCCGCCGGCGACGGTGGCGACGAGGTCGCGGGTGGTGCCGGGGGCGAGGCCCTCGATCTCGCCGTAGACCGCGTCGGTGGACGGGTCGACCAGGTAGACCTCGGAGGCCTGGTGGCCGGTGTTGTGCATCTGGAAGGTCTGCCGGCCGGGCTCGGGCGCGGTGAAGCCCTTGCCGCAGTCGGTCTCGGAGACGGCGACGGTCTGGTCACCGGCGGGCTTGGGGCGGCCGAGGGCGACGAAGAGTCCGGCGACGACGGCGGGTACGGCGACCACGGCGGCCGGGACCACCCAGACCGGGCGGCGCCGGGCGGAGGCGGGCTTCGGCGCGGCGGATCCCTCGCCGGATCCGTCGGCGGATGCCTCGGCCGAGCTCCGGGTGGCCGATTCGGGCTTGGACTTGAGCTCGGGCGCGGGCACGGGCACGGGCGCGGGCGCGGGCTCGGCCTTGGGCGCGGTGCCGCGTACGCCGCGCACGAACAGGGTCATCACCACGGCGAGGTAGGCGACGTAGGCGACCACCTGGAGCCAGGTCATGGTGGGCATCAGGTTGAAGACGCCCTGGATCAGGGTGCTGTACCAGGAGCCGGCGTCGACGCTGCCGGCCAGGTCGACGGCGTAGGCCGTCTTGCCGGGCAGCACGCCGCCCTCCTGGAGGTCACGCAGGCCGTAGCCGAGGACGCCCGCGGCGATGACGATCAGGACGACGCCGGTCGCGGTGAAGAACTTCGTCAGGTTGATCTTCAGGACCCTGCGGTACAGGCCCCAGCACAGCCCCGCCGCGAGGACCAGGCCGATGGCGGCGCCGGTCAGCGGGCCCGCGGACTCACCGGCCGCCTGGGCGGTGGTCCACAGGAACAGGGCGGTCTCCAGGCCCTCGCGGCCGACGGCCAGGAAGGAGGTGAGGATCAGCATGCCGGAGCCCATGGCGAGGGCACCGGTGACCTTCTGCTTCAGCTCGCTGGAGAGGTTGCGGGCCGAGCGGCGCATCCAGAACACCATGGCGGTGACGAACGCGACGGCGATCACGCTGAGGACGCCGCCGAAGGCCTCCTGGGCGGTCTGCGGCATGGACGCGGCGGTGAAGGTGAGGACCGCGCCGAAGCTCATCGCGACGGCGATCGCCGCCAGCACACCGGTCCACACCTGCGGCAGCCGTGAGCGGGCCTCGGCGCGCACCAGGGTGGCGACCAGGATGGAGACGATGAGTCCGGCTTCGAGTCCCTCCCTCAATCCGATCAGGAAACTCGGAAACGCGTCGTCCCACATGCCCTGCGGCCCTCCCGGAAAACCAAGCGAAGGCATGCGAAATAAGCGAAGGCATGCCTTACCTTCGCGACCATGATGACCACACCTTCGTAGGCAACCGGTCACGATCCGGCAATCCCCGGGCAAAGTCCGGGAAGGATCCCCTGTCCATGTCCGCCGGTCGCCCGGCGAACGTCTACAAATGTGTAGTCACATGTTGTCGAAGCAAGTCGAAGGAAAGGGTGTGCGGCCGTGGCCACTCCCCCACATCTGGCAGCGCAGCTCGCGGTCAATGTGCTCGACGCCCACTCGCTGCTGGCCGCCTTCGGCGTCTTCGGCGTCGGCGTGGTGCTCTTCGCGGAGACCGGCCTGCTGATCGGATTCTTCCTGCCCGGGGACTCGCTGCTGTTCACGGCGGGTCTGCTGTGCACGGGCGCGGCCGACCGCGGGCTGCACCTCTCGCTCGGCCCGCTGCTGGTCGCTGCTGCGCTCGGCGCCCTGGCGGGCTCCCAGTGCGGGTTCCTGATCGGCCGCAAGGCGGGCGGCGCGCTGCTGGCCCGCACCCGCTCGGCGAAACTGCGCGAGGGCGCGCAGCGCGCGGAGGAGCTGCTGGAGCGGTACGGCCACGCGAAGGCGATCGTGCTGGCCCGCTTCGTGCCGGTGGTGCGTACGGTGCTCAACCCGATGGCGGGCGCGCTCGGCGTACCGGCCCGCACCTTCGCCCTGTGGCAGGTGATCGGCGGCCTGGTCTGGAGCCTCGGCCTCACGCTCGGCGGGTACGCACTGGGGTCCTCGATCCCGAATGTCGACAAGTACCTGCTGCCGGTGATCGCGCTGATCGTCCTGGTCTCACTGATCCCGCTCGCGGCGGAGGTGCTGCGCTCACGCAGGGCGGCGAAGGAGACGCCGTGACGGGCCCGGCGCCGCGCGGGCCGGTACTTCTGGCGGCGCGCGGGCCGGTGCTTCGGACACCGCGCAAGCCGGGGCTTCGGACAGCGGGGGCGTCCCGGGCGTGGCCGCTGCCCGCCTCGTGAGCCCCCGAAGGACCGCGGCCGTCGCCGGTCTCGGTGTCTGTGCCTGGGCCGCGTTCGCGGCCCTGACCCTGATCGTGGCCTCCCGGCACGGCGCCCCGCTCCCTCCGGACCGCGCCCTGCTCGCCTGGTCCCGCGGGCACCGGCCCCCGGTGGCGGTCGCCGCGGCGCGCGGACTGACCGGCACGGGCACGGGCGCGGTGCCGTACGCCCTGGTGATCGCGGCCGGACTGATCGCGGGCCGTACGGCCCGGCAGCGCCGCGCCGCCGCCCTGACGGGCCTGCTCTGTCTGGGCCTCGGGCAGGCGGTGCGGTACGGCGTGATGGACCTGGTCGGCCGGGTCCGGCCCCCGTACGGGGACTGGGAGGCGCCGGCCTCCGGCTGGTCGTACCCCTCCGGGCACACCACCACCTCGGCCCTGACGGCCGGGCTGCTGATCACGGCGCTGTGGCTGCGCGCCCCGCACGGCCGGGGCGCGCTGACCCTCCTGGTCGCCTGCTGGGGCGCCGAGGTCGGGCTGACCCGGATCTTCCTCGGGGTGCACTGGTTCACCGATGTACTGGGCGGCTGGCTGTTCGCGGCGGGCTGGCTCGCTCTGTTCCTCACGGCGGCGGCCCGGTGGCTGCCCGCCGACATCAGGCCCGGCGCTGACGTCAGGCCCGGTGCTCCGGAGCCCGGTTCCGGAAGGGCTCCGTAGTCCGGTTTCGGAAAGAGAGCCCCGGAGAGATGCTAAGGCAGCTTTATAAGTTAGCCTTAGCATATGAGTGATGATCTGGACCCCGAGGCGGTCGCCTCGGCCCTGCTCGCGAGCATCGGCGTGCTGGTGCGCCGGGTGCGCCAGGTGCCGGTCGAGGGCGGACTGACGCTCCCGGAGCGCGGCGCGCTGGCGCAGCTGGACCGCACGGGCCCCACCACCTCATCGGCGCTGGCCCGGGACGCGCAGATCACCGCGCAGTCCATGGGGGCGACGCTCGGCGCGCTCCAGGCCCGGGGGCTGGTCGAGCGCCACCGCGATCCGGACGACGGCAGGCGCGTGGTGCTGTCGGTGACCGACGCCGGGCGGCAGGCGCTGCGGGACAAGCGCAACGCGCGAGCCGAGCTCATCGCGGCGGCCCTGACCGGCGGCGCGTTCACGCCCGCGGAGCTGGAGCGGCTCGCGGCCACCGCCCCGCTGCTCCAGCGGCTGGCCCAAAGCATCTGACACTGCCGCGCCGACGAACCTTCGAGGAAGCAGGCCGATGACGGATTCCCCCCAGGCGCCCGCCCCGCGCCGCTCACCCGGTGACCGGTACAAGTGGACGGCGCTGACGAACACGACCGCCGCTGTCTTCATGTCCGCGCTGGACGGCTCCATCGTGCTGATCGCCCTGCCGGCGATCTTCCGCGGGGTGCACCTGGATCCGCTGTCCCCGGGCAATATCGCCTATCTGCTGTGGATGATCATGGGGTACCGGCTGGTCCAGGCCGTCCTGGTGGTCACGGTGGGCCGACTCGGGGACATGTACGGGCGGGTCCGGATCTACAACTCCGGCTTCGCGGTGTTCACCTTCGCCTCGGTCCTGCTGTCCTTCGATCCCTTCGACGGCGGCCACGGGGCGATGTGGCTGATCGCCTGGCGGGTGGTGCAGGCCGTGGGCGGTTCGATGCTGACCGCGAACTCGGCGGCGATCCTGACCGACGCCTTCCCCAAGGAGCAGCGCGGTTTCGCCCTGGGCATCAACCAGGTCGCGGCGCTGGCCGGGATGTTCATCGGCCTGGTCGCCGGGGGTCTGCTGTCGGCGTGGGACTGGCGGGCGGTGTTCTGGGTGAACGTGCCCGTCGGCGTGTTCTTCACGCTGTGGGCCTACCGCACCCTGCGCGAGACGGGCAGGCGCGGCGGCGGCCGGATCGACTGGTGGGGCAACATCACCTTCGCGGTGGGCCTCAGCGCGGTCCTGATCGCGGTCACCTTCGGCCTCCAGCCCTACGGCGGGCACACCATGGGCTGGACGAACCCCTTCGTCGACGTGCTGATAGCCGGCGGTCTCGCGCTGCTGGCCGCGTTCGTCGTGATCGAGAACCGCACCGCCGCGCCGATGATCCAGCTGAGCCTGTTCCGCCGCCGGGCCTTCACCTTCGGCAACCTGGCGGGCCTGGCCATCTCGATCGGGCGCGGCGGGATGCAGTTCGTGCTGATCATCTGGCTTCAGGGCATCTGGCTGCCGCTGCACGGCTACGACTACGGCGACACGCCCCTGTGGGCGGGCATCTTCATGCTGCCGCTGACCGCGGGCTTCCTCGCGGCGGGACCGGTGTCCGGGTATCTGTCCGACCGGCTCGGCTCCCGGGGCCTGGCCACCGGGGGCGCGGTGCTGTTCGGCGCCAGCTTCCTCGGCCTGATGCTGCTGCCGATCGACTTCGGCTACGGGGTGTTCGCGGTGCTGATCGCGGTCAACGGGATCGCCAGCGGCATGTTCGCCTCCCCCAACTCCTCCGCGATCATGGGCAGTGTGCCCGCCGAACTGCGGGGTGTCGCCTCGGGTATGCGCGCCACCTTCCAGAACTCCGGCACCGCCGTCTCGATCGGTGTGTTCTTCTCGCTGATGATCGCCGGTCTGGCGAGCCGCCTGCCGCACACCCTCACCGCGGGCCTGCACCAGCAGGGCGTGCCCGCCCAGGTCGCCGCCCAAGTCGGCGATCTGCCCCCGGTGTCCTCGCTGTTCGCCGCCCAGCTGGGCGTCAATCCGATCCGGCATCTGCTGGAGCCCAGCGGCGCCCTGGCCCGGCTGACCCCGGCGCAGCAACAGGCCCTGACCGGGCGGGAGTTCTTCCCGAACCTGATCTCCGGGCCCTTCCACTCCGGCCTGGTGATCGTGTTCGCCTTCGGCGCCACCCTCGCCTTCCTCGCCGCGATCGCCTCCCTGCTGCGCGGCGCCAACACCCCCGCTCGGGTGCCGGAACCACGCGGAGCCGACGGCGCCACCACGCGTCCGGACCGGCGCACCAGCGCCTGAGACACCACCCGGCCCGGGCGCCCTCGCCTCATGGCCCGGCCCCGCACCACGGACCTCCACAGGAGAAGCAACCACCATGGCACTGACCACGATCGACCCGGCGTGCGCAGTCGTCGTGATCGATCTCCAGAAGGGCATCGTCTCCGCCCACGCCGACGCCCGGGTGACCGACGCCGTCGAGCGATCGGCGCATCTGGCGGACGAGTTCCGGCGGCACGGCCTGCCGGTGGTCCTCGTCAACGTCACCGGACGCGCGCCGGGTCGTACGGATACCGTACGGTCCCGGGAGACCGGCCGGTCCGGGGGTGGGGCCGAACGGCCTTCCGACTGGGCCGAGTTCGTGGACGAACTGGGCGTCCGGCCGGGCGATCACCTGATCACCAAGCGGCGGCGCAGCGCGTTCCACGACACCGGGCTCGACACCCTGCTGCGCGACCTGGGTGTCACCCAGGTCGTCCTCACCGGCATCGCGACCAGCTCGGGCGTGGAGTCGACGGCGCGCTCGGCCGCCGACCACGGCTACCACGTGGTCCTGGCCACCGACGCCATGGCCGACCCGGACGCCGAGGCCCACCGCCACAGCGTCGAACGCGTCTTCCCCAAGCTCGGCGAGACCGCCACCGCCACCGAGGTCGTCACCATGCTGGAGGCGACGCGATGAGCCTGCTGGGCCGACTCCTGAGGAACCGCAGGGCGGGCGAGACCCATACGGCGTGGAACATGCCCAACCTCCAGGGTCCCGAGCCGCTGATCCTCACCAGCCGGGACTTCGGCGACGGTGACCCCATGCCGCTGGAGAGTTGCGCGAAGACCATCGGCGGCGCCGACCTCTCCCCCCACCTGTCCTGGACGGCGCCCCCGAGCGGCACCGCCCGACTCCTGCTGGTGGTCGAGGACATCGACGTGCCGATGACCCGACCCGCCGTGCACTGCCTCGCCCTGATCGACCCGGCGGCCGAACACCTCGACCCCGGTGCCCTCGGGGCCCGGCAACCGGCACCCGGCGTACGGCTGTTGCGCTCCACCATCGGCCGCGGCTACCACGGTCCGGCCCCGATCAAGGGCCACGGCCCCCACCGCTACACCTTCCAGCTCTTCGCCCTGGCCGCCCCCGTGGACCTCCCGGCGCCGGAGCGGACCCGCCCCCGCGCCTTCCTGCCCGCCGTCAGCGCGCCGGTCCTCGCCCGCGGTCGGCTGACCGGCGTCTACGAGCGCTGATCCGGCCCGTCACGACGTCGGGACGCCGCGGCGAAGAGCCGCTCCCCCTGGTCCCGCGCCTCGTTCGCCGAACGGCGATCCAGGCCCTGACCAGCCCGGATTTCGCTGTCGGAGCCCGGCAGTGTGCGAGCGGTGTTCGTTGCCGTTCGCATGACGTCCCGACAGTTCACAGGACGCCCGCCAGGGTTCAGGGCGCGACGTGCGGGCCGTCCGGGCGGCCGTCGCGCTGGGACACCATCTCGCGGCTCAGTTCCTCCGTCTCGGCCTCCGGCAGCCGCTCGTAGCCGTCCTCGGTGATGAACGAGAGGATCGGGAAGATACGGCGGTTGAGGTCGGGCCCGCCGGTGGCCGAGTCGTCGTCGGCCGCGTCGTACAGCGCGTGCAGCGCGGCGAGGGCGGCCTCGCGGCGGGTCAGACCGGGCCGGTAGAGCTTCTTGAGCGCGCCCCGGGCGTACGGCGAACCGGAGCCCTCGGCGTGGAACTCCCGCTTCTCGTACAGACCGCCCGCCGCGTCGTAGGCGAAGATGCGGCCGCCCTCGCCCGTGGGCGCGCCGAGATCGTACCCGGCGAGCAGGGGGACGACGGCGAGGCCCTGCATGGCCTGCGCGAGGTTCTGCCGGATCATGGTCGCGAGGCGGGTCGCCTTCGCGCCCAGCGTCATCGGAATGCCCTCGATCTTCTCGAAGTGGGCCAGCTCGACCTGGTAGAGCCGCACCATGTCGAGGGCGAGTCCGACGGTGCCGGCGAAGGCGACGGCCGTGTGGTCGTCGGCCGGGTGGACCTTCTCCAGGTCCCGCTGGGCGATCAGGTTGCCCATGGTGGCCCGGCGGTCCCCGGCGAGCAGCACACCCTCGCCGTAGGTGAGCGCGAGCACCGTGGTGCCGTGCGGGAAGCTGCCCGGGGCCGCGCTCGTGCCGGGCGGCAGCGGGGACGCGGTGGGCAGCAGCCGGGGGCCGTGCGCGGCCAGGAACTCGGCGAAGGAGGAGCTGCCCGGCGTGAAGAACGCCTCGTCCATCAGCCCGGCGATGTCGTTCCCCGTCATCTGCTTCCCCTCCATAGACACGCGGTATCACCCGTCTCCTACCTGACGCGGCCGAACCGGAAACCCTTCCCCGCGCCCCGCCGTGTGGTACAACCGTCGGCTT
>NZ_MUNF01000415.1 GCF_002154555.1 Streptomyces murinus
GGCACGGGAGATCCGGGGGCGGCGGTGCCGCGCTTGCGCCCCCGGATCTCCCGTGCCCCCAGCCGCGACACGTCTGCGTGCAGACGGGGGAACAACTCCGGGTCCGTGACCCGCACTTCGGGCCCGAACAGGGTCGACAGGGCCGGCCGTGCCTGGCCGCTCTGGAGGGCCACGACCTCCCGCAGCACCCCCGTCAGCTGCTCCGCCATCTCCTGCGCGGAGCCGAAGCGGCGGGCCGGGTCGGGGTCGGTGGCGCGCACCAGGAGCCGATAGAAGGACTCGTAGCGGCGGAAGACCTCGACGGTCTCGGGGTCCGGCAGCGAGTCGGCGTAGACGTTGGTGTAGCCCTGGAAGTCGAAGGTGAGCACGGCGAGGGTGCGGCCCACGGTGTACAGGTCGCTCGCCACCGAGGGGCCGACGTCGGCGACCTCGGGGGCCTGGTAGCCGACCGTGCCGTAGATCGCGGACTCGTCGTCGTCCATGCGGCGCACCGCGCCCATGTCGATCAGCTTGAGCTGGTCCTCGGTCTGGATGGCGTTGTCGACCTTGAAGTCGCAGTACAGCAGGTTCCGGCTGTGCAGGTGGCCGAGCGCCTCCAGCGCCTCGATGCCGTACGCGCACGCCTGCTCCACCGGCAGCGGATCGCGTCTGCCCTCAAGCGTGCGGCGGGCGTTGGCGATCTCCTTGAGGGACTTGCCGCCGACGTACTCCATGACGATGTAGCCGTCGAGGGAGCCGGTGCGCTGGTCCAGGTGCTCCACGAAGTTGTAGATCCGCACGATGTTGGCGTGCTCGATCTCCGCGAGGAAGCGCCGCTCGGAGATCGCGGCGGCCATCGCGTCCTGGTCCCCGGTGTCCAGCAGGCCCTTGAGCACCACCCAGCGGTCCGAGACGGCCCGGTCCACGGCGAGATAGACCCAGCCCAGGCCGCCGTGCGCGAGACAGCCCGCGACCTCGTACTGGCCGTGCACGATGTCCCCGGCCTTCAGCTTGGGCACGAAGGAGTACGGGTGGCCGCACTTGGTGCAGAACCCCTCGGTACGGCCCGGCCGTTCGCCCCTGGCCCGGCCCACCGGCGCCCCGCAGTCCGAGCGGGAGCAGAACCGTTTGCGTTCGGGCACCTCGGGGTTGTCCAGGACCATGGTGTGCGGGTCGGGCCGCGGCACCTGCGGCACATCCACCAGGCCCACGCCCAGCCGGCCGCGCCCCGAGGACCCCGAGGACGAGCCGGAGCTGCGCACCGACACCGAGCGGGCGGTGGCGGCGCCGCCGGACAGGGACCGCGACAGCCGCCCGGACACCGAGCGCCGCGACCTGGACGACTGCGAGGACGTGCGCGCGCTGCGGGCACTGCCGGAACTCCGGCTCTCGGCGGCGCCCCGGGTGACACCGGTGGGCGGCGAGCCGACCATCCCGGTCGCCGACACCACCGGCGCCAGACCGCAGGTGTCGCAGTACAGCTCGCCGCCGCCGACGTCCTCGTACGACCCCTCGCAGCCCGGCCGCTGACAGTCCCGCCCGGCCCCGCTCATCACTGGTCCCCCTTACGGTCCTCGGGCGCGCCGTCCAGCAGTTCGGCCGCCGCCCGCTGATAGCGCAGCACCGCGCCCTCGGCCACCCGCAGATCGCAGGGGGCGCTCCACAGCATCCGCCGGGCGGCGTCGTACCGCTCCACCAGGAACGGGTCCTCGGCCAGGCCGTGCCGGGCGACCTTCGCCTTGTAGGCGTCGAGCCGGCCGCGCAGTTCGGCGCGGACCGCGAGCGGCGCGGTGACCGCGGTCAACTGCTCGCGGGCGCGCAGCAGTTCGTCCTCGGCCCGCTGTTCGAGGGACTCCAGCAGCGGGGACAGCCGGTGCCACTGGGCGCCCCGCCGGTACTCGGCCGCCGTCGCCAGCTGCTCCTGGAGCACGGTCGGCGGGCCGCTGACCACCGGCACCTCGGTGGCCGCGATCTTCGCCAGCACCTCGCCGCGCGCCGTACGGGCCTCGGCGAGGGTGCGGTCCGCGCGCGAGAGGACGTCCCGGAGCCGGATCAGCCGGGCCTCCGCGTCCTGGCGCACGGTCAGCACCGCGTCGATCTCCCGGCGCACGTCCTCCAGGGCGCGCGCCTCGCGGTCGTACACCGTGGTGTCCGGACGGCCGCCGCCGGGCGCCGAACTGCCCCGGGCGGGCACCCAGAAGGCGAGCGGGTCGCGGATCACGTCCTCGCGCAGCCGGGTCAGGGTGCGGGTGATCCGCTCCAGGTCGTCCCCGGCCGGGTGCTCGCCGGGGCGCACGCCGACGGAGTGCGCGAGCTGCCGGGTGCGCTGGAGCTCGGCGGCGAGCAGATCGATCCGGGCGGGCAGCGCCGACCAGACCGCGTCGGCGGTCACGACCAGGTCCAGGCTGCTCGCGTACATCTCGTTCATCCGGTCCACCAGCTCGGCCAGCGAGAAGCTCTCGCTGAGCCTGCCGGTGCCGGGCCCGGCGACCGCGACGGAGGTGCCGCGCAGCAGCTCGGTCAGCTCGGCCAGGTCCTCCCGGCTGGACCAGCGGCGCCGGGAACGGATCTCGCGGGCGCCGCGCAGCGCGGCCGTATAGGCGTCGAAGTACGACCACAGCAGGGTGATCCGGTCCTCCGTGGCCCGCCAGCGCTCCTGGGTGACGCCGGACAGTTCGGCGCCCTCCAGGAGTCTGCGGCCCGCGTGGTCCTGGAGGGCGAGCAGCGAGGTCTCGATGGCCTCGTGCTCCTGGCCGAGCCGCGCCAGCGCACGGTCCACCTCGTCCCGGTCCATCACCGGCCCGGCGGGGTCCGTGACGCCCATCGATCACCTCTCGCTTGCTGTGTGTTCCGGTCGGCCGTGGTTCAACTGGTGCGCAGATACTGCGGTGCGGGCGGCTTGGACGCCGAGGAGTCCCTTCCCAGTGTGGCCGACAGCCATGTGTCGTACGACGCCTGCCAGCCACTGGCGCGGTAGGAGACCAGGACCCGGTTGACCCGGCGCACCAGATCGGAGGCGTCCTTCTTCATCGCCACTCCGTAGTACTCGGTCGTGAAGGGCGCGCCCTTGAGCTCCACGGTCGGATCCTGTGCGGCCTGGCTCGCGGCCAGGGCGCCGTCGGTGACCACCGCGTCCACCTCGCCGAGCTGGAGCCGCACCAGGCAGTCCAGCTGGTTGGGCACGGTGGTGGAGAGGTCGGTGGAGGCGGGCAGCGTCCCGGCCTTCTTGTCCGCGTCCAGCTTCGCGTACCCCGTCGAACCGGTGGCCGTGCACACCTTCTTGTGCGCCAGCGTGTCGTTGTACCCGGTGATCGTGGACGACTTGGGCGCGAGGACCTGCTGGCCGGTCTTGAAGTACGGTGCCGAGAACGCGACTTGCCCGAGCCGCTCGCAGGTGATCGTCATCGTACGGACGACCATGTCCACCCGGCCGTCCTGGATCGCCGAGATGCGCTGGTTGGTCGGTATCGCCTTGAACTGGACCGCGTCCGCATCGCCGAGGATGTCCTGGGCGATCCGGTGCACCAGGTCGATGTCGAAGCCCTCCAGCTGGGCGCCCTCGGTGTTGGGGTTGCGGTAGCCCCAGCGGTAGCTGTTCTGGTCGACGCCGACGATCAGCTTGCGCCGGGCGCCCTCGCGGGCCTTGATGGCGTCGATGGTCGGGCCGTCCGCGCCGGACGGGGCGAGGGTCTGCTTCTGCGCCTCGGAGTCCTGGCAGGACCCGGCGCGCACCTGGCTGCCCTCGGCGAGCTGCTGTCCGGCCCGGTCCGGGGCGGCGTGGTGGTGGTGCGCGATCTGCGTGCAGGGCAGCAGCAGGACGAAGGCCAGCGCCAGGGCGCACAGGACCGCCATCGTGCCGACCCCGCCCCAGCCGCGCAGCCGGCTCGCGTCCATCGCCCCGCCCCTTCTCACCGGTACTCCGAAAGCCTGCGGCCGATCCCGGCGAGGGCGCCCGCCGCGCCGAGCACCGCGAGGGCGGCGGCGCCGAGGGGCAGCCCGGTCATGGCGTCCCGCCCGCTCGTGGCGGCCCGCTGGAACTCGGCCTGCTCATGACCTATCGCGCGGGCGAGGTCGCTGTCGACACCGTCGAAGCATTCGCCGGTGGTGCCCTTGGCGCCGATCACCTTGTCCAGCGCCTGCTGGTAGTCGCCGTTCTCGTCCTCGGTGCGGGCCGCGCTGTGGCGCTGCTTCCACAGCGCGGTGCCGGCCTCGGCGGACTTCACGGGCGCGGTGCCGCCGGAGTCGTCGGCGAGCCGCTCCGCCCGGGCGAGGCCCTTGCCGAGCACGGTCATGTCCTTGTCGAAGTCGTAGTAGTACGTGTCGTACTGCTTGCCGCCGACCGTGACGGTCTCGGCGCCGCGCGCCACCAGGCTCAGGTTCTCGTTGCCCCGCGCCTTCAGGGAGGCGATGCGGGCGTCGTGCAGGACGGTCAGGGAGCGGATGCCGTGGTCGTAGGAGCCGGTCAGCTCGGAGCGCGCGACGGTGTGTCCCACGGTGAGCCACAGCAGGGCGACGACGGTGGCGCAGCCGGCGGCGACCAGGCCGTGGTTCAGGACGCGGTTGGTGCGCAGGTAGTCGCGGCGCTGGGCCCAGCCGAGCCCGGCCAAAGTGAGCACGCCGAGCGCGATGGCCGCCCAGGGGTACGGCGTCGCGTCCCCGTAGTCGGCGTCCAGGCGCGCGTTCTCCTTGGTGTAGAGGTCCTCCGCGGCCGGGAGCATCTGCGACTGCATCTTCTCGTTGGCGTAGCGCAGATACGCGCCGCCGACCGGGTAGCCCTGGCGGTTGTAGGTGCGGGCCCGCTCGATGAGGCCCTTGTACTCGGGCAGCAGCCGGTTCAGCCGGGCTCCGCCTCCGAGGCCACCATCGCCCGGCTGAACCGGCCGCTG
>NZ_MUNF01000416.1 GCF_002154555.1 Streptomyces murinus
TGGGTGAGCCGACGCTGGTCTGGCGGAAGCGCAGCCAGGCCGTCGCCTCCTCCGGCGGCATCGCCGCGGCCACCAGCCACCCCTGCACCGCGTCGCAGCCCAGGTCCCGCAGCCGCTCCCAGGTCTCGTCGTCCTCCACGCCCTCCGCGACGACCAGCAGCCCCAGGGAGTGCGCGAGATCGACGGTGCAGCGCACGATCTCCGCGTCCTCGGTGTCCACCGCGAGCCGGGCCACGAAGGAGCGGTCGATCTTCAGCTCGCTGACCGGCAGCCGCCGCAGATGCACCAGGGAGGAGTACCCGGTGCCGAAGTCGTCCAGGGACATCTTCACGCCGTGTCCGGTCAGCGCCGCGAGGGTGTCGGCGGCCCGCTGCGGGTCCTCCAGCAGGACGTGCTCGGTGATCTCCAGCTGCAACGCGCCCGCCGGTACTCCGTGCCGGGCCAGCCGCGCGGCGACCGAGCCCGCGAAGCCGGGCGTGTGCACATCGCGCGGGGAGACATTGACCGCGACCGGCACCCGGATGCCCCCCGACCGCCAGCGGGCGACCTGTTCGAGGGCGGTCTCCAGAACGTACTCGGTGAGATGGGGCATCAGCCCGGAGGACTCGGCGATCGCGATGAACTCGTCCGGCGGCACCTTCCCGCGCTCCGGGTGCACCCACCGCACCAGCGCCTCGAGCCCGGCCACCTGCCCGTCGAAGCGCACCTTGGGCTGGTAGTGCAGCTCCACCTCGTGCGCGTCCAGCGCCCGGCGCAGATCGCCGAGGAGGCCGAGCCGGTCCGGGGTGTTGGAGTCCCGCTTGGACTCGTAGACCTCGACGCCCGTACGGTCCCGCTTCGCCTGGTACATGGCCACGTCGGCCCGCCGCAGCAGCCCCTCCGCGTCCCTCGCGTGGTCCGGGAAGACGGCGACCCCGGCGCTGGCCTCCAGCACCAGGGTGAGGCCGTCGAGGTCGAGCGGGGAGCTGAGGGCGGTCACCAGGCCGCGGGCGACCCGCATCGCCGACGTGATGGAGTCGGCGACGGGCAGTAAGACCGCGAACTCGTCGCCGCCGAGCCGGGCCGCCTCCGCACCGCGCGGCAGGGCGAGCCGCAGCCGCTCGGCGATCTGCAACAGCAGCCGGTCACCGGCGAGATGACCGAGGGTGTCATTGACCGAACGGAAGCGGTCGAGGTCGATCAGCATCAGTGCGGAACGGGCGCCGATGCGGTCGGCGTCGTCCAGCGCGGTCCAGATCCGCTCCTGGAGCCACTGCCGGTTGGGCAGCCCGGTCAGCGGGTCGCGCAGCTGCTCCTCGGCGCGGGCCCGGGCCATCCACAGGGCGGAGTCGAGGGCGATGAGCGGGATGGCGAACAGCGGCAGCAGCACCGGCTGGGCGTCGGCGACCACGCACACCAGCGGCGCGATGCCGAGCAGCGCCACGGCCACCAGGCCCTGTCGGACCAGCGCGGGCCGGGGGATGCTCGGCAGTCCGTGCTCGCGCGGCGCGGTCAGGTACCACAGCAGGCCGCGGCCGACGCCGAGATAGGCGACGGCGGCCAGCGCGACCTCGGGCACCGTGGCGAGGCTCCAACTGTGCGCCCGCCAGGGCTGCTCCACGCTGGGCACCCGGCCGAGCGCGCCGAGCAGCAGGGCGGCCACGCCGATGCCGAGGATGTCCGTCGCGCCGTGCAGCACGCCCTGGCGCCAGCGGTGCCTGCGGGCGACGCCGACCAGGACGACGACGGTCAGGCTGACCAGGCCGGCGGGCACCCAGCCGTAGAGCAACAGCACGGCGAGGGTGAGGGCGGCGCCCGAGCCGGTGCCGCCCCACCAGCGGGCGCGGCCCAGCATCACGAGGTGGCCGACGATGATCCCGGTGAGCAGGGCCAGCGACCAGCCGGTGGTGCCGCACGGGAAGAGGGCGTGCCGGCCGCCGAAGGCGCGCAGGAAACCGGCGGCCAGGACGAGGGCGGCGGCCGCCGTGACGGCCGCGGGCAGCGCGGGCCAGGGGCTCGGCCGGCCCGCCTCCGGCTCGCCGCCGAGGCCGGCACCCGCACCCGCGAGGCCGGGCGAGGGTTCGATGGCGAGCGGCACCCGGGCGCCCGGCGGGGTGAGGGGGCCGGCCTGGGCCGGACGGACGCGCGGGCGCGTGCGGCCCCCGGCGCGGCCGGGCCGCAGGATCTCCCGCCAGGCGAGCGCGCGGCGGCGCAGGCGCAGCCGTGAGTCCGGGGCGACGCTCTCGGTCGGTTCCATTCCCGTCCCTCTCACAGCCGGCGGTGCCCACGCCACGCGGCCCGATGTCCGACACCATCGGCGGCTTCGCGCTGAAGAAACCCTTGCCGCGCCCGCGGCGGGCAGGGAAATGCCCCCGTCCGTCGCCGGGATCGGCAGGTGCACAACTCAACACTAGGCCGCGCGGGGCTTCCACGGGCACCGGTCGTCGGCGGTTGCCCGAATGCGCCCGGGGCCACCCGTATGCAACTGGTATGCGCCGAACGGGTGGCCTTCAACCGCTACTCCTCGGTCGGAAGCGCGGCCTCCGTCGCGGCGTCCGGGCCCTGCTCCAACAGGACGCCGAATCCGTCCTCATCGAGCACCGGAACCTTCAATTGCATGGCCTTGTCGTATTTCGATCCCGGATTGTCACCAACGACCACGAAAGAGGTTTTCTTCGACACCGAGCCGGTCACTTTGGCGCCCCGGCTCTGGAGCGCCTCCTTGGCGCCGTCCCGGGTGAAGTTCTCCAGCGTGCCGGTGACCACCACGGTGAGCCCCTCCAGCGGACGCGGACCCTCCGCCTCCCCGCTGACCTGGTCCTCCAACGGGACGCCCGCGGCCTTCCACTTGCGGACGATCTCGCGGTGCCACTCCTCGGTGAACCACTCCTTGACCGCGGCCGCGATGATGGGGCCGACGCCGTCGGTGGCCGCCAGCTCCTCCTCCGTGGCCTGTTCGATGCGGTCGACCGAGCGGAACTCGCGGGCGAGGGCCTGGGCGGCGACCGGGCCGACATGCCGGATGGACAGTCCGTTCAGAAAACGGGCCAGCGGACGGGACTTGGCCGCCTCGATGTTCTCCAGCAGGGCGAGGGTGTTCTTCTTCGGCTCGCCCTTCTGGTTGGCGAAGACCGTGACGACCTTCTCCTCACCGGTCTTGGGGTCGCGCTTGGGCAGCCCGCTGTCCGGGTCCAGGACGTACGCCTTGATGGGCAGCAGCTTCTCCACCGTCAGGTCGAACAGGTCGCCCTCGTCCACCAGCGGGGGTTCGGCCGGCTCCAGCGGGCGGGTCAGGGCTGCCGCGGCCACCCCGCCGAAGTGCTCGATGTCCAGGCACTCACGGCCCGCGAGATAGGAGACGCGCTCGCGCAACTGGGCCGGGCACGTACGGCCGTTGGGGCAGCGGAGGTCGATGTCGCCCTCCTTCATGGGCCGCAGCGGGGTGCCGCACTCGGGGCACTCGCCGGGCATCACGAACTCCCGCTCGCTGCCGTCGCGCAGGTCGACCACCGGGCCGAGGATCTCCGGGATGACATCGCCGGCCTTGCGGATCACGACGGTGTCGCCGATCAGCACGCCCTTGGCCTTGACGACCTCCTGGTTGTGCAGGGTGGCGAACTCGACCTCGCTGCCCGCGACGGTGACCGGCTCGACCTGGGCATACGGCGTGACCCGGCCGGTGCGCCCGACGCCCACCTTGATGTCGATGAGCTTGGTGTTGACCTCCTCCGGCGCGTACTTGTACGCGATGGCCCAGCGAGGGGCGCGCGCGGTGGAGCCGAGGCGGCCCTGGAGGCGGATCTCGTCCAGCTTGATGACGGCGCCGTCGATCTCGTGCTCCACGGAGTGGCGGTTCTCGCCGTCGTAGTGCGCGATGAACCCGCGGACGCCGTCGAGGTCGTCGACCACCCGGTTGTGCGAGGAGGTGGGCAGGCCCCAGGTCTTGAGGAGGTCGTAGGCCTGGGACAGCCGGGTCATGCCGCTGAAGCCCTCCAGCGCGCCGATGCCGTGCACCACCATGTGCAGCGGGCGGGTGGCGGTGACCCGGGGGTCCTTCTGGCGCAGCGAACCGGCCGCCGCGTTGCGGGGATTGGCGAAGGGCTTGTCGCCGGCCGCGACCAGCCGCTCGTTCAGTTCGAGGAACTTCTCCATCGGGAAGTAGACCTCGCCGCGGATCTCGACCAGGTCGGGGACCTCGTCGCCGCCCAGCCGGTCGGGGATGTCCGCGATCGTACGGACGTTGGGCGTGATGTCCTCGCCGGTGCGGCCGTCGCCACGGGTCGCGGCGCGGGTGAGGCGGCCGTGTTCGTACGTGAGGTTGACGGCGAGGCCGTCGACCTTCAGCTCGCACAGGAAGTGGTAGGTCTGGTCGCCGAGTTCGCGGGCGATGCGGTCGGCCCAGGCGGCCAGTTCCTCGTCGTTGAAGGTGTTGTCGAGGGAGAGCATGCGCTGGCGGTGCTCGACCGCGGTGAACTCCGTCGCGTAGGACCCCGCCACCTTCTGGGTGGGTGAGTCGGGGGTGCGCAGTTCGGGGTACTGCTCCTCCAGCGCCTCCAGGGACTTCAGGAGCTGGTCGAACTCGGCGTCGCTGACGACGGGAGCGTCCTTCACGTAGTACCGGAAGCGGTGCTCCTCGATCTGCTCCGCCAGCTGCGCGTGCCTGTCGCGGGCCTCGGCGGGCACCGCCGTGGTCTCCGCCTGCTTGTCGCCGGCCACCGTGTTGTCCTCCCGTTACTCTGGGTTGTCCGCGAGGGATCTCGCCGCCTGGACGCACTGGGCGAGCGCCCGGCGCGCATAGGCGGGGGAAGCGCCCGCGAGACCGCACGCCGGGGTGAGGGTGACCGCCTCGGCGAGCAGGCCCGGGTGCAAGCCCAGCCTGCGCCACAACGTCCTGACACCCATGACGCTACCGGCAGGGTCTGACAATGGGCCGTCCGTGCCGGGCACGACACCGGCGAACAGCCGGGTGCCCGCCTCGACGGCCTCACCGATCACATCGTCGTCACGCTCGGTGAGAAGCGCGAAGTCGAAGGAGACGGCGTCGGCGCCGGCCCGGCGCAGCAGCGCGAACGGGACGTCGGGGGCGCAGGAGTGGACGGCGACGGGTCCGTCCGGGTGGGCGCCGATGACGTCGCGCAGGGTGTGCTCGACGAGTTGGCGGTCGACGGCGCGGTGGGTGCGGTAGCCGCTGGCGGTGCGGACCTGGCCGCGCAGTACGGCGGTGAGCGAGGGCTCGTCGAGCTGGAGCAGGACGCGGGCGCCGGGCACCCGGCGCCGTACCTCGGCGAGATGCAGCCGCAGTCCCTCGGCGAGGGAGGCGGCGAGGTCGCGGCAGGCGCCGGGGTCGGAGAGGGCGGCCTCGCCGCCTCGCAGCTCCAGGGCGGCGGCGAGCGTCCAGGGCCCGACCGCCTGCACCTTCAGGTCGCCCTCGTACCCCTGGGTGAACTCCTCCAGCGCGTCCAGGTCCTCCCGCAGCCAGCCCCGCGCCCGCCGGGTGTCCCGCCCCGGCCGGTCGCCGATCCGCCAGCCGCTGGGCTCCACGCGCGCGTACAGCTCGACCAGCATCCCGGCGGTCCGGCCGATCATGTCGGCGCCGGGGCCGCGGGCGGGCAGTTCGGGCAGGTACGGGAAGTCCTCGAAGGATCCGATGACGGTCTTGACGGCCTCCCGGGCGTCCCCGCCCGGCATGGACCCGACCCCGGTGGCCCCGGCGAACCTGAACACGCTGTTTTCGCTCACCGGAGAAGCCTACGGAACCGGCGGGCGCGGCTCGGCGGCACGGTCGGGCGGTCAGGCCGGCGGCCCGGCCGGCCGTCGGGTCAGCGGCCCGGTCGTACCGTCAGCTCAGCGGCCCGGTCGTACCGTCAGATCATTGACCTCGGCGTCCCGGGGCAGGTCGAGGGCCATCACGATCGTCGTGGCCACCGACTCGGGGTCGATCCACTTGCCGGCGTCGTACTCCTTGCCCTCCTGCTGGTGCACCTTGGCCTGCATGGGGCTCGCGGTGCGGCCCGGGTAGACGGAGGTGACGCGGACTCCGGAGGCGTGCTCCTCCTGGCGCAGGGCGTCGGCGAGGGCCTTGAGGCCGTGCTTGGAGGCGGCGTAGGCGGCCCAGCCGGCGTGTGCGGCGAGGCCCGCGCCGGAGTTGACGAAGAGGACATGGCCGCGGGACGCGCGCAGCTGGGGCAGCAGGAGGCGGGTCAGCTCGGCGGGGGCGAGGAGGTTGACGTCGAGCTGGTGACGCCAGGACCTGGGGGTCAGTTCGCCGACCTCGCCGAGGTCCACCACGCCGGCGACGTGCAGCAGGGAGTCCACCCGGTCGGGCAGGGTCTGGTGGGAGAACGCCCAGGAGAGCCGGTCCGGTTCGGCGAGGTCGCCGACCAGGGTGCGCGCCCCGGGGAACTCCGCGGCCAGTTCCTTCGCGCGGCCCGCGTCGCGCGCGTGCAGCACGAGTTCGTCCCCGCGCGCGTGCAGCCGGCGGGCGAGGGCCGCGCCGATGCCGGAACCGGCCCCGGTGATCACATGTGTAGCCATACCCGCCATGCTCGCATCAGCGGGTGCCCAGCTGCTCCTCCAGGTAGGCCAGCGCACCGACCGGCTCCTCGGCGAAGAAGACCAGGTCGGCCAGGGGGCGGGGCAGGAAGCCCTCCTCCTCCATGCGGCGGAACTGCTCGCGCAGCCCGTCGTAGAACCCGGCCGTGTTCAGCAGCACCACCGGCTTCTGGGTGCGGCCGTGCTTCTTCAGCTCCAGGATCTCGGTGGCCTCGTCCAGGGTGCCGGTGCCGCCCACCATGATGACCACGGCGTCGGCCTTCTCCAGGAGCAGCTTCTTGCGCTCGGCGAGGTCGGGGGCGATCACCATCTCGTCGGCGGCGGGCCGGGTCTTGTTGGCCAGGAACTCCACGGACACGCCGACCAGCCGGCCGCCCGCCTCCTCCACCCCGTCGGCGACGACCTTCATCAGACCGACGTTGGAGCCGCCCCAGACCAGGGTGTGGCCGCTCTTGCCGATCAGCTTCGCGAACTCACGGGCGGGGCGGGTGTACCGCTCGTCGAGGTCGGCGGCGGAGAGGAAGACACAGATGTTCATGGTCCCCACCGTACGCGGGAAGAACCGGGGGCCCGCCGGCGCTGTCCAGGTATGGCCGAAGGACACATCATCACCATCGAAGCCGGCGAGCGGCACGTGCGCGTGGTGCACGGCGACCAGGTGCTCGCGGAGACCGACCGCCCCCTCGTACTGCGCGAGACGGGCTGCCCGGATCGCTACTACATCCCGGCCGAGGACGTACGCCTCGACCTGCTGACCCCGTCCGGGACCCACACCGTCTGCCCGTTCAAGGGCACGGCGTCCTACTGGTCGCTGCCGGACGCCCCGGACCTGGTCTGGGCGTACCCGGAGCCGAAGCCGGACGTCGCGCCGATCAAGGACCACCTCTGCTTCTACGACGTCGACGTGTCGTGACCGACGAGTCCGGCGTCGTGCGGCAGTCTGCACCGACATGGACAAGAAGACGACTTCACGCGACGGAACCTCCCTCGCCTACTCGGTGAGCGGCCGGGGGCCCGTGGTGATCCTGGTGAGCGGCGCGATGTCCACCGGCGGCACCCTGGCCCCGCTGGCCGAGCGGCTCGCGGACCGGGTGACGGCCGTCGTCTACGACCGCCGGGGCCGCGGCAGAAGCGGCGACACGGCGCCGTACGCGGTGGACCGCGAGGTCGAGGACCTGGCCGCGCTGCTGGAGGCGGTCGGCGGGGACGCCGCGCTGTTCGGCGTCTCCTCCGGCGGCGCGCTGGCGCTGGAGGCGGCGGCGAGCGGGCTGCCGGTCACCCGTACGGCGGTGTACGAGGTGCCGTACGCGGACCATCTGGCGGACGGCGCCGCGCGGGAGGCCGCGTACAAGCGGGACCTGGGACAGGCGCTCGCGGAGGGCCGGCACGGGGACGCGGTCCAGCTGTTCCTGCGGCTCACCGGGCTCGGCGAGGAGATGATCGAGCGCGCCCGCCAGTCCCCCATGTGGCCGGGTCTGGAGGCCGCCGCGCCGAGCCTCGCGCACGACGACGCCGTGCTGGGCGACGGGCTGCTCCCCCGTGCCCGCCTCGCGGCCGTCTCCGTGCCGCTGCTGGCGGTCGTGGGCGGCGCGAGTCCCGAGTGGATGCGGCGGTCCTGCCGGGACATCGCGGACGCGGTGCCCGGCGGCGCGTACCGGGTCCTGGAGGGTCAGACCCACATGGTGGAGCCGGAGGTGCTGGGGCCGGTGCTGGCCGACTTCTTCGCCGCTTAGGCAGAAGGGCGCCTTGAAACGGCGGTCACGCCGCCGTCGTCGCCCGGGTGGTGGAGGCGATGGTGGCCGAGCCGACGACGCGCGTGCCGTCGTACAGCACGATCGCCTGGCCGGGGGCGACGCCGCGGACCGGTTCGGTGAAGGTGACGCGCAGTTCGCCGTCGACCGGCTCGGCCCGCACCTCGGTCTCGCCGCCGTGGGCGCGCAGCTGGGCGGTGTAGGTGCCGGGGTCGGTGGGGGCGGTGCCGCACCAGCGGGGCTTGATCGCGGTGAGGGCGGTGACGTCCAGGGCGGCGGCCGGGCCGACGGTGACGGTGTTGTCCACCGGGGAGATGTCGAGGACGTAGCGCGGCTTGCCGTCGGGGGCCGGGGTGCCGATGCGCAGGCCCTTGCGCTGGCCGATCGTGAAGCCGTACGCCCCCTCATGAGTGCCCAGACGGGCGCCGGACTCGTCCACGATGTCGCCCTCGGCCTTGCCGAGCCGCCGGGCGAGGAAGCCCTGGGTGTCGCCGTCGGCGATGAAGCAGATGTCGTGCGAGTCGGGCTTCTTGGCCACCGCGAGGCCCCGGCGCTCGGCCTCGGCGCGGATCTCCTCCTTGGTGGTGACCGTGTCGCCGAGCGGGAACATCGCGTGCGCGAGCTGCTTCTCGTCCAGGACGCCGAGCACGTACGACTGGTCCTTGGCCATGTCGGAGGCGCGGTGCAGCTCGCGGGAGCCGTCCGCGCGGACGATCACCTGGGCGTAGTGGCCGGTGCAGACGGCGTCGAAGCCGAGGGCGAGCGCCTTGTCGAGGAGCGCGGCGAACTTGATCTTCTCGTTGCAGCGCAGGCAGGGATTGGGGGTGCGGCCGGCCTCGTACTCGGCGATGAAGTCCTCGACGACGTCCTCGCGGAAGCGGTCGGCGAGGTCCCACACGTAGAAGGGGATGCCGATGACGTCGGCGGCGCGGCGGGCGTCGCGCGAGTCCTCGATGGTGCAACAGCCCCGCGCGCCGGTGCGGAAGGACTGGGGGTTGGCGGAGAGCGCGAGATGGACGCCGGTGACGTCATGGCCGGCTTCCGCGGCGCGCGCTGCGGCGACGGCGGAGTCGACCCCGCCGGACATGGCGGCGAGGACGCGGAGGGGGCGCTGCGGGGTCTCAGTCATAACCCTTCCAGGGTACGGGCCCCGGAAAAATCATGGGCCGGGCTCTTTATGTCTGGTATGGGCGGGATTACTCTGGTTGCAGACCTACGAGACGAGTGAGGGAGTCCAAGCGGAGTAGCCGACGTCAGCGTGAGACCGCGAGGGATCCGCTGGTGCCGACGTCGACGCTCGGGCTGAGAGGCCGGAAGGTCGCAGGACGGACCGGAAGGCGACCTCCAGACACCTGATCCGGACCATGCCGGCGAAGGGAACCCGCCTCGTAGGTCGTTTTCTGTGCCCTTCTCCGGTTTGCGTGCCCTTTTCCGGTCGCGGGTTCAGGTGAGACCGGCCGCGCGGGCGCGTTCCACGGCGGGTCCGATGGCCCCCGCGACCTCGTCCACGTCCGCCCGGGTGGAGGTGTGGCCGAGGGAGAAGCGCAGGGTGCCGCGGGCCAGGTCGGGGTCCACACCGGCGGCGAGCAGGACGTGGCTGGGCTGGGCGACGCCCGCGGTGCAGGCGGAGCCGGTGGAGCACTCGATGCCCTGGGCGTCCAGCAGGAGCAGCAGGGAGTCGCCCTCGCAGCCGGGGAAGGTGAAGTGCGCGTTGGCGGGCAGCCGGCCGCCGGGGGCGGGGTCGCCGCCGAGGATCGCGTCCGGTACGGCGGCCAGCACGGCCTCGGCCAACCGGTCGCGCAGGGCGCCCACTTCACGCTCGAAGGCACCGCGCCGCTCCGCCGCGAGGCGGCCGGCGACGGCGAAGGAGGCGATGGCGGGGACGTCCAGGGTGCCGGAGCGCACATGGCGTTCCTGGCCGCCGCCGTGCAGGACGGGCACGGGGGTGTGCTCGCGGCCCAGCAGCAGGGCGCCGATGCCGTACGGACCGCCGATCTTGTGCCCCGAGACGGTCATCGCGGCCAGGCCGCTGGCGCCGAAGTCGACGGGGACCTGGCCGAAGGCCTGGACGGCGTCCGCGTGCAGCGGGACACCGAACTCGGCGGCCACGTCGGCGAGTTCGCGGATCGGCATGATCGTGCCGATCTCGTTGTTGGCCCACATCACGGTGGCCAGCGCGACATCCTCGGGAGCGCGGGCGATGGCCTCGCGCAGGGCGTCGGGGTGCACACGGCCGTGGGCGTCGACGGGGAGGTACTCGACGGTGGCGCCCTCGTGCTCGCCGAGCCAGTGCACGGCGTCCAGGACGGCGTGGTGCTCGACGGGGCTGGACAGCACCCGGGTACGGGCGGGGTCGGCGGCGCGGCGGGACCAGTACAGGCCCTTCACGGCGAGGTTGTCGGCCTCGGTGCCGCCGGAGGTGAACACGACCTCGCTGGGTCGTGCGCCGAGCGCGTCCGCGAGTGTCTCGCGGGATTCCTCGACCGTACGACGGGCCCGGCGGCCGGAGGCGTGCAGGGAGGAGGCGTTGCCCGTGATGCTCAGCTGCGCGGTCAGAGCCTCTGCCGCCTCCGGGAGCATCGGGGTGGTCGCGGCGTGGTCGAGGTAAGCCATGGTGGGGAGATTCTACGGCGCGGCCTTCTCCTCGGCGGTGCGCCCTCCGTCAGCCGCACCCGCCCTTCCCCGTCGCCGTACGTGCCGTCGGCCGGTCACAGGCTCCAGGAGACCGTGTTGGAGACCTGGATGGCGATCAGCAGGACCGCGAGGTCGGCGACGCCCAGGGCCAGGCCCAGGTAGGCGCGGCCGCGGCGGGCGGTGCCGCGCCACAGGGAGACCGCGGCCAGGGCGATGGCGATCGGGCCGAGGAACAGGTTCAGCACGAGGAGGCCGAGAAGGCCGAGGATGAAGGACGCGACGGCCATGCCGTCGGCGTCACGGGTGCGGGCGGGGGCCTCGGTGCGGCCCGTGGCCGGTGCGGTGAGTTGCATGGTGCTCGACTCCCGATGGTCGGTGGCGGTCAGTTGGCCGAGGCGCGCCGGCGGCGGCCGATCCGCTCGCGGACGGCGAAGACGCCGAGCCAGACGGCGATGACGGCGGCCAGTGCGCCGGTGACGGCCAGCGGCGCGTGGGCGACGGTGCCCAGCACCACACCGAGCAGCATGAGGGCGGCGACAAGGAACAGCATGGGATCAGATCCCCCTCCGAGATGCCTCGCGTTCCAGCTCTGTAAAGTTTCGGTGAACAGTTGTAGTAACACTTGTTCACTGACTTTGAGTCTAGCGCGTCCGACGGCTTTTCAATTCCAGAGAACAGTTGTTAACTGGATGACATGAGTCACACCCTCGGCACCCGGCAGGCCCAGAAGCAGAAGACCCGGCAGGCGTTCCTCGACGCGGCGCTCGCGCTGCTGGAGGAGCAGAGCCTGAGCAGCCTGGGACTGCGCGAGGTCACCCGGGCCGTCGGGGTCGCCCCCACCGCCTTCTACCGGCACTTCCGCTCGATCCCCGACCTCGGCGTCGCCCTGGTCGACGAGGCGCTCGGCAGCCTGCACCCGATGGTGCGCGAGACGGTGTCCACGACCGGCGACAGCGAGGAACGCATCTCCCGCGCCGTGGAGTTGATCGCCCACTACGTCGCGGCCCACCCCTCGCACATCCGCTTCATCGCCCGTGAGCGGCACGGCGGGGTGCAGCCGGTGCGCGAGGCCATCGGCGGTCAACTGGCCCGGTTCGCCGAGGAGGTGAAGGCCACCCTCGCCCAGGACCCCGAGGCGGCGGGCTGGAGCGACGACGACGTGCTGATGCTCGCGCGGCTGTACGTCGACCAGATGCTGATCAGCGCCTCCCTGTTCCTGGAGGCGCTGGAGCGTCCCGCGGACGAGCGGGACCGGGTGGCCCGGCTGGCCACCCGGCAGCTGCGACTCATCACCATCGGCCGCGATCACTGGCTGGACTGAACACCCTTACGGTTTCGTCCAGTTGGTCCGTCCGAGCCGTCAGCGCTTGGTGCCGCTGTTGAACAGCGAGCGCGACCAGAGGTAGCCGATCAGCGCGATCCCGGCGCACCAGGCCAGCGAGATCCATCCGTTGTCGCCGATCGCGGTGCCGCAGAGCAGTCCGCGCAGCGTCTCGATCACCGGTGTGAACGGCTGGTTCTCCGCGAACCAGCGCAGCCCCGGCGACATCGACCCGGCCGGCACGAACGCCGAGCCGAGGAACGGCAGGAACTGGATCAGCAGCGGCTTGTTGCTCGCGGACTCGACCGTCTTGGAGATCAGGCCGAGCGCCACCGACAGCCAGGTCACCGCGAACGCGACGGCCGCGAGCAGACCGGCCGCGGCGAGCCACCGCAGCGGGCTCGCCCCGGAGCGGAAGCCGATCGCGAGGGCGACGCCGACGACCGGGACGCAGCAGAGCATCGTCTGGATGACGCTGCCGATGACATGACCCGTCAGGAACGACGAGCGCGTGATGTCCATGGTGCGGAAGCGGTTGATGATGCCCTCGGTCATGTCGTTGCAGACCGCGATCGAGGTCGACATCGAACCGGCGGCCACGCCCATGACGATGATCCCGGGGGTGAGATAGCCGATGTAGGCGTCCCGGCCGCCCATGCCCGCGCCGATCGAGCCCCCGAAGGCGTACACGAACAGCAGCAGCATCAGGATCGGCATCATGGCGGCGCCGAGCCCCACGGAGGGGTAGCGGATCGCGTGCTTGAGGTTGCGTCGCAGCATCGTCCGCGAGTCGTGCACGGCGTGGGCGAACGTGCTCATCGGTTCTCCTTGAGGTGCAGCGGGGCACCGGATCCCGCGGTGCCCTGGCCGGTCAGGGCGAGGAAGACGTCGTCGAGGTCGGGGGTGTGCACGGAGAAGCCGGCGGCCCGGATGCCGGCGGCGTCGAGCCGGTCGAGCAGCGCCCGCAGCGCGTCGAGTCCGCCGTCGCCCGCGACCCGCAGGGCGAGTCCGTCGTCGTCCCGGGCGGCGCCGGGGAAGGCACCGGCCGCACGCTCGTACTCGGCGGAGTCGGTGAACCGCAGCCGTACATGACTGCCGGGGATGCGCGCCTTCAGCTCGTCGGCGGTGCCCTCGGCCACGATCCGGCCGCCGTCCAGCACGGCGATCCGGTCGGCCAACTGGTCGGCCTCCTCCAGGTACTGGGTGGTGAGGAAGACCGTCGTACCGCCCGCGACCAGCTCGCGCACCATGTCCCACATGGTGCGCCGGCTGCGCGGGTCGAGGCCGGTCGTCGGCTCGTCCAGGAAGATCACCTGGGGGTCGCCGACCAGCGTCATGGCGAGGTCGAGCCGGCGCCGCATGCCGCCGGAGAAGGTCGCGGCCCGCTTGCGGGCGACGTCCGCGATGCCGAACCGTTCGAGCAACTCACCTGTACGGGCGCGCCCTTCGCGCTTGCCGAGGCGGAGCAGGTCGGCCATGAGGAGCAGGTTCTCCTCGGCGGTGAGCAGGTCGTCGAGCGCGGCGAACTGCCCGGTGACCCCGATCGCGGCGCGCACCCGGTCCGGGGCGGTGCCGATGTCGTGGCCGGCCACCTGGGCCTGCCCGCCGTCGGCGGCGACGAGCGTGGAAAGGATCTGCACGGTGGTGGTCTTGCCGGCCCCGTTGGGCCCGAGCAGCGCGAACACGGTCCCGGCCGGGATGCGCAGATCGATGCCGTCAAGGACGGTCTTGTCGCCGTAGGACTTGCGCAGGTCGAAGGCGGAGACGGCGGCGGGTGGCCGCACATCACCCTCCCTCCTTGGCGTGGGCATGACAGAAGAAGGCATGACGCCCCCCGTTCGAAGGCTGAGGTGGAGTGAAGAAGAGCGTGCGAGGGACGAAGGTGAGGTGCGCGGGGCCGGTACGGCGGCTCAGTGCCGGGCGCGGCGCACGTCGATGTTGCCGTAGCGGGTACGGGCGCGGACCTTGACGGTCTCCTCGGACTGCTCGGGGGTGCCGGAGGCGGTGAGCGTGTTGCGCACATGCCCGAGCTCGGAGCTGACGTCGAGCCAGGCGGCGGTGCCCGCGCGGACGCCGACCTCGATGGCGCCGTGAGAAGTCTCCAACTGCACGCTGCCGCGCACGACTTCGGCGGCGCGCAGGGTGCCGTGGGCGGTGGTGGCGACGACATCGCCCTCGGCGCACTCGATGTCGATGTCGCCGTTGGCACCGTTCACCCGCAGCTCGCCGGTCACGACGCCGACGACCGTGCTGCCGTGCGAGTTCTTCAGCACGGCGGGGCCATGGACGGTGCCGACGCGCAAACTGCCGGAGCTGGTGGTGATCTCGGCGCCGCCCGCGACCCGGTCGACGCTGATCGAGCCGTGGGAGACGGTCAGCTTGAGCGGCCCGGCCGCATCGAGGCGGACATCGCCGACCGAGGTCTTCACCCGGGCCTCGCCGAGCCCGCCCTCACCGAACACCTGGACCCAGGAGCCGCTCACATCGACGCGTGAGCCCGTGGGCAGTTCGACCGTCACCTCGACGGTGCCGCTGGGGCCGATGAAGGTGCGCTCCTTGGTCCGCACGCTCAGTTCGCCGTTCGTGTACGTGACCTCCGTCTGCTCGGCGGCCCGTGCGTCCCTGCCCCGCTTGCCGCCGGGCAGTACCTCCACGACGGTGTCGGGGCGGTCGCTCGCGATGAACCGGATGGAACCGGCGCCCACATGGGCGGTGACCGAAATGGGTCCGGGAGTGTCGAAAGCAGGCATGGCTGTGCCGTCCTCATGAGTCCTTGGGGCGTCCCCGCTGGTGGGACGTGGTCTGAGTGAAGCGGTCGGGCGGGGTGCGACTAGCGCACCCAGCCCGTGAAGCTCTGTCCGAATGTCTGGGTCTTCTCCGCCGGGCGCGGCCGGGCTCCGCCGTCGACCGCGGCCGACACCGCCCGCACGAGCCAGGCGTTGACGGACAGCCCCTCCCGGCTCGCGGCCTCCTCGGCCCGCGCCTTCAGCTGGGCCGGCAGCCGCAGATTGACCCGGGCGGTGCCGCCCTCGTCGGTGTCCAGGGGCGCCTGCGGCGGCGCGACCGGCTCGGCGGCGGCCTCGACGGGCCCGCCGGTCTCCGGCAGCGTCACCACGAAGTCGGGATCCAGCCCCCGCAGCCGCACATCGACCGAGCCGGGCGCCAGGTCCCGGGTGATCTCGTCCATCGCCGCGGACAGCACATTGAGCATCGTCAACCGGGCCGCCGACTCCAAGGGTGCGGTCAGCCGCTCGGCCAACTCCCGGGCGTCCTCCCCGCCCGCTTCGGCGGCGACGGAGAGTTCGCGACGGAGGTTGTCGACATAGGGGGTCAGGTCCATGACGCCATCATGGCACCACAATGGTGCCATGCGCAAGGGAGAATGGCGTCACACGCACGGGAATCCACGGCGGCCGTCGACACCAATACCCTGACCTGCGCAGATGCGGGAATGAAACCTCGTGCACCAAGGTGGCACCGGGCGGTGCCATGTGGCACCAGATGACGCCACGTGGTGCCACATGGCGCTAGGCGCGCGCCGGACCGGCGAACGCCCGGCGGCTGTACGCGAGCAGTTCGCGCACCGCAGGGCCCTGTCCGTCCTTCCAGATCAGCGCGAGCAGCGCGGGGGTCTCGACGTCCTCGATCAGGCGGGCGGTGAGCCGGTCGCCGTAGCGCGCGGCCATGGACTCGCTGAGGACGGCGACCGCGAGATCGCGGGCGGCGAGGCCGGCGATGGCGTCGGCGGCGGTGGCCTGGAGGGCGATCACGGGGTGGAGGTCCCGCGCGGCGCACGCCTGGTCGAACACCGTACGCAGTCCGGTGCCGGGCGGCATGCACACGATCGGGTGGGCGACCAGCTCGGACAGGGCGACGCGGGGCCCTGCGGCCAAGGGATGACCCGGCGGTACGGCGGCGACGAGCCGTTCGCTGATCAGGGTCAGCGCCTCCAGGCCCTCCGGAGCGGCGGCCGCGGCACCGACCAGCGCCAGGTCGACGGCGCCCGCGCGCACCCCCTCGACCAGCCGGTCGGAGTTGTCCTCCAGGAGCGAGAGCTCCACCCCGGGGTGGTCCCGGTGGAACGCGGCGAGGGCGTCGAACAGTGGGGTCACGGTGCAGCCGACGACCATCCCGACGGTGAGCCGGCCCCGGATCAGATCGCTCACCTCGCCCACCGCCTGCCCGACCGCCCCGGCCGCGGCGAGCGCGGTGCGGGCGTGGGCGAGCGCGGCCTTGCCCGCGACCGTGAGCGTGACCGTCCGCGCCGAGCGGTCGAACAGCTCCGCCCCCAGCTCCCGCTCCAGCCGGCGGATCTGGGCACTGACGCCGGACTGGCTGATGTGCACCCGCTCGGCGGCCCGGGTGAAGTTCCGCTCCTCGGCGACCGCGACGAAGTACTCCAGCTGCCTCAGCTCCATGACTCCGGATTCTAGTTCTCAGAAGTTCCATCTGTTGGACTTCTGATCGGCCCGCGACCAGGCTGGGAGGCGTCGAGAGACGGTGACGACGACAGACGGTGTCGGCGGACAGCGTCGTCAGGCATCACGGACAGACATCACGGAGGAGGAAGCCGTGCCCGAGTACGAGAAGGCCATGCGCCCCGAGGACATCACCCGCTTGTTCGTCGAGCGGTCCAACGCGGGGGACGCGGCCGGGGTCGCCGCGCTCTACGAGGAGGACGCGGTGCTGGCGTACCCGCCGGGCGAGCGGACCGTGGGCCGGGAGGCGATCCGGGAGCTGTGGGCGAAGGTGCTGGCGAACCGGCCCCGGTTCGAGCCGGAGCCCCCGCTGCCCACGCTGGTCAGCGGCGACATCGCGCTCACCGCGACCCCGCCGAAGGACGGGACCGGCGCCCGCGCCCAGGTCGCCAGGCGCCAGCCCGACGGCAGCTGGCTGCGGCTGCTGGACCAGCCGGAGTTCGTGACGCCCGCCCGTTGATCCCGGGCCCCGGGCGCGCCCGGGTCAGGCCAGCCTGACCCGCGCCAGCTGGCGGGACTGGGCCACCAGCCGGTCCTCGCTGTCCCAGACCTCCGCGTCCTCCTCCAGGAAGCCGCCGGCGAGGTTGCGGGTCGTGATGGCGACGCGCAGCGGGCCCGGGGCGGGGCGGTGCCGGATGTGGGCCGTCAGTTCGACGGTGGGGACCCAGCCCTTGAGGCCCATCTCGAAGGCGGTCGGCGGCAGCGCGTCCACGGCCAGCAGCAACGAGAGCGGGTCGGCGTCCCGGCCGTCCGCGAGGCCGAACCAGGCGCGCATCTCGCCCTTGCCCGAGGGCTGCCCGATCGCCCAGCCGACGGTGGCCGGGTCCAGCTTGAGCAGCAGCCGGTCGGTGATGGCCGAGACGCCCTTGAGCGGGTCGGGGCCGTCGGCCGGGCCGAAGCACTGCTCGTAGGGCGGGATGGCGGGCGGCTTCGCGGTCGTACGGACGTCGTCGGGGAGGCCGGCGAGGTCGCCGTAGGAGGCGAGGACGCGGATGCGCTCGACCTCGTTGCCCTCGTCGTCGTACTGGAAGAGCGAGGCCTGGCCGGTGGAGAGGGTGCGGCCGGTGCGGACGGTCTCGGTGCGGATCACGGCACGGCCCGGCCGGGACGCGGTCAGATAGTGCGCGGAGATGGTGAAGGGATCCGGGTGCGGCAGGGCGTCCCCGAGGGCCCGGCCGAGCACGGCCAGCAGATAGCCGCCGTTGACGGCGCCGAGGATGGTCCAGCCGGCCGAGAGGTCGATGTCGTAGACCCCGGGCTCGCGGCGGACGACGGCGGTGTCGCGGTCGAACTCGCTGTCGCCGGTCACGGCCCGCGACGGGGAGGGCGCGGAAGCTGCTTCTGCCATGCCCGAACGGTACAACAGGCAATTACTAAGCGGTAGCTTTCCCGTGTCACCACCCCTCGCCGTCACGGTAGGATCACAGGAGGTGAGGTTTCGGCAATTTCTCGGTAAGTGTCAGGACACGTCCGTAACCCCGGGGCCTTGTTTTCCCTCTATCGGGACATGAGCCTCACCGGGACTCCGTTCCTCTACACGACCGTCGTGCTGGCCGTGATCGCCCTCATACTGCCGCTTCTGCTGTGGTCGAAGATGCGCGGCCCCAAGCACCTGCGCACCGTCGCCCGCGTACTGATGCTGCTGTTCGCCCAGGGCACGGCCGTCACGCTGGTCTTCGTGCTGGTGAACAACCAGAACAACCTGTACGACAACTGGGCCGACCTCTTCGGCACCGGCAGCCATGTCGAGCAGGCCGCCGACCTCGGCCGCGACGGCACCGGCGGCATAGCGGTCAAGCACCTGCCCAAGGTCAAGCAGACCTTCGAGCAGGCCACCGGGCCCGGCATGCACTCCGCCGGCGGCGTCCGCGTCACCCAGCTCAAGGGCCGGGTCTCCGGCGTCGACGCCGAGGTCTACGTCTGGCTGCCGCCGCAGTACGACGACCCGGCGTACAGGCACAAGAAGTTCCCGGTGGTCGAGGTGCTGCCCGGCTACCCCGGCTCGGCGCGCGCCTGGTTCGGCTCGATGAAGGCCCATGAGCAGCTGCTGCCGCTGATGAAGAGCGGCCAGGTCGCCCCCTTCATCATGGTCGCCCCGCGCACCAACCTGCTGGCCGGTGTGGACACCGGCTGCGCCAACATCCCGGGGCAGGTCAACGCCGACACCTGGCTGAGCATCGACGTGCCCAAGATGGTCATGGACAACTTCCGTGCCCAGCCGGCCCCGCAGGGCTGGGCCATCGCCGGGTACTCGGCGGGCGCCCAGTGCGCGGTCAAGCTGGCCGTGGCGCACCCGGACCGGTACAAGGCCGCGGTGAGCATGTCGGGCTACAACGACCCGATCGGCGAGCGCAACTCGCTGGCCGCGCAGAACCCCACCCTGCGCGCCGAGAACAACCCCTACCTGCTGCTGAAGAAGGCCACCGTGCCGCCGCCCATCGCGCTCTACCTCTCCGGCGAGTCCGGTGACGGCTACGAGGCGGGCATGGCCCTGGAGTCCGTGGCCAAGGCGCCGACCACCGTGCACGTGGTCTTCCTGCCGAAGAGCGCGGGCGGTCACACGATGGCGCTGTGGCGGCCGCAGGTGCCCGACGTGTTCCGCTGGCTCACCCTCCAGATGGGCCAGAGCCACGCCAAGGGCCGGGACCACTCCGTCCCCGGCACCCCCGGGACCGGCGTCGGCGCCCCGGCCGGGACGGCCGCGGCCGGGAGCACCGGTACTACTCCTCGGTCACCGTCGACCGGCGGTTCCACGCACGCGGAGCTCGCCAGTGGTACCGCATCGCGAGAAGACGCAGCGCAAAAGCGGTGACGGCCGCGATCCCACTGGTGAGGGGGGTCAGCGCGTCGTAGCGAATGCACAGCACCACCATGCCCGCGCCGACCATCGCCGGGACCGCGTACAGATCGCGGTCCCAGCGCAGCAGCGAGGGCACCTCGTTGGCCACCAGGTCGCGCAGCACACCGCCGCCGACCGCGGTGGCCAGGCCGAGCGTCGCCGACGCGGTCAGGCCGAGGCCGTAGCCGTACGCCTTCGTCGTACCGCTGACGCAGAACAGGCCGAGGCCGGCCGCGTCGAAGACCAGCACCGCCGTCTGGATCCGCTCCACATGCGGGTGCAGGAAAAAGACGACGAGCGTGGCGAGCAACGGGGTGACGAAGTACCCGAGGTCCGTGAAGGCGGCCGGGGGCAGGGCCCCGATCACCACATCGCGGAAGAGTCCCCCGCCCAGCGCGGTGACCTCGGCGAGCACGGCGATGCCGAACACGTCGAAGTTCTTCCGGACGGCCAGCAGCGCGCCGGAGATCGCGAAGACGAAGATGCCGATCACGTCGAGCGTGTGCTGGACGGAGGGGCTGAAGAACTGTTGGAGCTGCACCCTGACATTCTCACCTGTCGAGCGGGCTGAACCTTACAAAGCCAGGCTCACAGGGCGGGTTTACCTGTGGTGAACAGCCAGGTGTCGAACAGATCACCGAGTTGCTGTCCGCTGATCCGCTCGGCGAGGCGGATGAAGTCGGCGGTGTCGGCGTTGCCGTGCCGGTGCAGCCGGGTCCAGACGGGGAGCAGCCGGAAGAACGCCTTGTCGCCGATCCGCTCGCGCAGCACCTGGAGGGTCATGGCGCCGCGGTCGTAGACGGCGTCGGCGAACATCGTGTCCCGCTGCGGGTCGGCGACCTTCGTCTGCCAGAAGTGCGAGTCGGCCGGGTACGAGTCGTAGTCGGCCAGGAACGCGTCACGGGCGGTGCGGGTGCCCCGGTGCTCGGCCCACAGCCACTGGGCGTAGGTGGCGAAGCCCTCGTTGAGCCAGATGTCCTTCCACTGGGCCACGCTCACCGAGTCGCCGAACCACTGGTGGGCCAGCTCGTGCACGATGGTCGTCTCGTTGCGCACGGCGGAGTACGCCGGCTTGGACTGCACCTCCAGCGAGAACCCGGCCTCGGGCATGTCGTCCACGATCGCGCCGGTCTCCTCGAACGGGTAGGGCCCGAAGATCTTCGACCAGTAGTCGGTGGCCTCCGCGGTGACCGCGTACACATCGACCTTGTTCGAGTTCTTCAGGACCGGGTCGACGGCGACGTAGATCGGGATGCCGCCGGGGGTGCGGCCGGTGCGGACGTCGAACTTCCCGATGGTGGCGGTGGCGAGATAGGTCGCCATCGGCTCGGACTCCCGCCAGTGGGTGTACGTCGATCCGCCCCGGTCGCGCGTCGACACCAGCCGCCCGTTGGAGACGGCGGTCAGACCCTTCGGCGCCTTGATCCGGATGTCGTAGGTCGCCTTGTCGGAGGGGTGGTCGCTGGACGGGAACCAGGTGGAGGCGGCGTTGGGCTCGCAGGCGACGAAGACACCGTCGGGCGTCTTCATCCAGCCGTACTCGGAGCCGAAGACGATGGGCCCGGTCAGGGGCCGGGGCACACCGCCGTAAGTGACGCGCACGGTGAAGCGCCGGTTCCTGGCGAGCGGGCCGCGCGGGGTGACGGTGACCTCGGCGCCGTCCCGGCTGAACCGGGCGGTCCGTCCGTTCACCTCGATCCGGGTGATCTCCAGCTGCTGGAGGTCCAGATCGAAGGAGGAGAGGTTCTGGGTGGCGCGGGCGGTGAG
>NZ_MUNF01000417.1 GCF_002154555.1 Streptomyces murinus
GAGGTCGGGCCCGACCTCAGCCTCGGCCAGGGCGCCCTCGGCGCTCTCGAAGCCCTCACCGTCCTCGCGGAGCGGGGCGACGGCCCGGCCGCCGAAGCCCTGACCCTGCGCACCGGCCAGGCACTCGCGTTCGTCGAGGCGCAGGGCCACCGCTGCGCCACCCCCGACCACGTTCCCTCCCCCGGCCTGCTGACCGGCCTCTCCGGCATCGGCTACGGACTGCTCCGCCTGGCCCACCCGGGCACCGTGCCCTCCGTCCTGCTCCTGGGACACCCCGGCCGGTACGGCAACTGACCACCCCGCACCACTCCGCCTCCGCCCCCGCGCCCACCCGCGCGGGACCACCTGAAGGGGATCACCTCATGGACAAGAACTTCGCCGCCACCGCCGCCACCACCGACGCCACGGAGATCGCCGCCGAGATCGCCGCCGACGAGCAGGACGCGGCCGGTGGCATCACCCTCAAGGGCCGCAACCGCGCCTGCGCCCGCGCCCGGGTGCTGGCCGGAATGGTCCTCACCAGCGGCCTTGTCATCACGCTGAGCACCATGGACACGTCGGTCTCCGCCCCCCGGTAGGCGACCGCCGGCTGCCACAGGCGTGATGGCGCGGACCCGTCTTGCGGGTCCGCGCCGCCGTGTGCCCAAGCGGAGCGGCACGGTCCGGAGGGGGCGACCTGCCACAGGTCGCGATATTCCGATTATCATCTGCGTTCATGCGTTCCCATACGCCTTCCCTGGTCGGGCGGGGTCCCCAACTCCACCTCCTCGAACGTGCGTTGAGCGGCGCTCAACAGGGACGCGGCGGTGTGGTCTTCCTGGTCGGCGAGGCCGGCGTCGGAAAGTCGCGGCTCGCGGCCGAGGTGGTGGGCGGCGCGCTCGACACCGGTATGCGGGTGCTGCGCGGCCGCAGCAGCACCACGGGCCCCGCGGTGCCGTTCCGGCCATTGACCGAGGCGCTGATGTCGCTGTTCCGGGGCGGCGAGTCCATGGACGACCTGGCCCTCGGCCCGTACCGGCCGGTGCTCGGACGGCTGATTCCCGACTGGGACACCGGTGAGCGCGAGAGCAGTTCCATGGTCATCCTGGGCGAGGCGGTGCTGCGGCTGCTGATCGCGGCCGGGCGCGGCCAGGGCCAGCTGCTGCTCCTGGAGGATCTGCACGACGCCGACCCCGAGACGCTCGGCGTCCTCGAATACCTCGTGGACAACCTGGAGTACACGCCCGTCCTGCTGCTCGCCACCGTGCGCACGGACTTCAGCGACGCGCTGGACCTGGCCCAGTCCGCGCGCCGGCGCGGTGCCGCCACCCTGCTGGAGATCCCGCCGCTGACCCGGGGGCAGGCGGACGAGATGGTCGCGGCCCAACTGGGCGCGGCGGACCCGCAGGAGGTGCCGCAGCCGGTGCTCCAGCGGCTGTGGGAGGACAGTTCCGGCAGCCCGTACCTGGTCGAGGAGCTGCTCCAGACCATGATCGGGGCGGGCACCCTGGTACAGGGCCAGGACGGCTGGCGGGCGATCGGGGATCTGCGCAGCGATGTCTCCTCGACGCTGGCGCGGGACATCCTGCGCCGCATCGACCGGCTGGGCGCGCAGGGCCTGACCCTGCTGTCGGCGGCCGCCGTGCTGGGCCGCCGCTTCCCGCTGACCGTGCTCCAGCGGATGAGCGGCGTGGACGACCGCGCGCTGCTCAGCCATCTGCACGCAGGGGTCGCGGCCCGGCTGGTGATCCCCGACGAACCCGCCCCCGACTGGTACTCCTTCCGGCACTCGCTGACCGTGGAGGCCCTGTTCACGCAGATGACGCCGGGCCAGCGGGCCGACCTCGCGCGCCGGGGCGCGGAGGCGGTCGAGGAACTGCACCCCGAACTCGGCGGCGACTGGTGCGCGTTGGCGGCGGGGCTGCGCAGCGAGGCCGGGGACCGGGGCGCGGCCGGGCTGCTGTTCGCGGACGCGGGCGGCCGGGCTCTTGCGGCCGGTGCGCTGGGCTCCGCGGTGACCCTGCTCAGCCGTGCCGAGAACCTGCTCGCCGAGGCCGGTGACGCGCAGGGGCGGGCCGCGGTCCTGGAGAACCTGCTGCCGGCGCTCGCCGAGGCCGGTGACTTCGCGCGCGCCTTCGAACTGGCCGAGGACCTGCATCTGCTGGGCGGCTTTGGGCTCAGTCCCGTCCGGCTCGCCACGCTGCACGCCCGGCTGGCCAAGGTCGCCCACACGGCGGGGCGGTGGAGCGACGGCAACCGGCAGGTGGCCCGCGCCCGTGAGGTACTGGCGAGCGCGCCGGACGAGATGACCGCCGCCACCGTCGATGTGACGGCCGCCTATCTGGCCCTCGACACCCCGGGCCCCGACCGCACCCAGCACGCGGAGAAGCTGGCCCGCTCGGCCGCCGACACCGCCGAACGGCACGGGCTGCCCGTGGTCGCCTGCCAGGCACAGGAGTTGCTCGCCACCGTGGCCCGCGAACGCGACCCGGAGGAGTCCGAGGCGATGCTCGGGCAGGCCCTCGCCACGGCCGAACGCCACCGGCTCCCCTTGCAGCGGATGTACGCGGCCACCCGGCTCGGCGGCAACGCCTGGCTCGCCGAGGGCGACACCGCGGGCCTGCTGGCGGCGCGCGAGGAGGCGCTGCGGCTCGGCTCGGTCAACATCGTGCACACCGTCGACGGCATCCTCGTACTCGACGCCGTACTGCGCGGTGACCACGACACCGCGCGCGCGACCGCCGCCGAGTGCCTGCCCGTCGTACGACGGCTGCGGCTCGCGCCTGCCGTGCGGTACGTCCTGATGGCGCAGGCCGTCCTCGCGGCGCACCATGCCGACCGGGCCGGGATGGAGGCGGCGCTGGCCGCGTTCGCGCAGTGGGACGGGGCCGGTTCGCAGGAGGAGCCGCTGAGCCACGGTCTGGCCCGGGCGTTCTGCGCGCTTCTTGAGGAGGACCGGGAGCAGGCCCGGGAGGATCTGGGCACGGTGCTGGCGCTGGAGGCGGACAACCCCTCGACGTACCATCTCAGCGGCACCCACGGCATGGTGCTGCTGCTGGACGTGCTGGCCGGGCGCGCGGACCGCACCCGGCACGCGGAGATCACCGCCACCGCGATGGCCCGGATGCGCTGGAACCGGCACTTCGTGCTGCTCACGGAGGCCGTGCTGCTGGGCCGGGAGGGCGCGGGGGCCGGGGCGGCGCGCGCGGTCGAGGCGGCGCAGGCGGTGGCGGAGCCGTATCCGCTGGCCCGGCATCTCGGGCTGCGGCTGATCGCGGACGCGGCGCACCAGGACGGCTGGGGCGATCCGGTCAGCTGGCTGCGGCAGGCGGAGCACTACTTCCACGAGCGGGACATCCCGGCCGTGGCGGGCGCCTGCCGGGCGGGGCTGCGCCGGCTCGGTGCCCCGGTGCGCCAGCACCGCACCGGGAGCAGCGGCATCCCGGACCCGTTGCGCGCCCAGGGCATAACGGTCCGGGAGTTCGAGGTGTTCCGGCTGCTCGCGGAGCGGCTGTCCAACAAGGACATCGCCGACCGGCTGTTCATCTCCCCGCGTACGGCGGAGAAGCACATCGCCAGTCTGATCACGAAGACGGGGGCGGCCAACCGCGCGGATCTGTGCGCGCGTTCGGCCGCCCTGCGCGATTCCTAGGGCCGTCTTCGAGGGGCCCTAACGCATCTCGCGCACCGCCCGGGAGCCGAGCACCGCGAGCCCCGTGAGGGCGAGCACCGCGGCGACCACCCCGAACAGGGCGAGCGTGCTGGTCCTGGCCAGCGCGCCGCACACGATGAGGGAGAGCGGGGCGGCGGCGTAGCCGAGGACCATGTCGACGGAGATGACCCGGCTGAGCACCTCCTGGGGGATGTTGCGCTGGATCCAGCTCAGTCCGAACACCCCCTGGAAGCCGATGGCGAAGCCCATGGCCAGCACGGTCGCGACGACCGCCGGGGTGCTGTGCACCAGGCCCAGGACCGCCATCCCGGCGCCCAGCCAGCCGGCCAGCGCGGCCACCAGCAGACCGACCCGGGGCCGGCCGCCCATGGCGCCGCCCGCCAGCGTGCCGAGCATCGCGCCGCCGGCGAGGGACCCGTTGAGCACGCCCAGGGTGGCCGAGCCGCCGCGCAGCACCTGTTCGGCGAGGGTGGCGAAGCCGACCGTGAACGGGCCCGCGTAACAGAAGTTGACGGCGGTGTCGAGGACGACGACCGTGCGCAGCCGCGGGTCGCGGAGGGTGAAGGCGATGCCCTCGCGGATGCGGGCGCCGAGGGACGGGGGGCGTTCCGTCTCCTTGCCGTCCTGGGGGTCCGCCGTCTGCTGCGGCGCGGCGGTGCGGGGCCGGGTGGTGATCAGGGACACGCACCAGCCGCACAGCGCGAAGCAGACGGCGTCGACCACGAAGGCGACCGGCGCCCGGGTCAGCGCGATGACCACACCGCCGACCGCGGGCCCGACGACGGCCGCGGTGCGCGAACCGGCGCCGAGCAGCGCGTTGGCCGGGGTGAGCAGGTCCTTGTCCACCACCGAGGGCAGGATCGAGACCCGGGCCGGCTGGAAGAAGGCGTCCACCGTGCCGAACGCGGCGGCCGCCGCGCACAGCATCCAGACCGTCAGGTGCCCGGTGAGCCCGGCCAGTCCGACCCCGGCCATCAGGGCGGCGCGGGTCCAGCTGGAGGCGATCATCAGGGTGCGGGTGGACCAGGAGTCGCTGAGGGTGCCGCCGACCAGGGTGAGCAGGGCGCGGGGTACGGCCTGGAAGGCGAGGACGTAGCCGAGGGTGAGGGTGGAGCCGGTCAGGCCGAGGGTGATCCAGGAGAACGCGACGACGCTGAAGCCGTCGCCGAGCAGGGACAACGACTGTCCCAGCCACAGGAGTCGGAAGGGCCGCTGGCGGGCGGGTGCCCACAGCCGGGGACCGGCGCCGGCGAGGGTGGTGGCCATGGTGTGCCTTTCGGGGTGCGGACGCTCGCGGCGGTCCGGTCAGTAGCGGACGGGCAGCGCGGTGAGGCTGCGGTTGAGGAGGGACGGCTGCCAGGCGAGCCCGCCGGGGTCGGTCAGGGTCAGGCAGGGATGGTCGCTGACGAGCGTCCGCACGGCGGCGACGGCGACGAGCCGGGCCAGCGCGGCGCCGATGCAGAAGTGGGCGCCGAAGCCGAAGCCGAGGTGGGTGGCGCCGGTGCGCCGGACGTCGAACCGGCCGGGGTCGGGGAAGCGGGCCGGGTCCCGGTTGGCGGCGGCGGTGACCAGGAAGATCCGGTCGCCCGCCCGCAAGGTGTGGCCGTCCAGCTCCAGATCGGAGACGGCGGCGCGGATCGACATCTTGGACGGGCCGTCCAGGCGCAGCGCCTCCTCCACGGCGCCCTGCGCCAGCTCGGGATCCTCGCGTACGGCGGCGAGCTGGCCGGGCCGGGTGTGCAGGGCGAGGACGGTGTTCGCGATGAGGTTGCTGGTGGTCTCCCCGCCGGCGAACGCCATCTGGGTGAGCATCCCGACGAACTCCTCCTCGGTGACCGACTCCCCCACCCGGCCCTCCTTCAGGACCTGGCTGATCAGGTCGTCGGCGGGTTCGGCGCGGCGCCGGGCGACCAGCCCGGCGAGGTAGTCCTCCAGGCTCACCAGCGCCTGGAGGGAGGCCCGGTACTCGCTCTCCTCCTGGGCGGTGCCGAGCACGAGGTCGGCGACGCGGGCGTTCCAGTACCAGAAGGCGGCGGCGTCGGTGCGGGGGATGCCGAGCCAGCGGGCGAACACCAGCGCGGGCAGCGGCTTGGCCACGTCGGCCATCAGGTCGCCGGTGCGGCCCGGGACGGCCTTGCGGGCGAGGACGGCCCGGGTGGCCTTCTCGGTGAAGGTCCGGTAGCGGGCCACCGCCCGGGCGGCGAACGCCTCCTGGAAGACCTGGCGCAGCCTGCGGTGCTGCGGCGGGTCGTTGAACACCATCCAGCGGGACAGGATCCCGAACGCCCGCTCCGCGTCCTCACGGGCGCCCTGCGGCACGGCGTCCATCAGGGGCCGTACCCGGTCGGCCGTGACGGCCGGGTCGCGCAGGCAGCGCATCACCTGGTCGTAGCCGGTGACCAGCCAGGCGTGGTGCATCGGGCTCCAGTGCACGGGGGCGTGCGCGCGCAGGGCGTCGAGGTGGCCGTAGGGGTCGGCGACCATGTCCGGGGACAGCAGGTAGCGCTCGGTGAACGTGGTCGCGGGGGCGGGCGCCGTACTCGTCGGGGTCGCCGTCGTCATCGGTTCTCCCCCTCCTTGATCGCGGCGAGGATCCCGGCGATGCCGGACACCCTCGGCTCGGCCATCATCGACATGTGGTCGCCCTCGCTGATGTGGACGGTGAGTCCGCCGCCTGCCAGGTCGCGCCAGCGGGCGAGATAGGTGTCGTAGTCGACGTCCAGGCCCGGCATGGTGCGGCCGCGCGGCAGTCCCGCGGCCTCGCTGCCGACCACCAGGTGGATGTGGCCGGGGTAGGGGCGGACCTCGTAGCCGGCGAGGGCGGCGAGCAGGGAGTGCCACACCTCGATGGGCGCGTTCTCGACCAGGGCCGCTTCGGCGGGGCTCATGCCGGCGCCCAGCAGGGTGGCGGTGAGTTCGGCGGTGGCCCGGTCGCGCTCCGGGGACGGCGGCAGCTGCCGGATCAGGTCGCGCTGGCGCCAGGCGGTGCGCAGGTCGTCGGTGACGCCGTTCAGCCGGGCGCGGGCGGCGGGGTTGGGCAGGTACGGCTCGATCAGGACGGGCGGGGCCACCGGGTGCCCGGCGCGGTCGAGCTGGGTGGCCATCTCCAGGGCGATGTTGGCGCCCATGGACCAGCCGAGGAGGGCGTGCGGGGCCCGCTCGCCGGTGGTGTCCGAGGTGGCGTCCGCGGTCCGGTCGGTGATCTCGGCGACGTAGTTGGCGGCGATCCCGGTGACGGTGCTCGGGTCCACCCCGCCGAGCAGTCCGCGCGCCTGGAAGGCGTGCACGGGCCGGCCTGCCGGCAGGGCGCGGGCGAGCGGTACGAACCAGGCGGCGCTGCCGCCGGTGGGGTGCACACACCACAGCGGCTCCCCTGTGCCCTCGCGCAGCCGTACCTCGGAGGTGACGGCGGCGGGCAGGCCCGCTCCGGCCGCGCGGGTGGCGTGCTCGGCGAGCTGGGCGATGGTGGGGTGCTCGATCAGATCGCCGACGGAGACGGTCAGGCCGCGTCCGGCGGACATCAGGGAGACCCGGACGGTGGACAGGGAGCTGCCGCCGATGCGGAAGAAGTCGTCGTGGACGCCGATCCGGGCGAGGCCGAGGACCTCGCGCCAGATCTCGGCGAGGACCTTCTCGGCCGGGGTGGCCGGGGCGACGAACTCGGTGTCGTTCTGGTCGAGTTCGGCGGGCGGCAGCGGCA
>NZ_MUNF01000418.1 GCF_002154555.1 Streptomyces murinus
CAGGAGTAGGGCGGGGCGCACACCCTCAGCTGTACGTGCGCCCCGCCCTACTCCTGCTTACAGGCAAGCCCACAACCTTGATGTATCAGGCCAATTAGTTGCCAACTTGGCTGAAAGTGGTGAACTCTGCCACATCGCCACTGCCGCCGCGGACCTTACACATGCCGTCAAATGGCCTTCCCTTGACCCCCTTCCCTTAAGGTCGGAATTCGCGGTTGTCGATCGAGGGGGAGGCGGCGATGGGTGACGGCAAGGTCCCCGGCAAGGTTCTGGACATCAAGACCGCCGACATCAAGGCGGCGGCACCGGCTTTCCAGCAGGGAGCCATCGATCTGGGAAAGGCTCTGACCACTCTCATCGAGACCTTGGACGGCCTCGGTGAACCGTGGGGCCATGACGAACCGGTCAAGCAGTTCGCCGGGGTCTACAAGCCGCACCAGAAGTCGATCGAGAGCGCGGCGGGCGTTCTGGTGCTCGGGCTGACGAGCATTCACGAGGCCATGGTGGACCTGTCGGACGGGCACGTGGACAACGACCAGCTCATCGCCGGGATGTTCACGGAAGTGAAGATCCATAAACAGAGTGACGGTGCCGGTGAGCGTTGAGGACAAGGCCCGCCACGTTCTGCTCAAGATGGGCCTGTGGTGGCCGGAGGCCGACTCCGGCAAGCTGCGGGACGCCGCGAAGGCCTGGCGTGCGTTCGCCGATTCGGTGGACGACGTCCGCTCCCCGGTGCACCGCAGCGCGTCCGGGATCATCCACAACAACACCGGTGAGTCGATCGAGGCGTTCGACAAGTTCTGGGGCCGCTACGCCAAGGGCAGGGACGGCGGCTGGCTGAGCGATCTCTCGCACTCCTCACGGCAGATGGCCGGCATGCTCGACAAACTCGCCGACGCCATCGACGACGCGATCAACAAGCTCTGGACCCGGATCGCCGTCGACGCCGCCGTGATCGCGGGCGGTATAACCCTGGCCGTCATGACCGCGGGTATCGCCTCCGGGGCTGCGGCGGCCGCGGCGGACGCGGTCATCGAGTTCGGTGCCACGGTGGGCGTCGGGGTCTCCGCGGCGGTGGCCGACATCACCGCAGCCGCCTTCGTCGGTGTCGCGTTCGGCGGGGTCGAGTCGGTCACCGTCGACGCCGCCCTGGCCCAGCCGCTGAAGATGGTCACCGGTCTTCAGCACGGCTTCAGCCTGGACGAGGTCAACCAGGCCACCAAGGACGGCATGATCTACGGCGGAGCCCTGGGCGCGGGCGGCGACCTGCTGAAGGCGAGCATGGAAGGCGGACTCGCCGACACCACCCCGCTGCTCCTGCGCCCGCCGTCGCTCCGCCCCGACCTGGTCGATCTGGGCCCTGCTGCCCGCAACGCCGAGCGCACCCCGTGCGTGGGCGAGCCGGTCGACGTGGCGACCGGCGCGATGCTGATGACACAGACGGACCTGTCGCTGCCGGCCGCTCTCCCCTTCGAGTTCACTCGCACCCACCTCTCCTCCTACCGCGGTGGTGTCTGCTTCGGCCCGACCTGGATCTCCACCCTGGACGAGTGCCTCCAGATCGACGGCGAGGGCGTCGTCTTCGCCGCCGCCGACGGCATGCGCCTGGTCTACCCGGTGCCGGAACCCGGCGTTGCCGCGATGCCGGTGAAGGGCGCCCGCTGGCCCCTGCAGTGGGACGGCAGACCGGACGGCGCGATGACGGTCACCGATCCGTCGACAGGCGTGACCCGCACCTTCGCCGCCCCGGTCCCCTCCCCGTCCTTCGGCGTCTTCCACCTGGCCCTGGACTCCTGGTCCGACCGCAACGGCAACCGCATCGACGTCGAACGCGACGACGAGGGCGTCCCGTTCGGCATCCGCCACTCCGGCGGCTACTACATCGCCGTCGACACCCAGGGCCCCCGCATCACCGCCCTGCGCCTGCTGGACGAGCCGCCCTCCCGCTACCACCCGGCCGGCGCACCCGACGAGGGCACGGTCGTGATGCGCTACGGCTACGACCACGCCGGCAACCTCACCGAGGTCATCAACTCCAGCGGCGAACCCCTGCGCCTCACCTACGACACCGAGGGCCGCGTCACCCGCTGGACCGACCGCAACGGCACCTGGTTCTCCTACATCTACGACGAGCACGGCCGCGTCGCCCGCACCGAAGGCATCGACGGCATCCTCTCCGGCACCCTGACCTACGACGACACCAACCGCACGACGACGTACACCGACTCCCAGGGCCACGTCTCCGTCCACCGCTACAACGCCGAGGGCCTGGTCGTGGAGGAGACGGACCCGCTAGGGCACACCACCCGCACCGAGTGGGACGAGCACGGAGCCCAGCCACTCGCGGTGACAGACCCCGCAGGGCACACCACGCGGTACACCTGGGACGACGCCGGCAACATCATCGAAGTCACCTTGCCTGACGGGTCTGCGACACTGGTTGCCTACAACGGCCTGGGACTGCCGGCCGAGATGGTCGAGCCGGGCGGAGCGGTCTGGCGACACGCCTACGACGAGCGGGGCAACCTGCTGACGACCGTCGACCCTCTCGGCGCTGAGACACGGTACGCGTATGACGCGGCGGGTTGCCTCACCACAATCACGAACGCCCTCGGACACGCCCGCACGATGGCGTACGACGCCGCAGGCCTGCCCGTCGCGGTCACGGACGAACTTGGCCACACGACGACGGTCCACCGCGACACCTTCGGTCGGATCATCGAGGTGATCGACCCTCTTGGCCACGTCACCCGCCTGAGCTGGACGACGGAGGGGAAGCCGTCCTGGCGCGAACTGGCCGACGGAACACGCGAAGCGTGGGTCTGGGACGCCGAGGGCAATCTGCTCAGTCATACGGACCCCGTCGGAAACACGACCCGCCACACGGCGAGCCATTTCGGAGTATCGGCCACCCGCACGGACCCGGACGGCGCGCGGTACGAGTTTGCCTACGACAGCGAACTTCGCCTGACCACCGTCACGAACGTGCAGGGCCTGACCTGGTCGTACACCTACGATGAAGCGGGACGGCTGACTGGAGAGACGGACTTCAACGGCCGTACTCTCACGTACGCGCACAACGCCCATGGACAGCTGGCAGCCCGTACCAACGGCGCTGGACAGACGCTGCGCTTCGTACGGGACCCGCTTGGCCGGGTTGTGGAACAGCATGCCGACGCGGGCGGCGTCACGATGTTCGCCTACGGCTCCGACGGCAGCATGCGCCGTGCGTCCAACTCGGATGCTGAGGTGACACTGCAACGAGACCTGCTCGGCCGAGTGCTGTCGGAAACCGTGAACGACCGGACGACCACACATCTTCATGATGCCGCTGGTCGCCGTACCCGACGGGTGACACCTTCCGGGCTGGTCTCCGAGTGGACGTACGATCCGGCGGGACGCCCGCTCACCCTGCGATCGCCCACGGGCGCGCTGGACTTTGTCCACGATGCCGCGGGCCGCGAGACACGGCGCGACCTCGGTACTCGGGCGACGCTGACCCAGACATGGACCATGACAGGGCTGCTGACCAAGCAAACCCTGACCGCTGCCCCGGACCGCCTCCTCCAGCACCGGACGTGCACTCACCGAGCAGACGGCCATCTCACCGAAATCCGGGAGCTGACCTCGGGCACTCGCCGCTTCGACCTGGACGGAGCCGGCCGCGTCACGCGGACGCGTGCTCACGGCTGGAGCGAGACCTACACCTACGACGCGGTGGGCAACCTGGTGCATGCCATGGCGCCCGGCCATGAGGCAGCCGGTGAGCGCAGGTTCGACGGCACACTCGTCCGGACGGCCGGGCGAGCCTCGTACGACTATGACGCCGAAGGCCGCCTCGTCCGCAGGACCCGAAAACTCCTCGATGGGCAGATTCGTGCCTGGACCTACACCTGGAGCGCTGAGGATCGCCTCACGGAGGTGATCACCCCGGACGGCAGCCGATGGCGGTACGCATACGACCCGCTGGGGCGGCGCATCGCCAAGCACCGCTTGACCGAGGAGGGTTCCGTGACCGATCGTACGGAATTCGTCTGGGACGACCTGTGTCTGGCCGAGCAGACCACGCCGGATGGCTGGGTCACCACCTGGGATTATGCGCCGAGCAGTCCCCGGCTGGTCGCCCAGACGATCCACAAGCCGATCGCGACAGCCGACAACACGTCGTTCCTCGCGCAACTGGCGGAGGAGTCGGCCCCTGAGCATGGCGCCAGATTTTTCAGCGTCGTCACCGACTCCGTCGGCACTCCCACGGAGCTCGTCTCTGCGGCCGGTGAGCTGGTCTGGCAACGCCGTACCGGCCTGTGGGGCACCCGTATCCCGGCTGCGGACAAGGCCACAGAGTCGATCGACTGCCCCCTGCGCTTCCCGGGGCAGTACGCCGATTCCGAGACTGGTCTGCACTACAACCTGCACCGGTACTACGACCCCGAGACAGCGCGGTACATCAGCGCGGATCCATTGGGTCTTGTCCCCGCTCCCGATCACTACGCGTATGTGCCGAATCCGCTGAGCTGGAGTGACGACCTCGGTCTGGCAGGAAAGGGGCCGACGGGGCCCTTGAACCCGCTGAATTTCGGGCAGGGGTACACAGGCCGGCGCGACCCCTTCCCCGTGGGTAACAAGGGAATGGACGTGGAAATTCATGTCTACGACAAGTCCATGCGTGAAGTCGGGCTGTTCAACAGCCAGGGATGGTTCAATAAGCATGGGATTAAAGCTGCGGACGTTGAAGTCCCACCCGCTGTGGAGAACGCCATCAAGGGTCGGATGATCTACGAACTGCGAAAGATCGGCCGAATCGGACCCAAGGGGACCGAAGACATCAGCGGGGACAAGTGGAGGCGGCCGCCTCTCGCTGCGGAAGGTTGCAAATGAAGTACGTTACGGCCGTTTGGGATGATGGCGGGTTCTACGTCGACCCCAGGGCATATTTGGCCGAACTTCCCAAGTTTCTGGATCAGTTGCCGGACGGCGCAAGGGAATTTGCGTCCGATCCAGCACATTATGCCCTGGGTCACGGCAACAGCCGCTGCGTAAAGGACCTGGAACTGTCTGCTGTTCGGGTAGCTACCGATAAAAGTGGAAAACTGATACTGGAATTCGCCCCGAACCAGTGGAAGCATGACGTCGGGCTGCGTATCAGCTATTCAAGGGTGAAGCACTTCTCTATCGACTATGCGCACGCCGTCGACTGGATGCTGGTCGACACTGTGCTCCTCGATGAGATTCTCCCGTACGAGGACGGTGGTTGCACGCATGAAATCGCGCTCACCGATGCGTCGATCACCGTCCATTGTGAGGATCTGAAAGCTGTTTGGGGAGACGCCGACTGAGGAATCAGTCGAGGGCGCCGGCCGGCCACCTGTTTGCCAGACGACTTGGTCCCGTGACCTCACGATGACTTCGGCGCGTGGTTGTTCTTCTCATGGAGCGCGACTCTGAGCGCGCCCATGGCAGGCGCGAGTCCCGGGTCCCAGCCCGCGTCGACCGGGCGACAACGGCGTCGTCGGCCGTCTCCCGGACGGCCGACGGCCGGACCATGGTGATTCCGTGCAAGCGCTACGCGCCGGCCTTCCGCCGGGGCAAGGCGCGGGGGCCTGGCTCACCCCCGATGCTCGTCTGTCTCGTACAGCCTCCAGGCCGGCCATCGAGCGGCTTCGGCTTCGCCGTCCCCACTGCCCAGCAGGTTCCGCCGGTGCAGCATGAGCCGGAGATGGCGTGCCGCGTCGGCACCTTCTTCGACTCCTCTGTCGAGTAGTACAGCTCTAGGGATGGTGTCGCCGACGCCTCGCACCAGAACATCTGCCGGATGCCCGTGAACGGTCTCGTCCAGCGTGACAGTGGCTCCCGCCTCGCGGGAGAGGACCTGGTACAGGCGTTTGAGCAGTGCGTCTTCGCTGCTGTCACGCGGAGGCACGCCGTCGCGCTCCGCGGCCTCAAGCAGCGCGGCGCCCACGCCTCCCCGTTTCCGCCAGCGCTCCTTGTCTCCCACCACGATGAGGTGACTTCGCGCGCGGGTGACGGCGACGTTCCAGAGGTTCAGCTGTCCGCCGACCCATTCGACGGCACCGGGGTGCATGCCGTCTCCGGCGACGAGGGTGAACACCATGACATCGCGTTCGCCACCCTGGAAGGTGTGTACCGTACCGATGCGCAGACGCTCCTCGTCGTACGGTCGCAGCCGCCTCCGCAGCGCTTCGGCTTGCGGCGCGAAGGGAGTGACGACGCCGACGGTGGCTTCGGGCGGCAGCTGTTCCAGCAGGTAGTTGACGCTGTCGTGCGCTTTTCGGAGCTCGTCTTCATTGACCCAGGAGCCACCCAGCGAGGGGCGGGTGGCTCGTCCGGGCACGTCTGTCCAGATGACGGCGGGACGCGGCAGAGCGGGTCGGCCGCGGGTGTCGGTGAGGACGGTCAGCCCGCCGTCGTAGAAGAGGTCGTTGGAGATCGCGGCGATGTGCGGGTGGCAGCGGAAGTGTTCGTCGAGAAGCAACGTGCCGCCTGCGGAGCGTTCGGCGGCATGGAAAGCGGAGTGGCGCCGATAGGCAAGGTGGTGTTTCTCAAGCCATTCGGACCGCAGCCCATTTCCGCGGCGAATGAGCGCCTCGCGGTGCGGGCTGATCTTCGTGATGTGTGTGAGCTGCATGGGGTCGCCGATGACGAGGGCGCGCCGTGCGCGGAAGAACAGCGGCAGGACATGCGGGATCGCGCACTGGCTGGCTTCGTCGATGACGACGAGATCGAACAGGGCCGGGCCCAGAGGGAAACGCCGGGCGGAGAGACTGGTGACGGCCCACCCGGCCACCGCGGGCGTATCCGTCGAGCTGTCCGAGCGGCCCAGAACCTTCCGCATCTGCGGCCAGTCGCTGCGATTGTGGTCCTGAGCGGTTAGTAGATCGAGGATGCGACGGCGCCCAGCCAGAGCGGCGGTTTGCACCTTGGTGGCGAGAAGAGCGCGTGAAGCGTCCTGAACGGTGTTCTCGGCGTCGCGCAGTGCCCGCGTGAGCGATGTGTCGTCCACGGAGGCCGCGTGCTCTCGCCCGTCACGCCATTCCGTCTCGGCCGCGGCGAAGCCGGCGAGCGCGAGGCAGCCCGCGACGGAATCGCCGTCGTACCCGTCCAGACCGGCCCCGCGCAAGAACCGGGCCCGGCGCCACGACCCGAGGAAGCGCGCGCGGGAGAGGCGTCGCGCCTTGTCCCCCAGCTCCCTCGGCCGGGGCAGATGACCGAGCAGGTCCTGGAGTTCGGCGACGGCGATCCCGAGCTGCTCCGCGTGGTGGTTGCGGGCCTCGCCGGCCCGGCGGAGCCGCAGCTCCGTCTCCGCGATGTGCGCCAGGTCCCGCCGTACTTCTGCCAGCCGGTCGGCGGCCAAGGTGGCCGCCATGGATGCCGTGGCCACGGTGGACGACGGCTCCGGGCCGGTGCGCAGTGCGTGCAGCGCGGCGGCCTCGTGCTCCGCATTGCTCTTGGCGTTCTTCCGCGCCGAACCTGTCCGTACGATGCTGCCGGGCACCAGCGTGTCGCAACGGCGCCAGACCTCGTCCACGGCCTCGTTGTTGGTGGACGCGACCAGTACGGTCTGACCGGCGCAGATCGCGGTGGCGACAAGATTGGCGACCAACTGGCTCTTGCCGGTGCCGGGCGGGCCGGTGGCCACCGTGAGTCGGCGGGTCATGGCGGATCGGAGCACTGCGGTCTGCGCCTCGTTGCAGGGCAGCGGCGTCACGAGGCGCGCCGGTTCGGGTTCCGTGTGGCCGAGGGCTCGGTCACGCTGCGAGGCTTCGGGCGTGAGGGCGCCGAGGGCGGTCTTCTCGATCTGGTCGGTCCGCTTGGCGATGTCGGCGAAGTCGTTGAGCAGGCGCTTGGTGAAGCCTGTCTGGGGGCGCGCCGAGAAGAGGACCGCGGTGTTGCGGGCGCCGTGGCCGGGTGTGTGGACGTCGATGCGGTCGGCGAGTTGGTCGGGCCGAAGCTCCTGAACGCACGGCAGCTCGAACTCCTGCGTAAGGAGGTTGCGTACCTCCAACGCCATACGGTCGTGTTGCCCTCGATGCCAAGACGGCTGGAACGTGTCGATGAGCTGGGTGGCCTCCTCCTCGCCGAGCCAGTCGAGAGCCAGCTGAGGATGCGGCTGGACCGGACCGTACGGCTTCAGCCTCACCTCGCCCTCGCCATGGACGATCTCGACACGGCGTACCAGAAGCGGCGCGAACTTCGGGTGCCGCCAGGGGCGTCCGGAGCGCGGCCCGGTGAGGACTACGGCCGGGTAACCCGCCCAGAGCTCCGCGTCCTCCCCGGCCGCCGAATCCACTAGCGAGGCCGCTTCTTCGGGGAGCGCCGTACATCCGTCGTCGTCCACGTCGCCGGAGATGAACCTCTCCGCGCCGTCCAGGCATACGTACGACGTGTTCTGGTGGCCCACCTCCATCAGAGGCGTCTCAGCGCCTTCGGCCAGAACGCACTCGCGGTAGTAGTCCAGCAGGCCGGCCCAGGTGGGCTGTGTACGAGCGGACTTCGCGGAGTGCGGCTGTGGTGGCTCCTCGGCGCCGGGGCGGGGTCGCGGGACCAGGGGATCGAGGATGGGGGCCCGGCCGAACGGGCTGTCCGCGATGACGATTCGGTCGTCGACGCCGAGCGCGGAGTGCACCGGCACCTGACGGCCACCGTCCTGGGCACGCATACGCCGGTTCACATAGTGGAACAGGTCGCTGACCTGTACTTCCTTGCCGCCGTCCTTGCTGACCTTCCCCGTGCGCAGCGCCTCGATGACCTCACCGGTGAACGCCGAGGGCTTCACGTCATGGCCGTCGCCCGCGTCGGCGAACGAGTCTTCCCCGGCCCGTGAGGACGACAGGACGTACACACCCCTGCTGGTCAATGGGGGCCGCTCGCCGGATTTCGCCACGGAGCTGTCAGGCCGTCGGTCCGACGTGCGCAGCCCCATGGCGAACCCGCCGCTGCGACAGCAGTCGATCATCACGATCTTCTGCGGTGCGACGCACTCTTCCAGCGCATCATTGAGGAACCCGGCGCTGACACTGGTCGCGGCCACTCTGTCGTAGTCGGTGTCCTTGGCGACGAAGTGGAACTCGCCGCCGTCCCGCACCGTGCGTACACCGTGTCCGGAGACGTACACGAGCGCGAGCTCGTCCTCGTCGCGTTCCTGAAGGAACTCGCCGATGACTGCCCGCATGTCGTCCGCGGTGAGATCGCGTTCCGGCTGGACGGAGACGAAGTTGCCGATGCTGCGGTGCTTCAGGACCTGCGCGAGTCCCCATACGTCCGCTCGGGCGGAGGCGAGTGGCGAGAAGCGGCTGTCGTCATAGTGCTCGTTGCCGATCAGAAGAGCCCGGCGCTTATGGAGGCGGGTCACGGTGCGCTGTCATCCGGTTCGGGGCCGTCGTTGCCGGAGATCCGGTCCTGGAATTCGCGGACCATGCGTTCCTGCGCGGCGTCGGGGCGCCCGGTGATCTCGATGGAGTCGCCCGCGATGGTGACCACGACCTTGCGGTGCCGTTCCTTGGCGCACCACTCCTTGATCAGGGTGATCAGGACCTGGGACGCCGGGCGAACGACAGTGGCAGTGGTAGCGGCCCAGAGAGCCACCTCGCCCACGCCCGTGCCCTTACGGCCCGGTTCGGCGGGCCCGTCGGCATCATGAAAGCCGACGACGAGACCGTCTGCCCTTTCCAGGGTGTCGTGCAGATTCCGGGTGAGGCGCTCCTGCCGGAGTGTGTCGCCGCCTGTGGGCACGGTGAGTGTCCACTGCGGTCCCCCGTCGCGCATGTGCTGCTCCTCGCATTCGCCTGTTCGCTTGTCCGGTCTGTTCGGCGACTTTGGCACGAGGACGTTCGCTGGTGACAGCCGGGGGCAAGGGGAGGAACGGCATCCGGCCACAGTGCCTCAGCCGCCGCCCTTCGCCTCGGTGCTTAGGCTGCGCCTTCCCCTCCTCGCCGGCGTTCCTGGTGATCAGGACAACGGCGATCAGAGCCACGCTGCGGACAGCGAGCCGGCCCTCAGGCGAAACATCCCTCCCATTGGTGCGGCCCATAAAATCAAACCGGACCCGGTGCTGATTCCTCAGCACCGGGTCCGGTTTGGTGTTACGGCTGTCGGGGTGGCGGGATTTGAACCCACGACCTCTTCGTCCCGAATGAGGTTCGGGCGGGATCGACACCAGGGGATTTGATGTTTTGCCTGGTCAGAGCGTTGGTGTCCGGTGGCCTCGAACGGTCTAGGGAGGGCTTGGGTAGTGGGTTGGCTCCCAGATGGCTCCCAGGGGAGCGCCCTCCATGACTGCCGATTCTCCGTCCGGAGCGTTGCGAAGCCGAGCAGAGTCGCGTACTCCCGCGTCGACTGGTTCTGCGCCGTCCCTGAAGCGGTCAGCACTTGTCGTTGAGCCTCCGCATCAGCTCGGTGACCAGGGAGTGCTTGTGTGCGGTGTCGGTACGCTCGCGTTGCTGGGCCTGATGCTTCTGGAGCCGCACTCTCCGATCCGCCTGTTGGGCGGCGGCTGCACGCTCAACTCTGCCGTAGACGATGGCGAACTCCTCAGGCAGCATGTCCTCGGCTCTTTGCGCCAAGAGGAAGCCCACCAACTCCTCCAACGGCTCCAGTGCTGTGTTTTGGGGTTCGGCTTCCGGTTCCGCGGCGACTTGGCGCAGTTGCTGCAGAGCGCACTGGACCAGCTCCTCGGTCACCGGTTCAAGGGACGCGCCGGGCTTCCTGCGCAGCCAGTCGTACATCGCGATGGACCGATCCCAGTCGCCAGCCTCGAGGCTTTCCAGTAGCTCCCAGTGCATGGCCTCGGCCAGCTCCTCCCAGAACTGCTCTGCGAACTCCTCTGGAACCAACGGGCTGGTGCTGAGAGAGTCAGCCAGGCTCTCCAGGTGGGCGAAGTGCTCATACGAGGTGAACGGGGAGGGTGCCTCCGCCATCACATACGCGGCCAGCATCGCGGAGTTCAACAAGTTAGCCGTTTCCAGCACCCATTGAAGATGGGTGGACGTGCTGTCGTCCTCGTCCGACGGCCCGGTCCAGACATAGTCCGCCATCGCCCGGACGAGAGGGACCACAAGCGACTCGTGCTCCTGCAACCGTGCCAAAATGCCTGCTCCATCGGCCATCCGCGCCGCCTCGACGAGCCGGTGTACCTGGATCGTTGAATTGGGGCTAAGTGCCTTGAGCAGTTCTGCGAAGTGTGCGCGACCGGCGTCGAGGTGGAACCGTACGTAGTCTTCGATCGACGGATTGTGGAAGGCCACCTGCCCACGCTCTACCGAGACCATCGTGCCGTCCAACACCTGGATAGCCCTGCGGAAGGTCCGCCCGTCCGCTGCCTGGCCCATCTCCCTGCGATATCGGCGCCAGGACTTCTCCAGATTTGCGAGGTCAGCGGATTGCCATGTGAACAGTAGTTCGAGCAGGTGGATAGCCTCATCCGTCAGCTCGCTCTCCACGATGCGTTCCCAGACACGCCGCGGGTCGTCCAAGTTCTCTAGCATCGCTGCGGCGATGTCTTTCCCCTGGCGACTGGACAGCCTCAGTGTTTCCTCGACCAGACGCGGATTGAAGTTCTTGTGCCGGACTACCGGCCACCAAAGTTCCGGATCGGCGAACCGCCGCTTGTCGTCAGTTTCGAGGGGAGATCCATGGACGTGGTTGTAGAGGATCTTGCCCCGGACCACTAGATCCAGGTCCGTCAACTGGATCACGCTGACCGCGTCCGACACCTCCGGTGCCGCCAGTCGGTCGTGACGAAGACGTGCATGCTCCAGCAGGTAGTCGCGGGTCGTCATCACCAGTGCTTTCCCCGGCGCCTCCTGGATCTCGCGGATCACTGACAGTAGGCGGTTGTCCTCGTTCTTGGTCAACGGGGCCTCCAGGGTCGTTCGCCCTAGAAAGTCGTCGTATAGGAACGCCTGCCGAGCGTCGTCACGCCACAGGGTCCCGATCTCGTCGATGTCCTGGGAAATCTCGTGGACCTCGTAGCCGTTGCCCATCAGCCAGGCCGCGAGCATCAGTGCCACCGTTGTCTTGCCTACCCCGGGAATGCCGGCGATGACACAGACCCGCTGGGAGTCCAAGAGCTGCCTAGCTCGTTCAAAGCCTTCGTGCGGGACGAAGGTGTCGGCGACTCGTCGTAGCCGTTTCTGCAGCCAGGACGAGCGCAGGTACTGGTCCTGATTGAGTACGGTCTGAAGGACGGTCGTGCTGCTTAGCCAGAGCCGAAAGTGTCGTCGGACCAGGTCTGGCCGGCGCAGTAGCTCGGCGACGATTTCGTCAATGCCGTATAGGTCGCCTGTGCCGCGTATGTAGGGGGCGAAGGCGCCCCGGAGCTCTTCCTTGCCGTCGACGGTCAGGCCGACCGTCGTGGCGACGATGTAGCGGTCGGGTGCCAGCGCATGGACCTTAGGCAATTCATCCTTGATCAGGCGTCCGATCAACGTCCTCTGGCGGGCGCCCGGCCAGTGCTTGCACTGAACGACGGTCGTCCCGGTGGGTCCAGTGTGTCGCAGGTCGATGCCACGGTCTCGGCCGCGAGGGAAGATCTCCAGCGGCACACCGAGGACATCGCTGAACAGGTCACGGCAGACCACCTCGAAGTCGTGGTCAGTCAGCCGCCCCAGCTCGAAAGAATCCATGTAGTGACCCCCCGTGATGTCGCTTCTGGTCCCCATTCTCTCCACGGCGGTCAGGGGACTCGACACGGGGGGAGGGGCCTTGCTCCTAGAAGCTTCGCGTGGTTTACGCAATCTCGTACCTCCTCCGACCGATCGAGGCCCCTAATTTTAGCTGTGCTGGTAAAGAGAATGAACGCATGAAAAATCGCGGTTCATCCTATCGGCGGGGTCTGTGCTCAAGTTTTCGCTGTTGGAGTACGGCTGGGTGCTGGCGGCAGATCGCTCACAGCAGACGCGAATGAGTGGATATACCGTCGGACGCCATGGCAACCTAAAAGTGCCGGCGAAGATCCTGGGAATCTTCTACGTAAGGCGTCGCGCGAGGCCAGTCCTCGCCCCAGGCATCGTCGCTGTATAAACGGTCTCGTCGGAAACTGAGCGGGACAAGGCGGATCAAGCGCACGGGAGTTCAGTCGGTGGGTTCAGACGACCCAATTTCCCAAAGGTTTCATGCCTCGCTGCCATCTAGGCTTGCTGAGCTACCTCGTGATCACCGAGGTTACCCAATCACATATGTCACGGTGATCCGCTCTGACGGGCGCCCAGATTTCACTGAGGTTGACGGTGCTAGACGGCTGGAGTGCATCCGTGACGAGCTTTGCGGCCTGTGTGGTCAAACGCTCGGATATTGGCGAGCGGTGATCGGGGGTCCGTTGGTCATGAGGAGCCGCTTGACGCTCGACCCTCCTATGCATGTTGAATGCGCGACTTTCGCCGCTACTGACCCGGTAAGCGGATGTCCGTTTCTGCTGCATATGGGATTCGCTCGATATGCAAAATCAACCAATGCAAACCAGGGGGCGCGTCCCCGTCGCATGTTTCTCGCCAAGACTCGGTCTCACGAGTTGAAGCGAGACGGTGCTGATGTGCTAGCTCATTGCGCGCCGTTCAAGGAGGTGTGGGAGATCCTAGCTGGAAGCCTGGTTAAGCTTCGAGATACGGCGTCCTGGCCCTAAGCGGCAACTGGGGGCAGGGGGTGGAGGTCAGCCAGTCGTCCTGTTGGCGCCGGCGCGGCCGTTGAGAAGTTAGGACCGCAGTCAGGCTGGGACGCCCTGTGATGCCGCCTTCGGCATCACAGGGCGTCCCAGCCTAAGCCGACATCCTTGATGATCAGTCGCGATCCGGAGCTTCATCTAGGCTCGACGTGTCATCCAAATCCAGTTCAGATTGGACAGGCCGACCGGGCTGGGAGGTCCGCCACGCCTCGAACTCCTCATCCGATACTTCGAACCAGGTGCGCAGCGCCTTCTTGAGCGCACGGGTGGCCAGTTCTGTGGCCTTTTCCTCCCGTTTACCCGGCCCGAGGGTGGGCTCACTGACCTTGAGCGCGTTGGACTGCTGCTTGGTGCACAGGTCGAGGTAGAGGCGGCGGGACTGGCCCAATCCCTTGTCGAACGCCGTGCGGTCGATCAGCCACGGCGCGATGTGTTGCCACGCCGACGGGGTGGCAAGCGCCTGCAGCCAGAAATACCGGAAGTACACCGCGTTTGGTGTGTCCATGTTCACGATCTGGTTGATCGACTTGCTCGCGTCCTTACTGAAAGCGTTCCGACGGTCGTGAGCCTTCTTGCGGTCCAGCTCAAAGAACGCATTCCAAGCGTCGACGAGTGATGCCGCGAAGGCGGGTAGATCTTTGAGGTCGGCTCCCCCCGGCTGGTTCTTTCGCATCTCCCACAGAGAGGCGAGGGTCATGATCATGCCGAGCTGGCAGGCGTGCGTGTTGAACACTGCGAACGCGGATTTCGACTGCTTAATGGCGAGGGGAGTCGTCGCGTTCAGGTAGGCACGGGCACGGTGCTCCTCGAACTCAGCCTCCTTCTCCCTCAATGCCTCCCAAGCCCGGATGACATCCGTCTTCACCGGCATTTGCCCCGTGCCTTCGGTGCGCCGTCGTTGGTACTCGTCGTAGCTGTCGCGCAGGGTCCAGTAGATCCCCACACCGCCGAAGAGGGCGTCATACGCGAGTGCCGAGTGGTTGTGGGTTGTATCCCAGCTGTCCTTGAAGGTGGCGAGGCCGGCGGCATGAGCCCGATAGGGTTCCGTCTTGGACAGAAGGGTCAAAAAGGCCGTCCCCCAGGAGTCCATGAACCGGCCGACCAGCTCCTCTGCGCGGCCCAACGGAAATTCCGTCTCTCCGATTGCTTCGACGGAGTAGTGGCGTCCGCCGTCGCTGAACTCGGGCGGCAGCAAGCTGACGAGGTCGAGCTGCTCGCGCATGAAGCTGTCGCGGTCCTCCAACTTTTCCCTACCGCCGAACGGTTGCGCCAGGTTAGTCAGGTACTTGGGCGGGCCGAAGATGCATCGCTTGACGACCATCTTGAACAGGTGAATGTTCGTCATCACGGACCAGCGTGCGGGACGGCTTCCGTTGATCTCGGGGTTGTCGTACTCCACTGCGTAAAGTGGCAGCTGGTTGTCGGCCCGGCCACGCAATGCGCTCAGGAGGCTCCGAGTGAGTACGTTGGACAGCTCGCCGTCGGACAGCAGGATGATTCGAGACTCGCTTGGCGGCCGGGCTTCCTTGTTGACGTCGACGAAGAGCTTGCGGGCGGCTTCGTGGGGACGTGAGGACTCGCCGGTTTCCTCCGGGAACCAGCACACCGTGACGGGCACTTCGATCTTCGCCAGGTCCCCCTCGGTGACCTGGTGGTCCCGCAGTAGTTGCTCAACCTGGTGCTCATAGAAGGGCCGGAACTGCATCCCAGCGCCCTGCCATGAGCGGGACAGAGTGCGTTCCACAGCCAGCAACCCCATGGCGCGGTGCTGTCCATCGAGAACAACCAGACTCGACTCGGACTGGTTCCACCACAGCTTGCCCAGATTCGCGGGGTGCAGGTTGCCGTCTTCCCCGAGAAGGCGGTGGATACGGAACGCACTGCCGGCCTGTTCCTCCTGCCAGCGCGCATCATCGTGGTCCACCGGGATGGGTGCCCCAAGTGCTGGGAAGGTAGTCGGCTTCTTGGCCTGGAAGGGCAGCAGCACGGCGACGATCGGTGGAAAGAATGCCGGCCCCGTCATCTGCTGCTTGAACAGGTACGGAATCAGCTTGCCGGCGACACGGTGGTCGTCGAGGTCACGCTGCAGCAGCTGGTTGAAGTCCAGGTCCCCAGGATCCATGACTTCGCGAACGGGTGCGAGGCTCTTGGTGAGCTGCCGTTCCGGCGCGTCGGCGTCTCCACCGAGCCTCGCCTTGGTCATGATGTAGTCGACTCGGCCAGCCGGAGTGTCGAAGCTCCCCCAGGTTCCCTGGACGAAGTCGCGGAACGTGAGCTTGGAACCTGAGCCAAACATTCTTGGTGATGCCTCTCAATCGGTTCTGCCGCATGGCGGCGGATGCTGGTGATGGACGGCGCAAGACGAACTGGATGCCTTGATGCTTGAGAGCAAGGGATGCTGTCGGGGCGCCGCAGCCCCGTGCCCGGGGAGCCGTTGGGCGGGGTGCTGGGCACCCCGCCGGAGGCTTTCCTACTGGTCCCTGAACGCCTCCCGCAGAAGCGCCTCGGTGAACATGCCCCAGTAGGTCCTGAGGTCGTCGAACCGCTCGGGGTCTGGGTACATGGCTTCTGCGTGGGCGTAGGCGATGAGCAGGTGGTCGACGGCGGTCTGCCCCCGCCGCGCAAGGTCGGTGATCTCCTCGGGGTCCAGGTTCTGTGTGCCCTCATCGGCGAGCTTCTTAAGGGGGAGATACACCTGGTCGAACAGCGCATGTCGGAGGTTGAACTTGACGGCGGCCTTGCCGTTCAGGTGGTCAATGACCAGTAGTTCCTTGCCGGGCCATGATCCGCCCATGAGGGTGATGGGCTTGGTGCGGATCTGCTCGCGGATCCGCTCGATCTTTTCTGCATCCTCTTCTTGGTCCAGACCGAGATCGATCACAGCCTGCTCGACAACCCTCTCCTCGTCTTCGGGAGTCGCGCCACGGCCGGCAATCCCTCTCGGGAAGTTCGGGAAGACCCGAGCGGCGGTTTCCATCGTCTCGGTGTGCTCACCGTCCTCGAGACGCTTGCGCTTCTCGGTCTCCTTCCAGTCCGCGCGGACCTTCTTGAGGGCCTGCTTCACGGGCGCCTTCAGCCATTCGCGAAGCTCGCTGCGGAGCTTGCTGACCGGCTCTGCCCCGCGCTTTACGTTGCGGACCTGGAAGTACTCGTCAAGCTCCGCTGGGAAGCTCACCTCGATTGCGACGTAGCGAAGAACTTTGTCGCTGCGCCCGCCTTCGAGCAGCCGGGGAACGATGTCGTAGTAGATCTCGCGACCGTTGCGCAGGATACTGATTTTGGCAGTGTTGTCCTCGTTGATCTGAAATGCCGAGATGTCGTCGCCGTTGTGGTCCGTGCTACCGCCGGCACCCGAGTACGGACGGAATTCGCGGGGCACGATGGCGACGGCAACGTGCACCTTGTGGCCGTCGATCTTCAGGTCAGTCTCTTCGATGAGCTCACCGCGGGGGTCGAGCGGCTTGTAGTGCGAGATGATCCTCGGGTTGTCGCGAAGGAACAGCGGATCATGCAGCGTGGTGACCTTGCCGTCCAGCTCGAAGGTCCTACCGGTGTCGATGTAGGTGCGGAAGGCGCGGGCGATGAACTTACGGAGCTCGGCGATCTTCTGGTCCAGGGAGGTGCCATAGGTCCCACCGCTGGAAAGCCGGTCGATCTTGCCGAACACGACGAGTGTGCCGGATGCGAATGGCGTCTCGTCACGGCCGGTCATCAGCTTGGCCGCCTCGGCGGGCCACTCCTGGACCTCGTCCGTGGTGATGTAGTGCTGCTTCCCCTCGCGGATCTCCTGCAGGTCGATGTAGCTGTGGTAGATCTTCGTGCTGCCGGTCTGTCGGCTGTAGATGTCGATGCGCTCACCGAGGCTGAGCCCGGCGAGCTTGAGCCCGACGCCGAAACGCCCCAGCCCCTTTCGCTCGCCGTAGCGGCTGCTGTACCCCATCGAGAGCACGTGGTGCATCTTCGTGGGCTCGATGCCGACGCCGTTGTCGGCAATAAGGATCCTGTCGATCGTCTTTTTGCCGCGGCCGAAGACTGTCCGTACGCGCATCAGGGTGGCCTCGGCCTCGATGGAGTTGTCCAACGGCTCACCGATGGCCGCGGTCAGGTCGAAGCCGGCGTCCCGCATTGAGTCCAGTGCGCGGTCGACCTGAATGAGATCAGCGCGCTGGTCGTCTGGGGCAAGGAACATGGGTGTAGTCATCGTCGGTCCTTCGTCGTAGCGGGCCGCACCTGCTCGTGGGCGGCATGAATGCAGTCTCGGCGGGCGGCATGCTGCTGGGGTAGGCAGAAGGTGCAAGGGATGTTGTGCCCCTCTGGCCGCGCCGGGTGAATCCGGTTGGAAGCGTCAGGAGTGAGAAGGTGAAACAGTGCGCACTCGACCATGTAAGCGCTGGTGGCACTGTGGTGTACGTCGTAGGTGAAGTAGTCGGCACGATGGTCTGAGCAGTGCCGTAGGAGCCGTCGACGGATGTCCGTGTCGCTCCGGCCGACGTATGTGGGGCGACCGTCCTCCGCGTACAGGACGTAGGTGCCGATCCGCTGCGGCGGTATGAGGGTACGCACGAGGGTCGGGCTGAGCCTTACGGGGATGGGGGTCATGCCTCCGCCTCCGCGGCCTGCCACAGGGCTCGTGCGCGGCGCCGGGCCCGGCTGACGCGCTCGCGCATGCGCTGCAGCGGTACCGCTTGTCGGTCGGCCAAGGAGACGGCGTCGTGGCCGCCTGCCAGGTCGTTGAGCAGTACCCGCTCTGCCTGGGTGAGGTTCGGTTCGGTGTTGACCCACGCGAGGAGTTCGGCGGCGAGAAGGCTGTGATCGGGCTGCCCGCGGTTGATGTAGTTCGGCTCGAGCGGGATGAATTGGACGATGGCTCGGCGGCGCTCGAGCACCTCGTAAGCATGCCCCATGGCTGATTTCGTGCGATAAGGGGCTGGAGTAGAGGCGTTCGTCGGGTTGCGCAGGAGTTCGTCGAGTGCGCGGTCGATACGGTCGAGCTCGTAGGTGTCGCTGCTGGCCAGCGCCTGCTTCTGCAGCGCGCTGACCGCCCCGGCGACGGGGTGGCTGATCATGCTGTTCGCTCCGGGTGTCTGGTGGTGGGCCCCATGCGGTGGCACACGTCCGAAAAGTGAAGCGGTGTTATGTGGTTGTAGGTCCAGCCTACTGCCAGAGGCTGACAGGTAGGCCGTTTTGAGTGAAGTCCGCGCCGATGAGGCCGCGTTGGTCTCCCTACCCGTAGAGGTCGGGTGGCACGGAGAGTCGTTGCGCTGGCGCTGCGAGGTTTTTGACGAGCCGACAGGTTCTAGCCCACTGGTACGGCAAAGCCCGCCTCCCCAGTACGCGGGGAAGCGGGCTCCAACGGGCGTGGCTACTCGGTGGTGATGGCGATGAGGTCCTGGATGGAACGCAGATCCTGGCGGCCGGCGAGGTAGCCAATGCCACGGTGCAGGTGGATCAGCAGTGTCTTGCTGACAGCAGCGTCTGTGGGTTCCTCGCCGTCCTTCACGCACCGCTGTTTCAGGAGGGACAGGTATACATCGCCGTGTGGTCCGGCGAAGGTCCTCCAGGAGATCTCCACGTTCGAGTCGGTGGTGATGTCCCGCACGAGAGGTGTGGACGGGTCACGTAGCGACAGCGCGAGCCCCCAGCGGCACAGTTCGTTCCATTGAGTCAGCCCGGTGTGGCGCTTGAGCCAGGCAAGCTGGTCCTTGGCGGCCTGGGAAAGCCGGATAGTGATCTCAGACGGCATGCAGGGCTCCCTCGGTCCACCAATAGCCCTTACCGACGCGGGTGGTGAAAGTGGTGTCGTCGTGCGCGAGGACGTAGCTCTGGGCGATGGAGGGCCGCAGCCGGTTCAAGAGGTTTTCGTCGATCTCTTCGTCCGTGGACAGCAGAAGGACCTGTCGGCCGGCGTTAGGGAAGTACCGGTCGACGAGATGTTCTCGATGGCGGCTGTCTAGGCGCCCTAGAGGGGTGTCGATGACGGTGGGGAGCCGGTTGCCGGCCACCTTGGCCAGTCCCCACAGGAGGGACACGGCCAAGAGCTGCCGCTCTCCGGCGCTGAGCCGGGAGGGGTCGACAGGCTCCCCGTCCTGGTCGGTCAGAGCGATGGTGAACTTGTCAGTGTCGATCCGCAGGCTCTTGATCAACCCGCTCTTGCGCATCAGAGTCTGGAAGCTGATCAGGACAGCTACCTGCAGGCTGCTGATGTGCTTGCGCAGGAGAGCGGAGCTGAAGCGTTCCAGGGTCGCGCGAGCCTTCTCCGCGTAGGCGGCGACTCGCTTGAGCTCTTCCTCGCGGACTAGTGGTAGGGCCTGCTTCTCGCGTGTGCGCTCGAAGTCGGCCGCAAGCCGCGCCTGGCGGGCTTCGGCCTCTGCGAACAGTTGGGCGGCCTGTTCGACAGCGGCACGGGCGACGGTCACTTCATCCCTGGCCGCCTGGCGCGCGTCGATAAGGTTCTTGATCTTGCGTTCGTCCGGAACGGCAGCCAGTTGACGTTCAGCCTGCTGCAGCTCGTGCGCACCCTTGTCGGCGGCTTCCAGGAGTTCGGTAGCGCGAGCCTCGTCAGCTCGTAGAACCTCATCCAGTGTGGACAGCTTCTGGATGAGGTTGTCCGGTAGGCCCAGGTCCAAGCCGAGGTCGGCCGCCGCGGCGCGCTTCTTCCTCTCGACCGTCAGTTTCTTCTTCAACGCGGTGCGGGCTGCGGCCGGCACGCTGTCTGGCAGCTGATCAATCAACCATGCATCCCGAGATTCGAGGATGCCGACGACCTGACGCGCTTCGTGCGCCTCCTGCTCCTGGACGGCCTGTTCCATCAGCGTCGCGAGTTGATCACGTAGCAGCACCAGAGGGAATGCGCCTTCGGCTAGACCGCGCAGGGACTTCTGCGTCTGCGCCAGGCGGTCCGCAATGGCTGCCTTGGCGGCCTCAAGCGCGAGGCGCTCCTCAAACAGATGTCCACCAGCGCGCTTGAATTGACGCTCTATCTTCTTCAGTTCTGCCTCGGCCTCGGTGTGGCGCTTATTGGCCTGATCCAGTTCGGCCTCTCGGGTGGCCACCTCCTGGGAGGCTGCCTGCTTCTGAGCCTTGAGGTCGTGGAGCTGCTCAAGGGCCCCCCGGTCCTCTGATGACAACCTCTGCCGGCGCTGAAGGACGAGGAGGTCGGTTCGTAGCTGTTCAACTGCCCTGACACCGAGAAGTGAATGGACGGCAGCTTCGATTACACCGGCTGCCCGCTCGGGATCGGCCAGCTGCTCGACTTTCTCACCGTCGAAGAAGAAGAGTGAGGCAACCTCTAGGGGCAGGATTTCCTCGACGTGCTCTGCCCAGTTCTCGCTGATCGTGGCGTCATACCGGCCGTCGATGGTGACGGCCAGGTTCTCCCTCACGTTCTTGCCGATGAGGGCCCAGGTTCGGTCGACCTCGTAGGTGCGGCTGCGGCCCTCTACGGTGATCGAAAATTCCAGCTGTAGCGCAGCCCCCTTGGAGGAGTCGGCTGCACGGTTGATGCTTTCGCGCAAGTATGTTTCGTACGCGCGGTTGCCTCGCCCGCTGCAACGGGCCCTAGGGCCGTACAGCACGAGCTGGATCGCGTCGAGCAGCGTCGTCTTGCCGCAGCCGTTCAGACCGCCGATCAAGATAATCGGACGTTTGGGCTTGACTCGAAGGTCGAGGTGCTGCCGACCTTGGTAGGCGCCGAAGTCTTGGAGTGTCAGGCTATGCAGGTGCATCGGTGGTGGTCTCTTCGTTCAGCGACAGCTGGGTCGGGTCACTCTCGCGCAGTGCCTTCAGCTTCTTGGCGAACTGCAGCGCGTCGTCCGCGTCCTCGTAGTAGCCCTTCTTGATGGCTTTCTCCAAAGACTCAAACAGGCCGGCGCGTCGGGACATCGTCCGGTATTGCCGTTCGACCGCGAGGAGTTCACGCGTCATGGAGAAGTGGATCGGGTCGTCCTCACACGCCTCCTTGAGTAGACCGATCTCCTCCGCGCCCAGCACGAGCTGCTCGTCCAGGGGCAAGCCGGGGAACGTCTCGCCGGTCACCTCCTCGTAGATCCGCGGCAGGGAGTCTTCAACCTCGTGCTTGTCGAAAACCCAGATCCGGCGGATTTCGTGCAACTCCTTCATCGAGATCAGTTCGATGCCGCGCACGTGCTCCGGAGCCTTCTTGTGGTTGCGGACCTTGTTCTGCGCGCTCAGAAGCTTGCGCAGCCAGTCCTCGCGAGCAGACTGCTTGTACGGTCCGGGGATGGTTCGGTCGCCGTCGCCGAGCAGCTGGACATTGCCGTTCATACGGCGGAAATCGCGCGTCTGGCTCTCGCTGTTGACGTCGTCGAGCTCGTTGCGGAGCCTGAGCAGGGGCCGCATCCACTCCTTCTCGTCGTCGTTGCGGATCATGGCGGTCATCGACTTGTCCTGCTCGACCAGCGTGCACGTCCAGCAGCCGAACCGGCTGTCGCCGCATGAGGGGGTGGTGTCGTCAACAACCAGCGGGCACTCCGAATCATCGGATGCGCCCTGATACATCGTCAGCAGGTCTTTGTTGTCGTGACCCCACGGGTTGGGGTACTGCATCAAGAACGCCCACACCTCCTCGGTCGACCAGTCCTCAATCGGGCTGTAGACCAGGGAATTGGGGAGCTTTCCATTGGGTGAAAGGCGGTCGCGAACGCGACGCTTCTCGTGCCGGGCCATCGCCCGAGCCCGGGCCTGGCTCTCGGTCTTGCGGATACCCAGCACGAGGATGGTTTCCCCGTGACGGCGCACAACTCGTCGGATGAAGGCGTTAGACGGCTTGATCTTCAACCGCTCGGTGCACCATCGGAACTTCGGTCGGGGCGCGGGGTAGCCCTTGCCGATCAAGCTGACCCAGAATGTGTCTTTGACGTCCGGGGTCAGCTTGTGTGACTCGACTGGAAGCTGCTGGTCCTGCGCAGCGGCACGCATGGTGTCCAGGGACTGCCCGACCCAGGCGGAGACGACAGGGTTCTCCACCAGGGTGTCCGTGCTGATCACGTGGACTGGCTTGGTGCGCTGGTCGGCGGGCAGGCCCTTTAGCGCGAGCCATACCAGTTGGAGAACTGCAGTGGAGTCCTTCCCGCCGCTGTACCCGATGACCCAGGGCACTTCATCCGCGACATAGAGTTCGCGGATTTCCTCCGTCAGCTCTTCGACGACCTCTGCCAAGGGCCTGTCTTGGAAGGTCCTCGTCGAGTTGGGGGTGCTCATGACTCTCCTCGCAGATAGGCATCTTCCACGCGCTGTTCCTCGGCGCTCAGCTCTAGCTTGAGGTGCTGTCGCACGTAGTTCACGGTCAAGGTCAAGTTCTGTCGGCTCTTGGAGACCTTCCCGCCGACCAGGGCTCGCCCTTCCCAGTCCGTGTTGGAACGTGTCCAGTCCACACTGGACAGGCGCTTGAGGGTTGGGGACCAGCTTCGTGGCGCCAAGGACTTTCGCAGCAACGTGTTGCCGACGCGTCCCAGTGCATGCAAGGCGATGCCGTGGCTGTGCAGGAAGTCGCTGCGCATCTCCGCTGCCGACATCTCACGTCGTCGCACCATGTCCCACTCGGGGATCAGTGCGTCGATCGCGCTCCAGTACGCCTCCGCCAGCTCGTGGGACTGCTGCTTGCTGATTTTTAGGTCCTGCAGCAGAGACTGCGTGGCGTAGTAGAGGGAGCTCAGAGTGAACAGCTTACGGGAGCGCTGTGACAAGGTGCTGTTCTCCATGTCCACGTGCCCCTTGAACATCGGGGCACGCATGGCCAGCAGCCGCACCGTGGTGGACAGATCATCGCGGTGGTCGTACAGCACACCGATGGAGCGGGGCGGCCTCACAGCATGCCGGTTCAAGTCGGCGAACATCTGCTGGCAGCGAGCGAGGCCGGCATCGTGGAAGAACACCACGGCTATTGTCTCCTCGCCGAGATCGGGGTTCTCCTTCAGTGCCTGCTCGATCGCGGCGCGCCGGTGCTGGCCGTCGTTGATGAGGAACCGGGCAGCCATCGAGATGCGGATCTGGCCTGCACGCATGCCCACGCCGCTGTCTGCAATGCCCTCGAAGCGGATGTCACCATCGACAGAGGCGGTCAGCGCACTGAAGACGTAGTCGGTGGGGTTGTCGATGATGTAGCGAGTCAGCGCCGGCAGCCGCCCCTTGTTCAAGGTCCGCTGCGCGCGCACCTCAGGGGCCAGCTCGTCCTCATCGAAGAGGAAGATCTTGGGGATGAGGCGCAGCGGGCACATGGACACGTAGAACTCGCGTCCTGCCTGGATACCGCGGATGGCCGGAAATACGTACTCAAAACCGGCAGATGTCGGCGATTCGGCAGGCTGAGGAGTGACGGAAGATCCCACCTGCACACGCTATCGTACGTCAGGTAAATGACGTACACAGCACGTGGGAATCACGCTCGAAGGTGGTTGGGTTCGATGGTGACGTACCTCGACGCGGCGGCGACGACGCGCGTGGACCAGAGAGTGGCCGATGTTGTCCTGCACTGGATGACGGCCGAGTTCGGGAACGCTGGTAGCCGCCACGAGTACGGTCTTCGCGCCAAGCGCGCGGTTGAACGTGCCCGCGACTACCTGGCGGGGACCGTTGCGGCCGAGCCCGATGAGCTGATTTTCACTAGCGGTGCTACGGAGAGCAACAACATCGCTCTGCTTGGGCTCGCTGCCTACGGCGAGCGGACCGACCGGCGTCACATCATTACTTCCGCCATCGAGCACAAGGCGGTGCTTGAGCCCCTGGAGCACCTGGCCAGCCGAGGTTTTGAAGTGGACTTCCTCAGGCCCGGCCCCTCGGGCCGGGTCGCGGTCGAGGCTGTGTTGGAACGGTTGCGACCGGACACCCTGCTCGTGTCTCTGATGCACGTGAACAACGAGACCGGGGTCATCCAGCCCGTTGCCGACCTCGCGCGCGAGCTTCAATCCACTCCGACGTACCTGCACGTGGATGCAGCTCAGGGGTACTGCAAGGTACCTGCCGATCTGACCGCGCCGATCGACCTGATCAGCATCAGTGGTCACAAGATCGGTGCACCCAAAGGCGTAGGTGCACTGGTCGCTCGACGCCGAGAAAGCATGGATGACGAGCGGCCTCCCTTGGAGCCGATCATGTTCGGCGGCGGGCAGGAGCGCGGCCTGCGGCCCGGCACCCTCCCCGTGCCCTTGATCATGGGCCTGGCCGAGGCCGCGAAGATCTTCGAAAGGGAGCATGCCCGGTGGCAGGCTGCTGCCCTGGAACTGCGCGCGAAGCTCCTCGAAGGGCTGGCATCAGAGCGCTTTCATCTGAATGGTGACCAGGATCACGTCGTCCCGCACATTCTCAACATCTCCTTCGAGGATGTGGACTCTGAAGCCTTCCTCGTAACCCTCAAGGAACTGGTCGCGGTCGCGACGGGTTCTGCGTGCACTAGCGCCTCCTACACACCGAGCCACGTACTCACCGCAATGGACCTGCCCCACGCAGTGGCGAGGAACGGGCTGCGGTTCTCCTGGTATCCCGAACAAGCAGAGACCCTGGACGTCACGGAGCTGGCCAACGGTGTTGGCAGGCTTCGGCCTCGGGCCTGAATGGCCTAGTCGCGAGTTCGGACGAGGCGGTGCCCGCGGAGGGCTCGCTGGCACCGAGCAAGCTCGCTCTCCCAGCCGGCCTCAGTACCAATCAGGTGAGGGTATGCATACAACCCAGCCTTGACCTCAGCCTCCGTCAGGCGCCTGTACTTCGGCGCCTCCGGATCGTCCGGGTGCAGGAACTCGTGCTTTCGGTGTAGCAACGGCCGATTGCTACGACCTGCATACGAATGATGCGACGTCTCGAAGGTCTCCAAGTCGACCTGGTAGGACGTCAGCAGTCGGGGATGGGGATCGCGGTCGAACTCCGGGTAGTCCAACCAGCTCACTGCACGGCCCCGGTGGCAGAGCTTGACAACGGTCCAAGCCTGCGGTCGGCCGGCCGCAATCGATGCGCAGTGCTCGTACAAGCGCAGCACGGTCGGCATCCAATCGACCGCTCTGCGGTGGACGTAGAGCGCGGTCGGCGTCAGCTTGCCAACCTTGGAGGCGCTCATAGCTCCACGGACGTAGGCGTCGTCCCGAAGTTTGAGCAGCAGTCGGTCGGCTCGTCGGCACGCCTCCTTGTATGAAGAGAAGAACGCCCGAATGTCCAGCTGCACAGTCAGCGGCAGACTGGTGAACGGACCGCGGCCGTTGAAGAGTTCAACGGCAAGGAACAACAGTGTGTTGAGAGTGGTGCGTTTGGCGCCCTCGCTCACCTTGGCCGGGTCGGCGGACTCGCGTACAAGACGGCGTACCTCCGCCGGGCTCAGGTGCGCCAGTAGTTGGGCTGTGAGCCGGGGTGTTTCTTCCAGGCGCGGAGGGCGCCCGCGGCGCTCCACGTGGTCGATGAGCGCGGCTACTGCCGTAGCGGTGTCGCTCGAAGCCAGCCACTCGTCGTCGGCGACGATGCGGCGTGCGAGATAGCTCAACCGGTCGCTGTCGGTCTTAAATGCATAGATGATCCCTGGTGCGGCGGACACAGCCCGGACACCAGTGATCTCTTCAACGTAGGTCCGTAACTCATGGGCCCCATACAAGTGTTGGAACGTCTTGCGCCGGGTCAGCAGACCGTCCCCGAACTCCTGACCGTTGACCTTCGATCTCTCCCAAGTCAAGCGTGCGGAAGCGATCAACACCTTCCCTGCGAGGTCCCAGGCGGTCTGGAGGGTGTGCCGCCGTTCGACAGGGTCCTCGATGACGTTTAGGACGTAGGTGAGAAGTACCACCGAAGCCGGCTTCAGCTGCACATCGGGTTCGTAGAAGGGGTCCCAGCCGGTGGCGTCACACCCCAGGTGTCGCAGTGCGCGCACATCTTCCCCGCGCCCGCATCCATAGTCGAAGACAGCATCGTCGGGAAGGATCTGTCGGTCGAGTAGGGCTTGGCGGGCGGGTACGGACAAGCTGCCTCGTGTGATGGCAGTGAGCCATCTCCTGCTTCTGGCCTCCTGAGACATGACCTTCTCCGATGTCTGCTCGCTTCCTCTCGGAGTATGGCGGAGTTAAGCGGTCATGAACGGCGCATCGTCGGATCCTCACCGTGTGACAGCTGACTGCACGCGGAGTGCGAGAGTGCCTGCCGCAGCACGGGCACGTGCGCAGGGCGTAGCCGCAAGTGGTGAATGGTTCGGGGCACTGGCTCGTTGGAATCGAGAGCTGAGGCGGAGGGCGGGCGAGCACAGGGTGGGGAGGGCCGACAAGCCCGAGGGGGGAGTCGAGTGGTTCAGGGCGGTGGACCGGCGTCGCTACTCTGGAGCGCATGTCTACTGTCCCGGTTCGCGTTCGTTTCGCCCCGTCCCCGACCGGCATGTTCCATGTCGGCGGTGCACGGTCCGCTCTCTACAACTGGGCGGTGGCGCGACAGTCCGGCGGCAGGTTCGTCCTGCGGATCGAGGACACCGACGCGGCCCGGAACAAGCCGGAGTGGACCGAGGGCATCATCAGCGCGCTCGCGGCGATCGGCATCCATGGCGAGGACCCGGCCTTCGAGGGGCCGTACTTCCAGTCGCACAACGCCGACCGGCACCGGGAAGCGGCTCAGCAGCTCTTCGCGGCCGGCCGGGCGTACTACTGCGACTGCACCCGGGAGCAGCTGAAGGAGCGCACGGGGTCGGAGCACCTCGGGTACGACGGGTTCTGCCGGGACCGGGGGCTGGCCTTCGAGGAGGGGCGGGCGCTGCGGTTCCGGACGCCGGACGAGGGTGAGACCGTCGTGGTCGACCTGGTCCGCGGGGAGCCGGCGTTCCCGAACAGCGCGATCGAGGACTTCGTGATCGCCCGCGGCGACGGGTCACCGGTGTTCCTGATCGCCAACGTCGTGGACGACCTGGATGAGGGAATCACGCAGGTCATCCGAGGCGAGGAGCACCTGTCGAACACCCCGAAACAGCAGCTGCTGTGGGAGGCGCTCGGTGCCAAGCCTCCCGTGTGGGCGCATCTGCCGGTGATCGTGAACGAGAAGCGGCAGAAGCTGTCCAAGCGCCGGGACAAGGTGGCTCTGGAGGACTACCTCGCCGAGGGCTTCCTGCCCGAGGCGATGGTGAACTACCTCATGCTGCTCGGCTGGGGCCCGGGTGACGACCGGGAGATCGGGCCCTACGAGGAGCTGGAGCAGCTCTTCCGGATCGAGGACGTCAACACTGCGCCGGCCTTCTTCGACGTGAAGAAGCTGACGGCCTTCAACGGCGAGTACATCCGCGCCCTGTCGCCGGAGCAGTTCGCCGCCGCCTGCGCGCCATGGCTCGTGGCCCCGTACGCGCCGTGGCGGCCGGAGGCGTTCGACAAGGACGTCTTCGAGGCAGCGGCTTCCCTGGCCCAGACCCGGCTGGCGCTGCTTTCCGAGATCACCAGCTATGTGGACTTCCTGTTCCTCGACGAGCCGGTCGAGGACGAGGCGTCGTGGAACAAGGCGATGAAGGCAGGTGCCGACGACATCCTGTCGGACGCCCGCGCCGAGCTGGCCGGCGTCGCGGACTGGAGGGCGGACGACCTGAAGGCCGTCCTGCTCGCCATCGGAGAGAAGCACGGGCTGAAGCTGGGCAAGGCCCAGGCGCCCGTCCGGGTCGCGGTCACCGGCCGGACGATCGGACTCCCGCTGTTCGAGTCCATGGAGCTGCTCGGCCGGGACTGCGTACTGGCCCGTCTGGACGCCGCCAGCAAGAAGCTGGCCGCGCAGGCTTAGCCGCTGGTCAGGCGACCTGTGCCAGGAGGTTGCCCCAGCCCCACCGAACTCAGGCTGTTGCTATGCGGGACCCACGACCTCGCCGACTGCGCGGCCGATGCGTTCACGGATTTCGTTTCCCGGCACGTACGCGAGGGCCTGATCCAGGCACTCGGCAGCGGCAGCGAACTGGACCGCCTGCTGGCGCAGGTGAGCGTCGAGGAAGGGTGCGACGGCGCCTGTGGCGCTGCGCCGTGCTTTCCGTACGTAAATCACGGTGAGGGAGAAGGCCCAGCAGGCGTGAAGGAAGCCGTAGACGGGACGAGGAGTTCCCCGCCAGGGGGAGAAGAAGGTGACGTCGGCGGGGAGGCTCACGTTGTACGCGGCCAGGGCGTCGTTGAGCCAGTTGTGGGCGGCCTCGTGGATCAGGTCACGGGCCAGGACCTCGGGGTGGGCGGTGTAGTCGGTGAAGACGGTGCCCGGGAGGCGGGTGAGGGCCCAACTGTGGAGAGTCTCGTCGAGTCGGCGATGGTTGAGCAGGCAGACGACGGGGGCGTGCTGGGTGAGCAGGGTCCCGAAGCCGTGCTCGGTCGCGGAGGCGATCGCGGCACCAACGAGGCCGAGGGCCTCGGGTGGAGCAGGGTTGGTGTCGGGGCCGATGAGGTAGTACGCGGTTTCGGAGATCTCTGAGCGGAGCAGATCCGCGGGACACGGGCTGAGCACGAGGTGTGGGCCGGCCGACAGGTGGGTCAGGTCTCGTACCGTCGTACGGCGGCACCAGGCGAGGCGGTCCGCGTGCCGGGCGCGCGCCGCGTGTTCGGCGCCTTCGAGCAGGTGGTGGGCCACGGCGTAGTCGAGGGCGGATGAGCCGAGGCGATTGCCGAGTACGGAGGCGATACGGCTGGTCTGTAGGCGCTGGTGGTCGGCGATGCCGTCCAGGGCGACCGGGGCTTCCGGGGAGAGAGCGCTCATCTGGGGCTCCGGGGGTGGAACGGGGCCGGACCGGGACGGGCCCGGCCCCGTGGCGGGTCAGGACTCGGTGGTGGGCTCAGCGGCGTCGTGCTGCACCGTGGTGGCCAGCCAGGTCTCGGTGGCCGCGTTGGAGGTGTGCGCGGTGGTGCGCACGGGGTCGCTGTCGCGCAGGGAGGCGACCGCCTCCAGGAACTCGTCGAACTTCTTGTCTTCTGCCACTGCTCGCTCTCTCCTCTGGGTCGGGGCCGTGAGTCGGGGGGAGGGGCGCT
>NZ_MUNF01000419.1 GCF_002154555.1 Streptomyces murinus
ACCCCCGGCCAGACGCCCCCCACCGCCTCGGACACCTCCACCGGCACCGGCGCGGACGACGGCAAGGGCAAGGGCAGGACCAAGGCCAAGAAGCCCAAGCGCACCGGATGGCGACGCCTCGTACCGACCTGGAAGATGGTGCTCGGCACCTTCGTCTTCCTGGTGCTCGCGGTCGTCGGCCTGTTCTTCGTGGGCTACTCGCTCGTCAACATCCCGCCCGCCAACGCCCTCGCCACCAAGCAGGCGAACGTCTACCTCTACGCCGACGGCTCCCAGATCGCCCGCGACACCCGCGACAGCCAGGTGAACCGCGAGAAGGTCACCCTCGCCGAGATCTCCAAGAACGCGCAGCACGCCGTACTGGCCGCCGAGGACCGCGACTTCTACACCGAGTCCGCCATCGACCCCAAGGCGATGCTCCGCGCCGCCTGGAACACCGCGACCGGCAAGGGCAAGCAGTCCGGCTCCACGATCACCCAGCAGTACGTGAAGAACTACTACCTGGCCCAGGAACAGACGGTCACCCGCAAGGCCAAGGAGTTCTTCATCTCGATCAAGCTCGACCGGAACAAGTCCAAGGACGAGATCCTCGAGGGCTACCTCAACACCAGCTACTTCGGCCGCAACGCCTACGGCATCCAGGCCGCCGCCCAGGCCTACTACGGCCGCGACGCCAAGGACCTCGACCCGGCCCGCGCCGCCTACCTCGCCGCGCTCGTCAACGCGCCCAGCGAGTACGACGTCGTCGCGCACCCGGAGAACAAGTCCGCGGCCGTGGCCCGCTGGAACTACGTCCTGGACGGCATGGTCAAGCAGGGCTGGCTCAGCCAGTCCGAGCGCACGGGGATGAAGTTCCCGATGCCCAAGGAGCAGACGCTGTCCACCGGCATGTCCGGCCAGCGCGGCTACCTCGTGGACGCCGTCAAGCACTACCTGATCGCGAACCACATCCTCGACTCCGACCAGCTGGAGGCCGGTGGCTACCGCATCACCACCACCATCCAGAAGAGCAAGCAGGACGCCTTCGTCAAGGCCGTGAACGACCAGCTGGTCTCCAAGCTGGACAAGAAGACCTTCAAGGCCGACAACTACGTCCGCGCGGGCGGCGCCTCCGTCGACCCGAAGACCGGCCAGGTCGTCGCGATGTACGGCGGCATCGACTACGTGAAGCAGTACACCAACGGCGCGACCCGCGGTGACTTCCAGGTCGGCTCCACCTTCAAGCCCTTCGTCTTCGCCTCCGCCGTGCAGAACGGGTCCACCACCCAGGACGGCCGCCGCATCACCCCGAACACCCAGTACGACGGCACCAACGAGCGCCCCGTACAGGGCTGGAGCGGCGGCGCGTACGCCCCGCAGAACGAGGACCAGAAGTCGTACGGCCAGATCACCGTCACCAAGGCCACCGACCTGTCGGTGAACGCGGTGTACGCGCAGATGGCCGTCGACGTCGGCCCGAGCAAGGTCAAGCAGACCGCGATCGACCTGGGCATCCCCGCCGACACCCCGGACCTCCAGCCCTACCCGTCCATCGCGCTCGGCCCCGCCACCGCCAGCGTCCTGGACATGGCGGAGGGGTACGCCACGCTCGCCAACCACGGCAAGCACGGCACGTACACCATGGTCAAGAAGATCACCCGCAACGGCACCGACGAGGTCAAGCTGCCCGACAACACCGTCAAGCAGGCCGTCAGCCGAGCCGCCGCCGACACCACCACCGCCATGCTGAAGAGCGTGGTCCAGGGCGGCACCGCCACCGCCGCGCAGGCCTCGGGCCGGGTGGCGGCCGGCAAGACCGGTACCGCGGAGAACGACACCGCCGCCTGGTTCGCCGGCTACACCCCCGACCTCGCCACGGTGGTCTCCGTGATGGGCCAGGACCCGGTGACGGCCAAGCACATGCCGCTGTACGGCGCGCTCGGCCAGGCCCGTATGAACGGTGGCGGCCCGCCCACCCAGATCTGGGCCCAGTACACCCACGACGCGCTGAAGAACACCCCGGCCTCGTCCTTCGACCTCCAGCTCCAGGAGGGCGCGGACCAGCCGCAGCCGCCCGGCCCCGGCGACCCCAGCGCGTCCGCCAGCACGGACGGCGGCGACACCGGCGGCTCCACCGAGCCCGGCGGCACCCCGAGCGGCACCCCCACCGACGGCGGTGCCACCGGCACCCCGACCGACGGCGGCGTGGCGACCGGCGGTGACGCCGACGGCGGTGCCGCCGCGGGTGGCGCCGCGGCAGGCGGCACCGACCCGGCCACCGCGGGCGCCGCGGGCGGCGATCCCAACGGCGGAGCCGGGGCGGCCGGCGGCCAGGGCGGTGGTGGCGGAACCCCGGTGGACGGCGGCGGCGGTGCCGCCGCGGGCGGCGGCACCGGCACCATCGCCGGGACCGGCCCCGGCGGCCCCGGCACCTGAGCCGCGCGTCAGCCGCTGGTCGCCTTCAGCCCCACCACGGCGACCAGCAGCAGACACACGAAGAAGATCCGGGCGGCGGTGACCGGCTCACCGAGCACCACCATGCCGAGCACCGCCGCCCCGGCCGCGCCGATACCGACCCACACCCCGTAGGCGGTACCGATGGGCAGGGACCGGGCCGCGTACGACAGCAGCACCATGCTGGCGACGATCCCGGCACCGGTGAGCACACTGGGCACCGGCCGGGTGAAACCCTCGCTGTACTTCATCCCGATCGACCAGCCCACTTCCAGCAGACCGGCCACGACAAGCAGAACCCAGGCCACGACGGCCACCTCCGAGACGTACGACGTTTCTCTTCCGGTGCGTCGTCTTTGCCTGCATCCCGGTACGGCGCGTCTCGTCGGGCTCGCTCCCGAACCTAGCAAAACCACGAGGAAGAGGGCTGGTGACCACGGTCACCAGCCCTCTTCCTCGTCGTTCGGGCCGCTACGGCCTCACGGCCTCACGGCCTCAGAGATACAGCCCGGTCGAGTCCTCCGAGCCCTCGAACCGGTCCGCGGCCACGGCATGCAGGTCGCGCTCGCGCATGAGCACGTATGCCACGCCCCGCACCTCGACCTCGGCCCGGTCCTCCGGGTCGAACAGGACGCGGTCGCCGGGCTCCACGGTCCGTACGTTCTGCCCGACCGCGACGACCTCGGCCCAGGCCAGCCGGCGTCCGACCGCCGCGGTGGCGGGAATCAGGATGCCGCCCCCCGACCGCCGCTCGCCCTCACCGGTCTCCTGCTTGACCAGCACCCGGTCGTGCAGCATCCGGATGGGCAGCTTGTCGTGCTGCGGGGTGCTCTGCTCGTGTCTCTTGGCGCTCACGCCTCGAACCTACCTGCCTTCCACCCGCCCGTGGCCCCCTGGGTGGCCATCGTCCGCACCCGGTTGCCCGTGGTGTCAGCGCCCGCGCCGCCGGGACAGCGCGACCAGGCCCACCACCCCGACGACCACGAGCGCGGCCGGCACGACCCGCTCCGCGCGCAGCCGCCCTTCCTCGTCCGTGAACTGCGCCCTGACCTCGCTCACCACCCGGTTGACCTGCACATACGCCCGCCCGACGGTGTGGTCGATATTGGCCACGGCCTTGGCCTTCACATCCCCGACGATCGTCTTCGGGTGCACCCGCACCCCGATCTCGTCGAGTGTCTCGGCCAGCACTTCGCGGCGGCGCCTGATGTCCGCCTCGATCTGCGCCGGGGTTCTGGTGTCCGCCGTGTCCGCCACCGTACGGCCTCCGAAGTCTGCCGAAATCCTGCTGTCCTGTTCCGGACAGTCTGTCAGCTCCTGCCCGCGCCGCACCGCAAGGGGCCCCGGTTACGCTGGTCCGATGAGCGAGCGACTCCAGCCGGGGGACGTGGCCCCCGCCTTCACCCTTCCGGACGCCGACGGTAACGAGGTCTCCCTCGCGGACCACAAGGGCCGCAAGGTCATCGTGTACTTCTACCCCGCGGCGCTTACCCCGGGCTGCACCAAGCAGGCCTGCGACTTCACCGACAACCTCGACCTGCTGGCCGGCGCCGGCTACGACGTCATCGGCATCTCCCCGGACACCCCGGAAAAGCTTGCCAAGTTCCGCGAGAAGGAGTCCCTCAAGGTCACCCTCGTCGCCGACCCCGACAAAAAGGTCGCCGAGTCCTACGCGGCCTTCGGCGAGAAGAAGAACTACGGCAAGACCTACATGGGCATCATCCGCTCCACGTTCGTCGTCGACGAGGACGGCAAGATCTCCCACGCCTTCTACAACGTCCGCGCGACCGGCCATGTAGCCAAGATCATCAAGGATCTGGGCATCTGAGCGGTTCCATTTTCCTCTGAAGGCGGCCCGCACCAGGTGGTTCTGGTGCGGGCCGCCTTCTTCTCCCGCCTCCCAGCCCGTGACCGTCCGACAGCCGGTTCGTTGATCCATGCGGGCTACGAACATCTGCCCGGGCCGGAGGGGGACTCGATGGGGACCAGCGCGTACACCAGGGAGCGGCTGCAGGAGGCGGCTCGCGGGGCACGGACGTTGTCGGAGGCGTTGGAGAGGTTGGGGGTGGATCCGGGGAGTCCGACGCGGGACTACATCGCGCGGCGCATGAAGAAGCTCGGGGTGGACACGTCGCACTTCCAACGGGAGGGCACGAAGTGGACGCGCGCGATCCTGGAACCGGTGGTGGCGGCCTCCGTCAGCGTCAACGAGGTGGTACGCCGGCTCGGGCTCGACTCCGTGGGCGGCCACCAGGCCAACATCGCCCGGCGGATCAAGGCGTACGGACTCGACACCACGCATTTCACGCCCGTGGTGCGTACCGAGCGGATGCGGGACAACCAGCGCCGCCGGACCGCCGAGGAGATCCTGGTCGAGAACACGTCCGAGCATGCCGCGCGCGTCCCGGGACAGCGGCTCAAGCGAGCGATGAACGAGATGGGCGTGGCGGAACGCTGCGCCCGCTGCGGCACGGACCCGGTGTGGCGGGGCCGCCCACTGCCGCTGGAGGTCGACCACATCGACGGCGACTGGCGTGACAACCGCATCGAGAACCTCCGCTTCCTCTGCCCCAACTGCCATTCGGTCACGGACAATTACCGCGGCCGGGGCAAGGGGCGTCACGCGCGGGCAGGTGCCGTATGAGCAGCGGCGTGCGGTACACGCGTGACCGCGCCACCCTGATCAGGAGCAAGGCCCGCCCGGCTGCCCGGGAGCTGCGTGTGGCGGTGGCCGAGTCGACCTCCATCGCGGGGACACTGCGCCGCCTTCGGCGCCCCGTCACCGGCGCACAGCGCGCGCTGCTGCGCAGGTGGATCGCCGAAGCGGGCATCTCCACCGCGCACTTCCTGGGTCAGGCGCACGGGCGGGGCAGGGCCGGCACGGTCCGCGCGAAGCGCCCTGAGGACATCCTGGTCAAGCATGACGGCCGGCGTCGCACGCCCACCCGTCTGCTGCGCCGCGCGCTGCGCGAGGTGGGCGTGCCGGAGCAGTGCGCCGAGTGCGGTATCGGTTCCGAATGGCTCGGAGAGCCGATGACGCTGGAGGTCGACCACATCAACGGGGACTGGGGTGACGATCGACGGGGCAATCTGCGGCTGCTGTGTCCCAACTGCCATGCGACCACGAGCACCTGGTGCCGAGGTGGTCGGCGAGGGCATACTCACCCCCGGTAAAGTAAGGCTACGACTTGCGCCCGTACTCCAATTGGTAGAGAGACAGGTCTTAGGAACCTGGTGTTGTCGGTTCGAGTCCGACCGGGCGCACAGGCAGAAACGGCCCCGCACCTTCGTTTCAAAGGTGCGGGGCCGTTCCATGAAGTCAGCCGAGCAGCTCCCGCACCACCGGCACCAGCGCCCGGAACGCCTTGCCGCGGTGGCTGATGGCGTTCTTCTCGTCGGCGGTGAGTTCCGCGCATGTGCGGGTGTCGCCGTCGGGCTGGAGGATCGGGTCGTAGCCGAAGCCGCTCGTGCCGGCGGGGCCGTGCCGCAGGGTGCCGCGGAGCTGGCCCTCGACCACGCGTTCCGTGCCGTCCGGCAGGGCCAGGGCGGCGGCGCAGGCGAAGTGGGCCGCGCGGTGTTCCTCGGCGATGTCGGCGATCTGGGCGAGAAGCAGATCGAGGTTGGCCTTGTCGTCGCCGTGCCGGCCGGCCCAGCGGGCGGAGAAGATGCCGGGGGCGCCGTTCATCACGTCCACGCACAGGCCGGAGTCGTCGGCGATCGCCGGCAGCCCGGTGGCCTGCGCCAGGGCGTGCGCCTTGAGCAGGGCGTTCTCGGCGAAGGTGACGCCGGTCTCCTTGACGTCGGGGATCTCGGGATAGGCATCGGCGCCGATCAGCTCATGGGGGAGCCCGGCGTCGGCCAGGATGGCCCTCAGCTCGGTGATCTTTCCGGCATTACGGGTGGCGAGGATCAGGCGGGTCATGCCGCCCAGTATTCCTCGCCACACCTGACCACCGACGCCCGCCTCCGAGCGCCGAGGCTCGTACCGGACCGCCGAGGCCGACGCCGACATCGGCTCCGAGCACCGCTGCCCACATCCGCCCCTCAACGCCTGCATCCGCCCCTCAACGCCCGCCTCCGAGTGCCGGAGCTCGTTTCCGGCCGCCGCGTCCGCCCCGACCGCTGTCATCCGCCTTCGCGCATCGACTTTCGCGTATCGACGCCTGCCCCCGGGTCTCCGTACCCGCTTCCGAGCACCGACACCTGCCTCCGGCCCCCATCC
>NZ_MUNF01000042.1 GCF_002154555.1 Streptomyces murinus
GGCCGGAGCCACGGCACGCGGCGTGCGCTGCACCGGCGGCACAGGCCGCTGAGGGACGGGAAAACCGGGGCGGGACGGCGCCACGGGACGGGGGCCGGGTACGGGGCGAGGGGTCGGCGCGGTGCGGCCGCTGGCCGGCGTGACGCGGGGACCCTGGGCACTCTCGTGAATCTGAGGCTCCTCGGGAATGAGAGGCATGAGCTGATTTTTATCAAACGTTGAAGTGGCGCTGATGAACGGGGTGGCACATCAGTGCGATCGGAACCGTCAGAAGTCGAAGCCGAGCTGACCCTCGATCTCCGGAACGCTTCCGTCCGCCCAGTTGCGGGCCTTCTTGAGGTGCCGCCACTGGGGCAGCGCATCAAGATACGCCCACGACAAACGGTGCAGCGGGGTGGGGCCCCGCTCTTCCAGTGCGGCCTTGTGCACGGGTGACGGATACCCGGCGTTGTCCGCAAACCCGAAGTCTGCATGGTCGACAGCCAGTTCGGCCATCATTTTGTCGCGCTGAACCTTGGCGATCACCGAGGCCGCCGCGACGGCGACGCACGAGCGATCGCCCTTGATCACCGTACGCACCTGCCACGGGGCACCGAGGTAGTCGTGCTTCCCGTCAAGGATCACGGCGTCGGGGCGGACCGGCAGTGCGTCCAGGGCGCGGACCGCGGCGAGCCGCAGCGCGGCCGTCATGCCCATGCCGTCGATCTCCTCGGGAGAAGCATGCCCCAGCGCGTAGGCCGTCACCCACGCCCGCAGGATCTCGTCCAGCGCGGTGCGCCGCTTGACGGTCAGCAGCTTGGAGTCGGTCAGGCCCGCGGGAGGTCGACGCAGTCCGGTGATCGCCGCGCAGACGGTGACGGGCCCGGCCCAGGCGCCGCGTCCCACCTCGTCGACACCGGCGATGACCTTCGCTCCGGTCGTGGCGCGCAGGGAGCGCTCGACAGTGTGAGTGGGAGGTTCGTACGGCATGGCGCCCTTAGATTACGCCGCCGGGGGCAGTGGCCGACACCCCGGTCGCCCTCGTGGCAGCCAGGGCGCCGACCGGCGGCCCGCCGTACCGGACTCCGAGTCGACGAATTTGCTAGTGCACGCCAGTCGGCAGGATCATCGGCCACCCGTTCAGACGGGCCGCCGGTCGCGCCGGAGCGATCCCAATCTCGCTGTCTTGTACAAGGGTTGCCCGAGAGACAAAGCCTGGGCGGCTGACTCGCCGGCGCCCGCCGCGCAGGGAATCCTTTCAGGAGGATCGCATTCGGGAATCACAGGTCGTTCTCCGCGGCGCGTGTCAGCCGGCCAGCGCGGCGGTCGTGCCGTGGCTCTTGTCGGCACCGAGCCGGGCGAGCCGGGCCATTAGACCATCATGCGCAGATTGCGCAGGCCATGCAGGGTGAGCGCCTGGCCGGGCAGCAGGGCGAGAAGCCACCAGCCGCCGAGCGCCCAGGCAGCCGAGGAGACGGCCGAGCCGGCGAGGACCGCCGCCGCCAGGTGAAAGGTCGGGATCCACGGCAGCCGGGTCTGCTCGGTCAACGGTTTGCCGGTGAAGACGGTGAGCGGGTACCGCAGGAAACCGGGCAACGCCCGCATGGTCTCCCGGGGGTCCGGGGTGTCAGGTGCGCCGTCCGAACGGGGGCTCCTGATCTTGACATCGGTGAGGGACACGCGTCATCGCCTTGTCCAGGGAGTGTGCGTTCCAGCAGCGCAGGCCGAAATGGCTGCGGAATTCCGCGAGGGAATGGGAAAGAGAACTCCGCCGAGGGCGTGCTCCAGGTGACGCCACGGCAAGGGGTCCGGCCATCCCGAGTGCTGTGTGCTGTGAATTTGACTTTCGTTCATGACGCGGTAGGCGTGGGTGACGAGGCCTGCCTGCAGCCTGGATTCCACCTGGAGTTGACTGAGGACCTGGGCGACATGCGCCTTGACGGTGCGTTCGGTCACCCGTAGCCGCGCGGCGATGCTGCGGTTGGAAATGGCCGACACAACCGGCATACGCGACATCCCTTGACTTTAACGGCGCATCAGATATTCATCACTTCCCCACCATGATCTGCCGATCATTAATAAACGCTAAGGCAAGAATAGACTGCCATGCATAATGGGATGCAAGTACAAATATTTGGTGACCTGGATCACAGTCCGGACGGCGCAAACTTTGACATATATCCGCGAACACCTTGAACACGTCTCGCATATCAAGACAGATCTTGGGGCACCGTCATGAGCCTCTGGGTCAATCTTGGTTGGCGGTGTAACTTTGCATCGCACTTGCACCGCGCACCTCAATCCGCCTTGCCCTCCTGCGGCGAGGCGGTCGTGTTTGTTCTCATCGACTCTGATCGAAGGTGAACGTACGTGGAGCGCTTCCCGTGCGCAGGTGGCGTCCCCATAGCCGTCGTCGGTATGGGGTGCCGTTTTCCTCGCGCCAACAGCACCGAGGAATTCTGGGATCTCCTGATGGCCAACCACCAGGCCGTCTCCCGGATTCCCGAGGACCGTTTCAACATCGCCGACCACTACGCCGGCCGGGCCCCGTCCCCCGGTAAGACCGTCTCCCGGGACGGGGGATTCCTCGACGATGCCTTCTCGTTCGACGCGGGATTCTTCGGGATTTCGCCGGTCGAGGCCAGAAGCATGGATCCCCAGCAGCGGATCCTGCTGCATGTCGTATGGGAGGCACTGGAATCGGCGGGAATCGCGCCGGCCTCCCTGGCCGGTTCCCGTACCGGTGTCTTCGTGGGCCAGGCCACCGCCGAATACGGCGAATCCGGCCGTCCGGACGAGGGCCCCGGCGTCCGCGACACCGTGGGCGGTCGCCTCCGGGCGGTCACCGCCGGCCGGGTCTCCTACGCGCTCGACCTGCGCGGGCCCAGCCTGGTGCTGGACACCGCCTGCTCCTCCTCGTTGGTCGCCGTGCACGCCGCCCGGCAGAGCCTGCTGACCGGCGAGAGCGGCCTGGCCATCGCGGCGGGCGTCAACATCATCGTGTCCCCGCAGGACTCCATCGCCTATTCGCAGGGCGGCATGCTGTCGCCGGACGGGCGATGCCGGTTCGGGGACGCCGCGGCCGACGGGTTCGTGCGCAGCGAGGGCGTCGGCGCGGTCGTCCTCAAGCCGCTGCCCGACGCGCTGCGCGACGGCGACCCCGTGCTCGCCCTGCTGCTCGGCAGCGCGGTCACCAACGACGGGCAGGGCAGCGGACTGCTGCTGAAGCCCGCGGTGTCCGGCCAGGTCCAGATGTTGCGCGATGCCTGCCACAGCGCGGGGATCGAACCCGCCCAGTTGGACTACGTCGAGGCGCACGGCACCGGGACGCCCACCGGTGACACCGTGGAGCTGAGCGCGCTGGCCGAGGCGGCGGGCGGCGAACGACCGCTGCGCTGCGGCTCGGTGAAGACCAACATCGGGCACGCCGAGGCCGCCGCGGGCATCGCCGGGTTTATCAAGGCGGTGCTGATAGCCCGCCACGGCGTCGTCCCCGCCTCCCTGCACCTGTCCGACCCGCACCCGCTGCTCACCGGCGAGCGGCCGGCCGTCTCGGTCGTCACCGAGAACACCCCGCTCGCCAAGGCCGGTCCCCAGGGACTCCTGGGCGTCAGCTCCTTCGGGCTGTCCGGCACCAACGCCCATGTGGTCGTGGGCGAGTTCATCGACGACCGGCAACCAGCAGAACGGACCGGGCCCGAAGGGCCCCAGCTCCTGGTCCTGTCCGCCCGCTCGGCCGCCGCGCTGCGCCGCCTGGCGGGGTCGTACGCGGACCACCTCGGCCCGGACAGCGCGGGCCGTGCCCAGGCACTCGGCGCCGTCTGCGCGACCGCGGCGACCCGCCGCGACGCGGGCCCGCACCGACTCTGGGCCATCGGCACCTCGCACGACGAACTGGCCACCGTGCTGCGGGCGTTGGCGGCCGGCGATCAGACGCCCGACGGCGGGATCGGCGAGGCGGGCTTCAACGGCCCCCGGCGCTCGGTCTTCGTCTTCTCCGGCCAGGGCTCGCAGTGGCTCGGCATGGGCCGGGTCCTGCTCGCCTCGAACGCGGCCTTCCGCACCGCGCTGCGCGCCTGCGACGCGGCCGTACGAGCGGAACTCGGCTGGTCCGTCGAAGAGTTGCTGACCCGGGACGCCGACCGGTTCCCCGGTAGGGTGGAGCTCGTCCAGCCCACACTGTGGGCGGTGCAGGTGGCCCTGGCGGCGGCCTGGCGGGACCTCGGCGTGGAGCCGGAGGTGTGCGTCGGGCACAGCATGGGAGAGGTGGCGGCGGCCTGCGTCAGCGGCGCGCTGTCCCTGCGGGACGCGGCGTCGGTGATCTGCCGTCGCAGCCGGCTGATGCGGCGCGTGGCGGGCGGAGGCGCCATGCTCGTCGTGGAGTTGTCCGCAGACCAGGCCCACGAGACCGTCTCCCGGATCCCGTCGGTGTGCGTGGCCGCCGAGAACTCCCCCACCTGCACGGTGCTCGCGGGCGACCCGGACGCCCTCGCGGACCTGGCCGTCCGGCTGGAGGCGGACGGGGTGCTGTGCCGCCTGGTGGACGTCGACGTGGCCTCGCACTCACCGCAGATGCGCCCCCTGCACGCCGAACTGGTCGCGGACCTGGCGCACTTGAGCCCCAAGAAGGCCGACGCCGTGTTGTTCTCCACCGTCCGCCGCGCCCCGGTGAAGGAGTCCGAACTGAACGGCGGGTACTGGGCGGACAACCTGTGCGAACCCGTGGGGTTCCGCGAAGCCGTACGCCGACTTGCCGCCGAGGCCGACGCGCCGGAGAACGTCTTCCTGGAGATCAGCCCCCATCCGGTGCTCACCGCCTCGGTCGCCGACACGCTCGCCCATGACGGGGCGCCCGGCATCGCCGTACCCTCGCTGCGCCGCAACACCGACGAGGCGACCGAACTCCTGCGTGCTGCGGGCCGGTTCTTCGCGGCGGGCGGCCGCGTGGACTGGACGCGGTGGTACGCACATCCGGTACGCCCGGTACCGCTCCCTCATTACCCTTGGGAGCGCACCGAGTTCCGGCAGCCCCCTGCTGCCCAGCCGCCGACGCGCGGCGCCCTGACCGTGCGGGTGGATCTGGGCCGCTGGGGCATCGCCGCCTGGGCGGAGCAACTGGGCGCGGCCGGAACGGCCTTACTACCGCCTGCCGTTCAGGTCGCCGCCGTACTCGACGCGGCCACGCGGAACCTGCCCGGCGCGATGTTCGCGGTACGGGACGTGCGGCTCGCCCCCGAGCCGGTCCTCCTCCCGGACCCCGAGGCGGCCGTGCTCGTCGTCGGCCTGGAACGGTCCGGCGACGCCTGGCGGGCGGTCGTGGAACTGGAACAGCCGGACGGTGCCGAGCGGGTCTTCTGCTCGTCGGCTTCGCTGTGCCCGGTGGACGACGGCGCCGGGCGCCGCGCGCCGCGGGCGCTGGACCATGCCCTGGCCCGCTGCCACGGCTATCTGTCCGCCGCCGGATTCCGCGAACTCGCGGGCGGTTACGGGCTGGAGATGGGCGAGACATCCGGCGCGGTGGAGCAGTTGTGGCGGCGGCACGGTGAGGCGGTGGCGCGGATCCGGCTGGCCAAACCGGCGCCGGGCCTGTGGGAGGCGGCGCTGCTGCCGCTGGTGGCGGCGTGGCCCGAGGCGCGCCGCGCCGGCGAGGAGGGCCACGGATTCCTGCCCACCGGCATCGAGAGCGCGCAGTTCTACGGCGAGTTGCCGGACGACTTCTGGAGCCTGGCCGTCGTCACCCCTGGGCCGGGCGTGGGGCAGGCGCGCGGCGAAGTGCTGGTGCTCGACGGGGACGGGCGGGTGCTCGCGGAGTTCCGCGGGATCGCCCTGCGCCGTCCGGGTGACCCGGGACGTGCCGAGCGCCCGGGCCGCCCGGCGGCGGCCGCCCTGGTCCGCGCGCTGCCGCTCCGGCTGGGCATCTCCCGGCTCGGGCCCGCGCGCCCGCTGCTGTCCCGTTTTGCCACCATGATCCGGCCACCGGCGATCCGGCCACCGGCGGCCCAGCGGGGTCTGCCGTTCGGCGGGCACCCCGCGCGCGCGTCGGTGAGCACCGCGGGCGCGGCACGCATGGTCGCCGCCGCCCCCGGCACCGCGCACACGGGTGCCGCCCGCCCGGAGGCCCCGCACGCGAAACCCCCGACCGCGGCCCCCGCCGCCGTCTTCGCCGACACCGTCCTCGCCGCCGCCGAGGTGCTCGGCGTCGCCCCGGCCGATCTCGACCCCCGCCGGTCACTGCGCGATCTCGGGCTCGACTCGCTCATGGCCGTCCAACTGCGCAAACAGCTGAAGACCGGCTGCGGTGTGGACATCACGGCGGGCCGGCTGCTCGGCGCCGAGAGTCTGGAGCGGATCGTGCGCGGCCTGACAGCGGAGGCCGCGCCCATGTGACCCGGGCCGGCAGCAGCATGCGACCCGGGGCCGTCACGCCGAACTGGTGTGACGACCCCGGCACTTGCAGTGAATTCGAACCCTCCCCCATAGTTAGACTGTGGTGTAAAAATTGCGTCGAAGCCTCGACATTCCCAGTCGTTGTCAGCCCCGTGAAGCGGAGATGAACATGGCTCCTGGTCCGTCAGGCGGGACGCAGTCGTCCGGTCGACGCGAACGCAATAAGCAGCGCGTCAAAGAACGCCTCTACTCATCCGCGCTGGCCCTGTTCACGGAGCAGGGCTACGACCGCACATCGGTGGACGAGATCGCCGGACGCGCCGATGTCGCCCGGGGCACCTTCTTCAACTACTTCCAGCGCAAGGAAGACGTCATCAGCGCCTGGGGTGAGGAGCGGCGGAGCAAGTTGCTGGACTATCTCGAACAGGAAGACGTTCATAGCTCGCACGCCGTCGCCCAGCTGATGCGATGTATGTCGGTACTGGCCCGGATCAACGAGGAGGAGCAGGAGGTCACCGCGGCCATGCTCTCCGCGTGGGTGAAGGCGGGGCGGCCGCTGAGCGAGGAGCCGTACGTCGCCCAGATATTCGCCGACATCATCGAGGCCGGCGCCCGCTCCGGCGAACTCGCCCCCGACCTCGTGCCCGAGCGCGTCGGCAATCTCCTGCGGGACGTCTACTTCGGCGCCCTCTACCGCTGGTCACAGCACGCGCAGGGCGGCAGGGCCAGCGAGTTGGACGACGAACTCCAGGCGGTCCTGAAGGTGCTGCTGGACGGCATCGCCACCGTGGAGCACGTCTGACCGGCCCAAGTCCCTCACCAGTAGGGCCCGTCGGGGCGCACCGCGCCGGTCAGAGGGTTGCCGGCACCCACTCGGGCAGCGCCTCCGCCCGTCGTGTCCACTCGGCGGGCGGTGCCCCGGCCTTGCCCGCGGCGAGGACGCCGCCCACGATCGCGCAGGTAGTGTCGACGTCACCGCCCACCCGGGCCGTCGTCCAGAACGCCGTCTCGAAGTCGCCGAGGCCGCGCGCGGCGGACCACAGGGCGAAGGGCACGGTGTCATGGGCGGTCCTGCGGCGGCCGCAGCCCAGCACGGCGGCGACGGTGCCGGCGTCCCCGTAGTCGAGCATGTCGCGGGCGCGGCGCAGGCCCTGGCCGACCGCGCTCCTCGGGACGAGCGCGATCACGCCATCGAGGAGCGCTTCGGGGGTGGGCGGGCCGTCCGGCGAACCGGCCAGCGCCGCGGCCGCCGCCACCGCCATGGCGCCGACCACCGCCTCCCGGTGCTGGTGCGTGGGGTAGGCGGAGATCTCTGCCTGGTGGGTGGCCTGCTCCGGGTCGTCCGCGTACCAGGCGCCCAGGGGTGCGGTCCGCATCGCCGCGCCGCTGCCCCAGGAGCCCCGCCCGTGGAAGAGGGCGGCGGCGGGCCCGCGCCAGTCCTCGCCCTGCCCCACGAGGCTCAGCAGCCGGCTCGCGGTGGGGCCGTAGCCCCGGTCCGGGTCGTGGTGGTCGGCGAAGGAGCGGGCGAGGGCGTCCTGGTCGATGCGCTGGTGCGCGGCGAGCACGGCGAGGACCGAACAGGCCATCTCGGTGTCGTCCGTCCACGGCCAGGGGCCGGGCGGCAGCTCGCGCCGTTTGAGCAGGGGGTGATGGGCCGGGACGAAGAACTGGGCGCCCAGGGCGTCCCCGACGGCCAGTCCGCGCAGGCTCGCCAGGGCGCGCTCATGGCGTCCGTGGGGGGAGAAGTGTGCGGTCATCGCTCCCCCACTCTATCCGGTGGCCCAGTCCGGCACCGGTTCACGCCAGCGTTCGAAGGGCCGGTCGAGTGTGTAGCGGCCGTCCTCGCCGAGTACCAGCATCCGCATCTCGGCGTTGTCCGGATTGGACAGGGATTCGAATTCGGCGACCGTCCAGTGGAACCAGCGCATGCAGAACAGCCGCATCGCGAGGCCGTGCGTCACCAGGAGCACGTTGGGCGGGTGGTCGGGGGCCTCGAAGCTGCGGAAGAGGCTCTCCAGGAAGCCGCCGACCCGGTCGTAGACATCGGCACCGGACTCGCCCTGCGGGAAGCGGAAGAAGAAGTGGCCGTAGGCGTCGCGGTAGGCCTTCTGCACGCGCACGTCGTCGCGGTCCTGCCAGTTGCCCCAGTCCTGCTCGCGCAGCCGGGGCTCCTCGCGGACGCGTATGAGGTCGGGGTCGAGCCCGAAGGCGCCGAGGGTCTCGTGGGTGCGGCGGTACGGGGAGACGTACACGCTCACGCGTTCGGACCCGAACAGCTCCCGGAGCCGTTCGCCGGTCTCCTCGGCCTGTCGCCGGCCGAGGTCGGTCAGCGCCAGGGCGTGGTCCGGTTCGCGCTCGTACACGGAGTCGTCGGTGTTGCCCGTCGACTCGCCGTGCCGGACAAGGACGATGCGCCGTGGTCGTGCCATGCCGAAACCCTAGAGCGAGGGGTGGGGAACCGGGGAATCGTACGGGGTCCGTACAGCGCACGTCACAGGCCCTGCTTCCGGACCGACCGGCCGGTATCTGGGTGCTAGACCGTCCAGGACGGTTCCAGGTCGACGATGTCGCCGGAGAGGGCCGCGATGTCCGCCTCGGTCTGGGCGCGCAGGGCGAGGCGTTCGATCCGTTCGGTGCGGTACTTGCCGTGCTCGGCTGCGGCCCGCCACATCGAAAGGATCAGGAACTCCTGCTCGGGGGCCTCGCCGAACATGCCACGGATCATGCCGGGCGATCCCGCCATGGCCGGGTTCCAGACCTTCTCCTGCATAAGGGTGAAGTGCTCCACGCGCTCCTCGTGGACCCGGCACAGGGCGAGTCTGAGCAGGTCGGAGTCGGTGAAGCGGGGTTCAAAGCCGGTCTTCACGTCGAAGCGGTACTCGAACAGTCTGACCTGGGCGTCCTTGAAGGTGCCGACCTGGGCGGCGGCGAGGCGGTCGTGGGAGCGGGCCATGAAGGAGTCGTAGAAGGCGCGGCTCTCCCAGAAGGCGACGATGTGCGCCACGTCGGGCCGCCGCCGGCTCCAGCCTCCGCCCTGTCCCCGGAAACCCGGCTCTCCCGGGAGCCCCGCCCATTTCCGCTGCCCCCGCTCGAACCCCCGGCGGTCCACCACGGTGCAGCGAATCCACTTGACCAGCACCGCGCCATCGTAAGGCCACCGGCGTGGCGTCGGTCACGCTCCGGTGGAGTTCGTCCGCGCGCGCGGGGCCGGGTACGTGGCACGATGGGCAAGGTTCCTCGGCTGAACGAGAGTTGGGGACGCGGTGCCCACAGGGGAAGGGGAGGCCCGGTGACCGGTTTCAGCAAGGGAATGCACAAGGTCGAGGTCGCGCTCAAGTGGGACCCCAGTCCCGCGGGTACGGCGCCCACGGATCTCGACATCATCGCGGCGACCTTCGACGCGCGGGACCCGTACGGCGCGCCGGCGTATCTGGTGCACTTCGACAGCCGTTCGCCCGACGGCACCATCTTCCTCAACCGGGACAGCACGGACGGGCGGGGCTTCGGCTGGGACGAGGTCATGACCCTTGAGGTCGACCGGCTCAGCGAGCGGTACGGCCGCGTGGTGGTGGGCGTCGTCATCCAGCAGCAGCCGGTGCGCCGTACGTTCTCCGGTGTCCTCAACCCCGCCATGCGCGTCCGCGAGGGCTACACCGTCCTGTCCGAGGACGACTTCACCGCCGTCCATGACGCGACGGCCGCCACCATCGCCGAGTTCGTCCGCAACGAGTCGGGCGAATGGATCTTCCACCCCGGTGTCCATGGCTTCCAGGAGGACCCGGAGAGCTTCACCCGGGTGATGGGGCGCGCGCAATAGCGGGGGGCGTACGCCCGTCCTCGGTGGCCCTCGCTTCGGACGACGCGCGCTCGGCCGCCTACGGCACCGTCGCCACGTCCCTCGCCCTGCGAAGTGACCGCCGGCTGGGCGAACTTGTGGATGCCGCCGTGCCGCTCGGAACCGGTATCGGTGGGAGGTGCGCGTTGCTGGAGGTCGACGGGAAGCCGGTCTTCGTGAAGCGGGTGCCGCTCACGGAGTTGGAGCGGCGGCCGGAGCATGTACGGTCCACCGCCAACCTGTTCGGGCTGCCCACCTTCTGCCAGTACGGCATCGGTGGGCCCGGTTTCGGGGCGTGGCGGGAGCTCGCGGTTCAGATCATGACGACGAACTGGGTGCTCGGAGGGCGGTTTCGGGGGTTTCCGCTGATGTACCACTGGCGTGTACTGCCGGACACCGCGCCCACACCGGCCCCGGAACTCGTGGACGTGGAAAGGGCCGTGGCCTATTGGGGAGGCGGGCCCGAGGTACGGCGCCGTATCGAGGGCCTGCGGCAGTCGTCCGCGAGTCTGGTGCTGTTCCTGGAGTACATTCCCCGGACGCTCCACGAGTGGTTCACCGGGCGGGTGCGGGCCGGTGCGGAGTCCGCCGACCGGGCCTGTGCGCTGGTGGAGCGTGAGCTGGCGGCCGGTACGTCCTTCATGAACGCTCACGGGCTCGTGCACTTCGACGCCCATTTCCAGAACATCCTGACCGACGGCCGGCGCCTCTACTTCGCCGACTTCGGCCTCGCCCTCTCCGCCCGCTTCGATCTCTCGGAGTCCGAGACCGGCTTCCTCGGACTGCACCGGGCCTACGATCGCTGCTACACGCGCAACTGGCTGGTGAACTGGCTGATCACGGCCCTGTACGGCTCCGGGCGGACCGAACGCCACGCGCTCATCCGCGCCATGGCGGAAGGCCAGGACCCGCCGCCCGGACCGCCGGGAGCCACGGCAATCCTCTCCCGGGGCGCCCCCCTCGCCGCGCTCCTCACCGACTTCCACACCAAGCTCCAGCACAACAGCCGCGAGACCCCTTACCCCGCACAGGCACTGCACCGGGCTCTCCAGACGGCCGGATCACATCGGGACTGAGCGGCCGAGGGTCAGGGGTGTGGGCCGCTGGTCCTTGAGGCCGTCGCGTCCAAGGCGATGTCACTCGACCGGTTGCGCCGGGAGGCCCGCCCAGGACATGTGCGGGCGACCGCCCCAGGCACGGGCCCGGGGTGGTCGGGGCCACTTCTTCTCGGCCTTGCTTGACGTCAGGCCGGCGAGCACCTTGGTTGCGGCCGGCGTCGCCTGCTCACTCGCCCGGCGTGGGTTGTCCGGCCGCGGTCGCTGCCGGCAGGCCCTGGGACGTCCGGCACTCGGCGCACGCGACGCCGTCGGACACGACGACAGTGGGCGCCGGCCATATGGCCGGCGCCCACTGTCGTCAGGGCTCAGTGGATCGCGTCGGGCACGGTGGGCGACGCGGTCCGGTCAGGGTCAGCTGCAACCGCTCGTCGAGCCGCAGCCCTCGCAGATGTAGCAGGAGCCGGCGCGCTGCATCTTGGTGCCGCAGGAAAAGCAGAGCGGGGCGTCGGCCTGGATGCCCAGCTGCATCTCGACCAGTTCGGCGCTGGTGTGAGCCTGCTTCGGGGCCGGCGTGACGGCCGCGGGCTCGGCCTTCGGGGCGGCGGCGACGGCCGCCGGCTCCTGGGCGCGGGGCGCCGACTGGGCCAGGCCCTCGACGTCGACCTCGTCGTCGGCCGGCTCGTAGGAACCGGTCTCCAGGTGCCGCTGGCGCTCCTCGGCGGAGTGGATGCCGAGCGCGGAGCGGGTCTCGAAGGGCAGGAAGTCCAGCGCCAGGCGGCGGAAGATGTAGTCCACGATGGACTGCGCCATCCGCACGTCCGGGTCGTCCGTCATACCGGCCGGCTCGAAGCGCATGTTGGTGAACTTCGAGACGTACGTCTCCAGCGGCACGCCGTACTGGAGGCCGACGGAGACCGCGATGGAGAAGGCGTCCATCATGCCCGCGAGGGTCGAGCCCTGCTTGGACATCTTCAGGAAGACCTCGCCGAGACCGTCGTCCGGGTAGGAGTTGGCGGTCATGTAGCCCTCGGCGCCGCCGACGGTGAACGACGTGGTGATGCCGGGACGACCCTTCGGAAGGCGCTTGCGGACCGGGCGGTACTCGACGACCTTCTCGACCGCGGTACGGATCGTGTCCTCGGCCTTCTCGGTGATCTCGGCCTTCTCCTCCTCCTTCTTCTTGGCGGAGAGCGGCTGGCCGACCTTGCAGTTGTCCCGGTAGATCGCGAGCGCCTTGACGCCGAGCTTCCAGGCCTCGAAGTAGATCTCCTCGACCTCCTCGACGGTCGCCGTCTCCGGCATGTTGACCGTCTTGGAGATCGCGCCGGAGATCCACGGCTGGATCGCGGCCATCATGCGGACGTGGCCCATCGGGGAGATGGCCCGCTCGCCCATGGCACAGTCGAAGACCTCGTAGTGCTCCTGCTTGAGACCGGGGGCGTCGATCACATTGCCGTTGTCGGCGATGTGGGCGACGATCGCCTCGATCTGCTCCTCCTGGTAGCCCAGGCGGCGCAGGGCCTGCGGCACGGTGCCGTTGACGATCTGCATCGAGCCGCCGCCGACGAGCTTCTTGAACTTCACGAGCGCGAGGTCGGGCTCGACGCCGGTGGTGTCGCAGGACATCGCCAGACCGATGGTGCCGGTCGGGGCGAGCACGGACGCCTGGGAGTTGCGGAAGCCGTTCTTGTCGCCGAGGCGGACCACGTCCTGCCAGGCCTCGGTGGCGGCGGCCCACACCGGGGTGTCCAGGTCGTCCATGCGGACGGCCTTGCCGTTGGCGTCGGCGTGCTGATGCATGACGCGCTTGTGGGCGTCCGCGTTACGGGCGTAGCCGTCGTACGGGCCGACGACCGCGGCCAGTTCGGCGGAGCGGCGGTAGGCGGTGCCGGTCATCAGGGAGGTGATGGCGGCGGCCAGGGCGCGGCCGCCCTCGGAGTCGTACGCGTGGCCGGTGGCCATCAGCAGGGCGCCGAGGTTGGCGTAGCCGATGCCGAGCTGGCGGAAGGCGCGGGTGTTCTCGCCGATCTTCTGGGTCGGGAAGTCCGCGAAGCAGATCGAGATGTCCATCGCGGTGATGACCAGCTCGACGACCTGCTGGAAGCGCTCGGCCTCGAAGGACTGGTGGCCCTGGCCGTCGTCCTTCAGGAACTTCATCAGGTTCAGCGAGGCGAGGTTGCAGGACGTGTTGTCCAGGTGCATGTACTCGCTGCACGGGTTCGACGCGGTGATCCGGCCGGACTCGGGGCAGGTGTGCCAGTTGTTGATCGTGTCGTCGTACTGGATGCCCGGGTCGGCGCAGGCCCACGCGGCCTCGGCGATCTTGCGGAAGAGCGACTTGGCGTCGACCTCCTCGATGACCTCGCCGGTCATCCGGGCGCGCAGCCCGAAGTCGCCGCCCGCCTCGACGGCCGTCATGAACTCGTCGTTCACACGGACCGAGTTGTTGGCGTTCTGGTACTGGACGGAGGCGATGTCGTCGCCGCCCAGGTCCATGTCGAAGCCCGCGTCGCGCAGGACGCGGATCTTCTCCTCCTCCTTGACCTTGGTCTCGATGAAGTCCTCGATGTCGGGGTGGTCGACGTCGAGCACGACCATCTTGGCGGCGCGGCGGGTGGCGCCACCGGACTTGATGGTGCCGGCGGAGGCGTCGGCGCCGCGCATGAAGGAGACCGGACCCGAGGCGTTGCCGCCGGAGGAGAGCAGTTCCTTGGAGGAGCGGATGCGGGACAGGTTCAGGCCGGCGCCGGAACCGCCCTTGAAGATCATGCCCTCTTCCTTGTACCAGTCGAGGATCGACTCCATGGAATCGTCGACGGCCAGGATGAAGCAGGCGGAGACCTGCTGGGGCTGCGGGGTGCCGACGTTGAACCAGACCGGGCTGTTGAAGCTGAAGATCTGGTGCAGGAGCGCGTAGGCGAGCTCGTGCTCGAAGATCTCCGCGTCGGCGGGCGAGGCGAAGTACTTGTGGTCCTCACCGGCCTTCCGGTACGTCTTCACGATGCGGTCGATCAGCTGCTTGAGGCCGGTCTCGCGCTGCGGGGTGCCGACGGCGCCCCGGAAGTACTTGCTGGTGACGATGTTGACCGCGTTCACCGACCAGAAGTCGGGGAACTCGACGCCACGCTGCTCGAAGTTGACCGAGCCGTCGCGCCAGTTGGTCATGACGACGTCACGGCTCACCCACTCGACCTCGTCGTACGGGTGTACGCCGGGGGTGGTGTGGATGCGCTCGATGTGCAGTCCCTTGTTTCCCGCCTTGCCGCCCTTGGCGCGGGAACCTCGTGCCGGACCGCTCGCCGTCTCTGTCATGCCGCCTCCCTGTAGGGCAAAAACGCCCAGAAGTGCCCCGTTTGTTCCCGTGGCACGGTGTTCTGTCTTGTGCTGCGGGCATCCTCACCAGCCGCCCGCAACAGGTCTTCGGTAGCCGCCTCGCGGCCGGGGTCCGGGCCGTCTCCCGGTCTCCCGCGCGCCGGTCAGTCGGCGGCTTGCGCGGGCTGGGGGACCTGGGAGGTCCCGCCGGTCCCGCGTTCGTCTTCCTGGCTCCCCGCGGCCGCGGCCGTCTCGTCCGCCGGGCCCGTCCCGTCAGCGGCGGGGCCGTGCGTCGCCTGCCGCAGTTCCGCGACGGCGGCCTCGAAGTCGTCGAGCGAGTCGAACGCCCGGTAGACCGAGGCGAACCGCAGATAGGCGACGAGGTCGAGCTCCTGCAACGGACCGAGTATGGCCAGACCCACGTCATGGGTGGTCAGCTCGGCGCTGCCGGTGGCCCGCACCGCCTCCTCGACCCGCTGGCCGAGCTGGGCGAGCGCGTCCTCGGTGACCGGCCGCCCCTGGCACGCCTTGCGCACGCCGTTGATGACCTTGGTACGACTGAAGGGCTCGGTGACTCCGGACCGCTTCACCACCATGAGCGAGCACGTCTCCACGGTCGTGAAACGACGGGAGCAGTCGGGGCACTGGCGGCGCCTGCGGATCGACGTGCCGTCGTCGGTCGTACGACTGTCGACCACACGGCTGTCGGGGTGCCTGCAGAAGGGGCAGTGCATGATCTCCAACCCTCCTCACAGCAGACTCGATGGCCTCGCCGAGCCCCAGGGGCCTCGCGAAGCAGACCTAAGCATAGGCGATCGCAGAACCGTCTCCGACCCGGGTCACCACAACTTGTGGGCTGCTGTAGCCATCCAACCACTAGATGTGGGGATCGGCTTATTCATCGAGGCCGGGGCGCGTGTCGCGCGGGAACGGCGGTCCGGGGCGCCTCGCGGGCCCTGGTGCGCGCCGGCCGGAAAGGACACGCGGGCGCCGAACCGTACCGCTGTGGCGCTTACGGAGATACCGTGGGCGCCGCACGGAGGATGCGTAGGACTCCGGCGCAGAACGGACCCCGCGTCCCGGCGGGACGGGTTCCGGATGGCAGACTGGGGAAGCGCCCACGAGGTCGGCGACCCCGGCGGGAAAGAGTACAACGCACGACAAAGAGCACTTTTGCCCGCCCCGTGCCGCGTCAGCCCATACACCCAAACACGCGATCGCAACAGGTGAATCGCACTTTTTCACTCGAACGTGTGTTTGGCGCAACCTTTCGAAAGCAACTACCGTTGTCCAGCAGGGAGACCATCGAGAGGGGCCGACGTGACCACCACCGCAGACAGTGCCACCATCACCGCCCAGGACCGCTCCCAGGGCCGGGTCGAGCCGGTACATGCGATGAACGAAGCCACGAATCCCGAAGGGCCCCGGCGCTCCCTGCCGGGCCGACCTCCAGGCATCCGGGCGGACAGCTCCGGACTCACCGACCGGCAGCGCCGGGTGATCGAGGTCATCAGGGACTCCGTGCAGCGGCGCGGATACCCGCCGTCCATGCGGGAGATCGGCCAGGCCGTCGGCCTCTCCAGCACGTCCTCCGTGGCGCACCAGCTGATGGCACTGGAGCGCAAGGGCTTCCTGCGCCGCGACCCGCACCGCCCGCGCGCCTATGAGGTGCGCGGCTCCGACCAGGCCGTGTCGGTGCAGCCCACGGACACCAGCGGCAAGCCCGCCGCGTCGTACGTCCCGCTGGTCGGCCGGATCGCCGCCGGTGGGCCGATCCTCGCGGAGGAATCCGTGGAGGACGTCTTCCCGCTCCCCCGCCAGCTGGTCGGCGACGGTGAGCTGTTCGTCCTCAAGGTCGTCGGCGACTCCATGATCGAGGCCGCGATCTGCGACGGCGACTGGGTCACCGTGCGCCGCCAGCCGGTCGCGGAGAACGGCGACATCGTGGCCGCCATGCTGGACGGCGAGGCCACGGTGAAGCGCTTCAAGCGCGAGGACGGCCATGTCTGGCTCCTCCCGCACAACGCGGCGTACGAGCCGATCCCCGGCGACGACGCCACCATCCTGGGCAAGGTGGTCGCCGTACTGCGGCGCGTGTGACGCCCGCGGCGAGCGGCGCCCCGCTCGCCCTCTGACCGGGCCCCGGAACCTCTGCGCCGGTTCCGGGGCCCTGCCTGTGTCTACGAGGAGCCCTCGGCTTCCTCCGTCTGCCGCGCCGCTTCCTCCACCTGCCTCGCCGCCGCGTCGATCGCCGAGAGCGACCTGCGGGCCTGGTTGCGGTCCGTGGTGTACCAGAACTCCGGCAGGGACGCCTTGAGGTACGAGCCGTACCGCGCCGTGGCCAGGCGCTGGTCGAGTACGGCGACCACGCCCCGGTCCCCCGACGCGCGCACCAGGCGGCCGGCGCCCTGGGCCATCAGCAGAGCGGCGTGGGTGGCGGCCACCGCCATGAATCCATTGCCGCCCGCGTCCTCCACCGCCTTCTGGCGGGCGCTCATGAGCGGGTCGTCGGGGCGCGGGAACGGGATCTTGTCCATGACGACCAGCTGGCAGCTGGGCCCGGGCACATCCACGCCCTGCCACAGCGACAGCGTGCCGAAGAGGCAGGTCTTCGGGTCGGCCGCGAAGTTCTTGATCAGCTCGCCGAGCGTCTCCTCGCCCTGGAGCAGGATCGGATACTCGGGGATCCGTACGCGCAGGTCCTCGGCGGCGAGCTGCGCGGCCCGCATGGAGGAGAACAGCCCGAGGGTACGGCCGCCGGCCGCCTGGATCAGCTCCGTCAGCTCGTCGAGCATGTCGCCGCGATCGCCGTCCCGCGCGGGGCGGGACAGATGCTTGGCGACGTACAGGATGCCCTGCTTGCGGTAGTCGAAGGGGGAGCCCACATCGAGGCCCTTCCACTGCGGGAGGTCCTCGCCCTCGACGCCCTCGGGGCCGAGCCCCAGGGAGGCGCCGACCCCGTTGAAGTCGCCGCCCAGCTTGAGGGTGGCGGAGGTGAGGACGACGGCGCGGTCGGCGAACAGCTTCTCCCGCAGCAGCCCCGAGACGGACATGGGGGCGATGCGCAGGGAGGCGCCGAAGCGGTCGTGCCGTTCGTACCAGACGACGTCCCACTCCGAGCCGTTCAGGACCCGCTCCGCCACGTCGTGGACCGTCTCGACCGAGGCCAGGGCCTGCTTGCGGACGGCGTCCTCGTCCTGGACGGACTTGTCGCGGGTGGTGCCGAGCGCGGAGATGACCGTCCGGGAGGCGTCCCGCAGCGTCATCAGGGCGTAGCCGAGGTCTTCCGGGATCTCCTCCAGACGGCCCGGCAGGGCCAGCTCCATCAGCCGCTCGAAGCCCTCGGCGGCGGTCTGGAGCTGGTCGGCCGCCTTCTCATTGACGAGTTTCGCGGCGCGGCGCACGGCCCGGTTGACCTGGCCGGGGGTCAGCTCGCCGGTGGCGACGCCGGTGACCCGGGAGACGAGCTCATGCGCCTCGTCCACGATCAGCACCTCGTGCTGGGGCAGCACCGGGGCGCCTTCGATGGCGTCGATGGCCAGCAGCGCGTGGTTGGTGACGACGACCTCGGCGAGCTTGGCGCGCTCGCGGGCCGCCTCCGCGAAGCACTCCGCGCCGTACGCGCACTTGGTGGCGCCCAGGCACTCCCGCGAGGACACCGAGATCTGCGCCCAGGCGCGGTCCGAGACGCCCGGGGTGAGATCGTCCCGGTCGCCGGTCTCGGTCTCGTCGGACCAGTCGCGCAGCCGCAGCAGGTCCTGGCCCAGCTTGCTGGTGGGCGCGGCGGCCTCGAACTGGTCGAAGAGGCCGTCCTCCTCGTCCTGCGGCATGCCCTCGTGCAGCCGGTGCAGGCACAGGTAGTTGGAGCGGCCCTTGAGCATCGCGAACTCGGGGCGGCGGCGCAGCAGCGGGTGCAGGGCGTCGACCGTGCGCGGCAGATCGCGTTCCACCAGCTGGCGCTGGAGGGCGAGGGTGGCCGTCGCGACGACCACCCTCTCCCCGTGCGCGAGCGCGGGCACGAGATAGCCCAGCGACTTGCCGGTGCCGGTGCCGGCCTGGACCAGCAGATGGGATCCGCCGTCGATCGCCTCGGCGACCGATTCGGCCATGGTCACCTGGCCGGGGCGCTCCGTGCCGCCGACCGCGGCGACGGCGGCATGCAGGAGTTCGGGGAGGGAGGGCTTCGTCATAGCCCGACCACCCTACGGCCCGGGACTGACAACCGGAGCCCGTTCACACACATGGTGAGACCCCGCTCACTCGACGCTACAGCACATCGCGCAGCACCCGGTCCCGGATCATGAGCGCGGCCCGTTTGCCGGGCAGGTCGACCTCGGCCGCGTACCGGAATCCGGCGCCGAGGAACGCGGCGAGCGAGGGGGTGTTGCGGTGATCGGGTTCGGCCACGACGCGGGCGCAGGCGGGGCGCCGGTCCAGGACGAGGTCGGCCACGGCCCGCAGCAGCGCGGAGCCGAGTCCACGGCCGCGGTCGCCTGCGGCGCCGAGCAGCAGATGGATGNNTCGGCGCGGTAGATCTCCCAGTAGCTCATCGGGGTGCCGTCCAGGACGCCGAGGCAGGGCACGCTCCGTCCGTTGCCTTCGAGTTGGGCGCGCAGATGGTCCGCCGTGCGCTGGCGGGGTCCGGCCAGTTCCCAGAACTCGGCGACGGCGGGGTCGTTCATCCAGGCGTGGACGAGGGGGAGGTCGCGGTCGAGGAGGACGGGGACCAACTGGAAGGTGCCGACGGGGGTCGACACCGGTTCCCAGGAGGTGTGGAGGCCGTCGAGGAGGTCGTCGGTGAGGTCGAGAGTCCTGGCGGTGGATTCGATGGTCCCGTCGGTGAATTCGACGGTCATGTCGGTGAAGTCGACAGTCCCGTCGGTGAAGAGGTCCAGGAACTCGGTGGGGGCGGTGCGCACATCGGTGGGCGGCACGGCGGGTTCCTCTCTGCTCTGCCCAAGGGCCTTACGGGTGCAGGGGGTTGGCGATGGTGACGTACACGGACTGGGTGTCGACCGGGCCGACGAGTTCGTCCAGGCCGTGCAGCCGGGTCAGCAGGTTGGCCTTGCAGCGCAGGACGGGTGAGTCGAGCAGCCGGGCGGGCAGGGGGGTGCGCAGGGCCGTGGGGCCGGTGGCGAGGCCGGTGAGGAAGCGGCGGAACGCGGCGAGCAGCAGGCGTTCGTCGGCGAGGTGCTGGGAGCCGAGGGCGCCGATCAGGCCGAGGACGTTGTTGACGGCGAGGTAGTAGGCGAAGCGTTCGTCGGTGACCTCGTCGGGGACGAAGGTGTCGCTGTGCTCGCCGATGCCGGGCAGCCGGGCGTCGAGTTCGGCGCGACGGGACGCGCGGAAGTAGTAGCCCTGGTTGTCCCGGTAACGGCCGCCCCTGGGCCAGCCGTCGCGGTCGAGCAGGACGAGGGTGTTCTGCTGGTGCGCTTCGAGGGCGATGCCCGCCTCGGCGTCCAGCCAGAGAACGGGGCGGACGACCTGCTCCAGGTAGCGCAGGAACCACTCCGTGGCGACGGCGGCGACGGGACGGCCGGTGCGGGCGGCGAGCCGGGCGACGAGCAGGGCGAGCCGGGAGCGCATGGGAGGGAAGGGGTCGTTGGG
>NZ_MUNF01000420.1 GCF_002154555.1 Streptomyces murinus
CCCTCAGGGCCCCCAGGACCCCCAAGGCCCCCCGCAGGACGAGCAGAGCCCCTGGTTCCAGTCGCCTCGGGAGGTCGAGTACCACGGCGGGTACGACCCCTCCTTCGAGCCGCCCCCGGACCCCCAGTACGACCCGGAGGAGCAGTACGAGGACTGGTACGAGGGCCAGCCCCCGGAGCGGTTCCAGCAGCCCTCCCCCGAGGAGACCGGCAGCTTCCCCATCCCGGTCGGCCCCAACCGCACCCGCGAACTGGGCGGGGGCGGCGGCATCCCCGGCACCGAACCGGACGAGGACGCCTTCTACCAGGTGTTCCGGCAGTCGATAGACGGCAGTTACCCCACCGCCCACATCCTGGGCGAGAACATCCAGGCGACGTACGGCACCCAGCTCAGCCCGGCCGAGCTGAAGTCCCTCGCCGCCCGCTTCCAGCAGCGCCACTCGGCGGAGTTGGAGGAGGACCACATCGCCTGACGCCTCGTGGGCCGTTCCCCGGAGCGGCCCACGAAACACTCCCGGCCCGGTACACCCCCTGGCCAACGCGCGTAGCAACGAGCATCATGGCTTGCGCCAACGCACCATCCCGCACCGTACTTTCGCCTCTCTTTTGTCATGCACCGGTCAATTCGAACCGTTCGACGAAGGGAAACAGCAATGGCTTGCGGATCCACCAGCCTGTGGGCGGGCGAGACCTCCTGGTTCTGCTGCGGCAGTTCCTGGGGCCCCTGTGGCAGCACCGGCACCGGCGCCTGCGGCACCTGCCAGTCCGGCAAGAACATGGCCGCCTGGCCCAACCTCACGGCGGCCTGCTGGAACGTCACCAACCCCGCGGCCTGCGGCGAGAACATGCCCAGACGCGGCTGCGGTTCGGTCGTGAACGTCAAGCACCAGTGCTCCGGCGCCGCCGTCTGCGTCACCCTCGCCGACTGCGGCCCCAACACCCAGATGTGGTGCAGCGAGCAGACCTGCTGCAACGGCTCCTGCCGTACCCACCGGGTGATCGACCTGACCCCGGCGGCTTTCTCGGCCATCGGCAGCCTCAGCTCCGGCCTGCTTCCCGTCTACATCTACGAGTGAGGAGGACACCGCCATGACCGGACGCCACGGCATCGACCGCCGCTCCCTCCTGACCAGCGCCGCCCTCGGCGGCGCCACCATCGTGGGCGCCTCCGCACTCGGCGGCCTGGACGCGGACGCCGCCTTCGCCGCCCCCATGCCCTCCCTGGACCCGGCGGTCTCCCGGTCGTCGTTCATCGACGGCCGGGTCAGCCGGATCAAGGGCAGCACCCTCGACGTCGTCGAGCCCGACGGCACCCACCGGCTCGTCCAGCTCACCAACGCCACCAGCGTCTGGAAGCTGGAGACCGTCACCGCCGAGGCCATCGAGACCGGCGACGGCCTGTACGCGCGGGGCGTCGAGATGCCCGACGGCAGCGTGGCCGCCGACGCGGTCTGGGTGAACATCGTCAACCTCTATGTCACCGTCCGCGGCATCGAGCGCTCCCGGCTGCATCTGAGCCACGGCCGCAACGCCCTGGTCGGCCACATCGTGGCGAAGCGCACCACCGCCTCCTTCCGCGGCGGCGCCCTCACCTCCAACCTCTCCCAGCTCAAGATCGGGCACCACGCCCAGGTGCTCGGCGCCTGGCGGCCCGCGGACGACAGCGTGGACATCGCCCGCATCAGCGTCGGGCACTGAGCCGAGGGGAATCTTCCGATGGCATCGCTCACCACGAACCTCGCGAGCCTGCTGCTCGGCGTCCTGCTCGCCGCCACCGGCGCGGGCAAGGCGTTCGGAAGGCAGGCCGCCGGGCAGGCGGCCGGCACCGTGCTGATCCGCGTCCTGAACGACGGCCGCCGCGCCACCCGGGTCCTGCGGGCCACCGGCGCGGTGGAACTCGTCGTGGCCGCGGGCCTGTTGGCCGCGCCGACCACCGTCGTCCCCGGGATCGCCGCCGCCGTCCTCGGCCTCGGCTTCCTCGGCTACCTCGGGTACGCCCGCGCCACCGCCCCGGAGTCGTCCTGCGGCTGCACCGCCCGCGGCGACGGCCCGATCACCTGGCGGGCGTTCGTCCGCGCGGGCCTGGTCGTGGTGGGCGGCGCCGCGGCCGCCGGGGCCCAGGCCGCCTGGTGGACCCAGACCGCCCGGCACCCGGTGGCATCGCTCGCCTTCCTCCTCGTCGCCACGACCGTGCTGGCCGCGTTCTCCAGCGATCTGGACCAGCTGTGGCTGGTCCCGCTGCGCAGGACCCGGCTGCGGATCCTCGGCCATCCGCTCGGCACCGGCCCGGACGAGGAGGTGCCGGTGGCCGCCTCCGTCGAGCTGCTGGAGCGCTCGCTGGCCTGGGTCGCCGCCGCGCCCGTCGTCCGCTCCGGGCTGATCGACCACTGGGAGGCCGACGGCTGGCGCTTCCTCCAGTTCGCGGGGGTGCACGGCGCCGATGACACGGCCCGCCCGGTCACCGTGCTGTTCGCGCTGGACCCGCGCGCGACGAAGGACACCACCGACAGACCGGCGGTCCGGGTCACCCTGATCGACGACCGGACCGACGAACCGGTCCCGGTGGACCTGCTCGCCTGACGGGGAGAGGCACAACAGGACAGGGGCCCTCCGGCTGGAGGGCCCCTGTCCTGTTGTGCCTACGTCACTGGCTCCTGTTGTGCCTACGTCACTGCCCGAGCAGCGCCCGCACCCGCTCCTGGCCCACCGCGAGCAGCAGCGTGGGCAGCCGGGGACCGGTGTCGCGGCCCACCAGCAGCTGGTAGAGCAGCGCGAAGAACGTCCGCTGGGCGGTCTTGATCTCCGGCGGCAGCTCCTTGGGCGTGGCGTCCGCCGAGAACCCGGCCTGCACCTTCGGCACCCCGTAGACGAGGTGCGTCAGGCCGTCCAGCGACCAGTGCTCGGCGAGGCCGTCGAGCAGCAGCCGCAGCGACCGCTGGGACGCCTCGTCCAGCGACTTCAGCAGCTCGGCGTCCGGCTCCTCACGCACGATGGTCCGCTGGTCGGCGGGCACATGCGTGTTGATCCAGGCCTCGGCCTTGTCGTAGCGCGGCCGGGCCTCCGCCAGCGAGGACAGCGGGCGCTCCGGGTCCAGCTCGGAGAGGATCCGCAGGGCCTGGTCCTCGTGCCCGGCCGTGATGTCGGCGACGGACGCGAGCGTGCGGTACGGCAGCGGGCGCGGCGTCCTCGGCAGCTCGGCGGCGGCGGTGCCGATCGCGCGGGTGTACGCGGCCACGTCACCGGGCAGCGCCGAACCGTCGGCGACCTTGGCGGCGAGCTTGTCCCACTCGTCGTAGAGCCGCTGGATCTCCTGGTCGAAGGCGATCTTGAAGGACTGGTTGGGCCGGCGGCGGGCGTACAGCCAGCGCAGCAGCTGCGGCTCCATGATCTTCAGCGCGTCGCCCGGGGTGGGCACGCCACCGCGCGAGGAGGACATCTTGGCCATGCCGGAGATGCCGACGAACGCGTACATCGGGCCGATGGGCTGCGTGCCGCCGAAGATGCCGACGATCTGCCCGCCGACCTGGAAGGACGAGCCCGGGGACGAGTGGTCGACACCGCTCGGCTCGAAGACCACGCCCTCGTAGGCCCAGCGCATCGGCCAGTCGACCTTCCAGACCAGCTTGCCGCGGTTGAACTCGCTCAGCCGCACGGTCTCGGTGAAGCCGCACTCCTTGCAGACGTACGACAGCTCGGTGGTGTCGTCGTCGTACGAGGTGACCGTCGTCAGGTCCTTGCCGCAGCCGCCGCAGTACGGCTTGTACGGGAAGTACCCGGCGCCGCCCGCGGAGCCGTCGTCCTCGGCGGCCGCGCCGGAGCCCTCCTCGGCCTCCAGCTCGGCGTCGTCCACGGCCTTCTGCTGCTGCTTCTTGACCTTGGGCTTGGTGCGGTACTGGGCGAGAATCGCGTCGATGTCGCCGCGGTGCTTCATCGCGTGCAGGATCTGCTCGCGGTAGACGCCCGAGGTGTACTGCGCGGTCTGGCTGATGCCGTCGAACTCGACGCCCATCTCGGCCAGCGACTCGACCATCGCGGCCTTGAAGTGCTCCGCCCAGTTCGGGTACGACGAGCCCTTCGGAGCCGGCACCGAGGTCAGCGGCTTGCCGATGTGCTCGGCCCAGGACTCGTCCACGCCCGCGATGCCCGCGGGGACCTTGCGGTAGCGGTCGTAGTCGTCCCAGGAGATCAGGTGCCGGACCTGGTACCCGCGGCGGCGGATCTCGTCGGCGACCAGGTGCGGGGTCATGACCTCGCGCAGGTTGCCGAGGTGGATGGGGCCCGACGGGGAGAGGCCGGACGCGACGACGACCACCGGAGCGGTAGCGAGTGATGTCGCTTTGCCCGGGGCCCGGCGCTCCGACTCCTCGATGACCTCATCCGCGAAACGGGAGACCCAGTCGGTGGTCTCGGTGCTCTGAGCCACGATCGGCACGTCCTTCTTTCTCCATCGGGCAGCCGTAGCGGTCGCACGGCTGACCGCTCCATTGTCCCAGGCGGGACCACTTCCGCGAAAACGCCTTTTCAACGCGTGGGACGCGCTTCCCGGGACGCGCGTTCACCCGCGGACCGGAAAATTCGTTTGGGGCCGCGTGGGATACTGGGCGTGACGATCCATCCCCACGAGGAGAACGGCACCTCACCTATGGCCTCGGTCACGTCCCTCAGCGACTCCGTCCAGCAGCAGCTCGCGTCCGCCCTCTCGGCCACCCTGCCGGAGGCCGCCGGCGCGGACCCGCTGCTGCGACGAAGCGACCGGGCCGACTACCAGGCCAACGGGATCCTGGCCCTCGCCAAGAAGGCGAAGGCGAACCCGCGGGAGCTGGCCACGCAGGTCGTCTCCCAGGTGGCCACCGGTGCGGTGATCCAGGACATCGAGGTCTCCGGCCCCGGCTTCCTGAACATCACCGTCTCCGACCGGGCGATCACCGACAACCTCGCCGCGCGGTACGCGGACGAGACCGGCCGCCTCGGAGTGCCGTACGCCGCGCACCCGGGCACCACGGTGATCGACTACGCCCAGCCGAACGTGGCCAAGGAGATGCACGTCGGCCATCTGCGCTCCGCGGTGATCGGCGACTCGGTCGTCCAGCTGCTGGAGTTCACCGGCGAGACCGTGGTCCGCCGCCACCACATCGGCGACTGGGGCACCCAGTTCGGCATGCTCATCCAGTACCTGGACGAGCACCCCCACGAGCTGGACCACAAGACGTCCACCGAGGACACCGCGGCCTCCGGCGAGGAGGCGATGTCCAACCTGGACCGCCTCTACAAGACGGCGCGCAAGCTCTTCGACTCCGACGAGGAGTTCAAGACCCGCGCCCGCCGCCGGGTGGTCGACCTCCAGGCCGGCGACCCGCACACGCTCGCCGTCTGGCAGAAGTTCGTGGACGAGTCGAAGATCTACTTCTTCTCCGTCTTCGAGAAGCTGGACATGGAGGTCCGCGACCCCGACATCGTCGGCGAGTCCGGGTACAACGACATGCTGGCCGAGACCTGCCGCCTCCTGGAGGAGTCCGGTGTCGCGGTCCGCTCCGAGGGCGCGCTCTGCGTCTTCTTCGACGACATCTTGGGCCCGGAGGGCAATCCGGTCCCGCTGATCGTCCAGAAGTCCGACGGCGGCTACGGCTACGCGGCCACCGACCTCTCCGCCATCCGCGACCGCGTCTTCAACCTCAAGGCGAGCACGCTGCTGTACGTGGTGGACGCCCGCCAGGCCCTGCACTTCCGCATGGTCTTCGAGACGGCCCGCCGCGCCGGCTGGCTGAACGACGACGTGACGGCCGTCCAGCTGGCCTTCGGCACCGTGCTGGGCAAGGACGGCAAGCCGTTCAAGACCCGTGCGGGCGAGACGGTCAAGCTCCAGGACCTGCTGGACGAGGCGGTCGACCGGGCGACGGCCGTGGTCCGGGACAAGGCCGAGAAGGTGGGCCTGACCGAGCAGGAGATCGAGGAGAACGGCCGGTACGTGGGCATCGGCGCGGTCAAGTACGCCGACCTGTCCACGTCGGCGGTGCGGGACTACAAGTTCGACCTGGACCAGATGGTCTCGCTGAACGGCGACACCTCCGTCTACCTCCAGTACGCCTACGCCCGTATCCAGTCCATCCTCCGCAAGGCCGGCGAGGCCCGCCCCGCCGCCCACCCGGAGCTGGCACTGGCCCCGGCGGAGCGCGCCCTTGGCCTGCACCTGGACCAGTTCGCCGAGACGGTCCTGGAGGTGGCCGCCTCCTACGAGCCGCACAAGCTGGCCGCCTACCTGTACCAGCTGGCCTCGCACCTGACGACCTTCTACGACCAGTGCCCGGTCCTGAAGGCCGAGTCCCCCGCCCAGATCGAGAACCGCCTCTTCCTGGTCGACCTCACGGCCCGCACCCTGCACCGGGGCATGTCCCTGCTGGGCATCAGGACCCCGGACAAGCTCTGACCCCGATCAGGGCCCCGGGTGGGCCTTGGTGACCGGTTCGCCGGCGGCCTCCGCACCGGAGCCGCCGGCGTTCTGCTGCGCCACCTCTCGCGCCCGCCGTACCAGGGCCTCCCGTACCTCGTCCGGTGCCAGCACCCGCAGCGGTGTCCCCAGCCCGAGCAGATAGCGGGCCAGGCCGTCCGTGTCGACGCCCCCGATGTCGACCAAGGTCGCGTCGGGGCCGTCCGGGCGGTGGGTGCCGACGGTCGCGGGGACGAGGCGGAGGGCCTGGTCGAGGGGGAGAGGGAGGCGGACGGTGGCGGAC
>NZ_MUNF01000421.1 GCF_002154555.1 Streptomyces murinus
AACACGAGGTCCTGGCCACCGGCGACGAGCACCTGACTGCTGGTCTCGCTCAGCGGTGAACGGGCGTAACTGGTGAGCGTGACGACGGTGGCCAGGACCTCGTGTTCGGCCTGGAGACCTCCGCCAGCCGGATCGCCCACCTCGCCGCGGTGGACGCCCTGACCCACCTCCTGATGAGCCTGCGCCCCGAGATCGCGCGCCGCCATCTCGATCTGTCGGCGGACATCACGGCCGACCACGCCTACTGAACGACCCGGGAAAGAAGGGGAGTTCAGGCGGCCAGCGGATCCAGGACCAGCGGTTCGATCCGGCCCTCCAGCATCTCGCCGAGCCCCCGGGCCGCGCACAGGTCCGGGCGCTCGGCGATGAACACCGGCATCCCGGTGGCCTCGCGCACCATCTGGTCGAAGCCGGGCAGCAGCGCCGAACCGCCGACCATGATGATCCCGCGGTCGGCGAGATCGGCCACCAGATCCGGCGGGCACTCGCGCAGCACCTTGCCGATGCCGTCCAGGACGGCCGTCAGCGGGGTCTGGATCGCCTCCCGCACGGCCGAGGTGTCCACCCGTACGGTGCGCGGCAGCCCGGTGGCCACGTCCCGGCCGTTGATCTCGGTCCGGGGCGGGCCCTGCGGGGTCAGCCCGTTGCCGGACAGGGCCAGTTGCAGCGGCCGTACCGACTGGCTCGGCAGCAGCAGTTCATGGGTGTGCCGCAGGTACTGCACGATCGCGTGGTCCACGGCCTCCCCGCCCACCGGGATCCGCTGGGCCGTGACGATCGAGCCCAGTGACAGCACCGCGACCTGTGTGGCCGCCGCCCCGCACACCATGATCATGGTGGCCTCGGGCCGCTCCACCGGCAGCCCGCAGCCCACCGCCGCCGCGATCAGCGTGTCCACCAGCTCCACCCGGCGCGCGCCGAGCCCGAGCAGCGTCTCGATCGTCGCCCGCTGGGCCAGCGGATCGGCGTCGTGCGGGGTGCACGCGGCGGCGCGCAGCCGGGCCTTGCGGCGCAGCGCCCGGCGCATCTTGTCGCCCATCAGATGCCGCAGCATCCGCTGGGCCATGTCGATGTCGACCACCGTGCCACCGGAGATGGGCCGTACGACCCTGATGTAGTCGGGGGTGCGGCCGGTCATCTGCTCCGCGAAGTCGCCCACCGCGATCAGCGAGCCGGAACGGACGTTCACGGCCGCGACCGAGGGCTGGTCCACGACGAGCCCCGCGCCCTTCACATACACCCGGGTACGGGCCGCGCCCAGGTCGACGGCGAAGTGACAGCGGCGCAACTGCTCCAGGCTGACGGACACGGCAGCTCCTTCCGGGCGGCGGGATTCGGCTCTTCCTGCTCTCCGTATCCTGCGCGGGGCGCGGCCCGGACCGCCTTTTCTGGGGGGCCGGGCGGGGCGCCGCCGAACGGGGGTAATCACCGGGGTCCCCGGAGTGTCGCCGGGTCAAGTGGCCTGGCGGGCCTGCGGGTCACGCGGCGCGGCGCGGTCCCGGGTCAGCCGGTCCGCACCGCGTCCAGCAGCGGCTCCAGCGAGGAGACCACCGCCTTCGCGCCGCCCTCGCGCAGCAGCCGGCGCCCGGCGGCAGCGGCGGAGAACCCGACGAAGGGCAGGCCGAGGCGCTGGGCCGCGGTCAGCTCGGCGACCGAGGAACCGAGCAGCACTCCACGCCCGGCCGGTGTGCCGAGATGCTCCAGGGCCCGCAGCAGACAGTGCGGATCCGGCGTCAGCAGCCTGAGGTCCGCGCGCCGTCCGTGCACCCCCGCGAGCGGCAGCCGGTACGACTGCACGCCCCGCTGCACCGCCCGGGGACTCACGTCCGAGACCACGCTCACCCGCCGCCCGGACTTGTGCAGCGCCCGCACCAGCGCGAGCGAACGATGCGTCATGGGCGCGTCCGGTACGGCCGCCAGCTCCAGCTCCTCCAGCCGGTCCCGCAGCAGCGGCCCGAGCCGGTCGTGGGAGAACGCGCGCAGCAGATCCAGCGGATGCGGGAACGCCTCCCGGCCCGCCGGCCCCGCGACCGGCGGCCGTCCCGCCAACGCCTCGCCGGGATCGCGGTGTTCGGCCACGACGGCCAGCAGATCGAGGACGGCCGCCCGCGCGCTGTGCGCCGTGAACAGCCGGGCGAGCGGGCCGTCGTAGCCGATCAGGACGCAGTCGGCCGCGGTGAGCAGGGCCTCGGGGGGCGGGGCGGCGGCGGGCGCGGGGCCGGGTGCGCCGTCCGCGCCCAGCCGTACGGAGTACGACACGGTGAGCCCCGGCACCGGCCAGTCCCGCACCCCGTCGTTGACCGCGCGCTCGGCGGCGGTCGTCCGGCGTGCCGGGTGCCGGGCGGTGATCCGGGCGGCCGCGTCGCGCAGATGCGCCGACAGCGGCGCGGAGACCTCGGCCGCGCTGGACCGTACGAAGGCCACCGGATCGGTGACCTGCCAGCTCAGCTCCGCCACCGCCGTGAACGCGGCCTTCCCCGAGCTGGGCAGGGACAGGGTCCCCCGCGTCTGCTGCGGGGTGAGGTCGACCGTGTAGTACGTCTCCGCGCGCGGCTCCCGCCCGCCGTACGGCCGGATCGGGTCGAGCAGGGTCAGCGGTCCGTCGGCACGGGTGTGGACGACGGCGGTACGGCCCGGGGTGGGCACGCCGAGATCGCGCAGGTCCTGGGTGATGAACGGGCCCTGGACCAGCTCGCGTCGGGGACGCTCGGTGGTGAGCGGGCAGTACCAGGCGAGCGGCGGCGCTTCCGGGGCGTCGTCGGCGTACAGCGGCTCGAAGGGCGGGGCGTCCCGGGCGGCGGAGCTGGCGGCGAACTCGTCGTAGAGCGCCGGGGACACGACGACGTCGATGCCCACGGGGGGCTCCGGCAGGGAGACGGGCCCCGGCCAGAAGGACACCCGCAGCCGTGGCGGATCCGCCGATCCGGCCAGGGCGTAAGGGAGTTCGCGCAGTACGGAGACCAGGACCGGCAGCACATAGGCGCCGGGCGCGGGGCGCATCAGATAGCCGTCCGGGCGGACGTACATCTGGAACTGGCCGGCGGCGAGGGAGCGGGAGAAGATCTCGTGCACGGCGGCTTCGAGGGTGATGCGGGCCTCGGGCCGCCCGGCGAGATCGTCGGTCGTGAAGAGGATGCCGGTGGGGTCCTCGGTCCGGTGCACGGGCAGGTCGCGGAGCCTTTCGGCGCCCAGCAGCTGGTCCTCCGGACCGGACAGGAGGTTGGCCCTGGCCCGGTTCAGCTGGACGCGGAGTCCGGCGGAGACACCGGAGCGCAGGGCGCGCGTGATCTCGCCGAGCGCGCGCAGTGTGGTTCCGTGACCGCCGTTGCCCAGGGGCGCCGAGTCCAGACAGACCAGGACCGGCCGGTCGCCGAGGACGACGGTGTGGGTGTTCAGCGCACCGTGCGGCCCGTCCTGCGCGAGCAGGGCGAGGACCGCCTCGGCGAGCGGCGGCAGCAGATCGAGTACTTCGTCGTCGGACAGCCCGCCCGGGCCGGCGATCGCGAGCCGCTGGTGCAGGGTCTGTCCTCCGGCGAACTCCCGTACCAGGTACGGGATTCCGTCGGCGACGCCATGGTCGAGGACTCGGGCGACACCGGGATGGTCCACCCGGCTGAGGATCCGGCAGAGCTCGGGGAACGAGGCGTCGTTCCCGGCGGCGGGGTAGGTGCGCACCACGACCCGGGTGTCGCCCTCCCGGGTGTCCTCGGCGACCCACCCCCGGTCCTCGGTCCCCGCCGCCGCGGTCGGCCGCAACAGGCGATACCGGCCCGCGAACAACTCCGCCGTGGCCCCCGGCGCCAGCCGCCGCACGCTCTCCGCGCTGAGCATGGCGACCGGCTCGTGCTCCACCGGTGTGGGCAGACCCCGTCCGGACGGCACCACCGCCCGGAACCCGCCCGGCGCGCGCCCCGCCAGTTCGTCGATGAACTCGCCCATGCGGTCGAGGAGTTCGACCGTGCGGTTGCGCTCTGTGCGGGGCAGGCCGAGAAGCAGGAGTTCCCGTACGCCCTCCCGGAACGCGTACGACCCGGCCGGTGCCCCCGGCAGCGCGGTCAGCATGCCGCTGAGCACCACCTCGGCCAGGTGCCGGGGCCGGGGATCCGGTTCCACCGCGGCCTGCACCAGCCGCATCACCGGCAGATCGGGCCGCCCCACCGCGAGATGCCCGGCCAGCCGGAACGCCTCCGGGGACGCCGTCGACCGGAATCGCAGCACCAACTCCTCGGCGGACAACCGGCCGACGTCCGTACGGTCCTCCGCGTCGACCGGCAGCGGACGCGTCAACCGGGCCGCGGCGGCCGGGAACCGGGTGCCGCCGGGCGTGCTGATCAGCCCGGCCCAGTTCGCCAGCCAGCGCGGCTCGGGCTCCAGCACCGGGAGGACCACCGCGCCCGGTCCGGCGTCGAACTCCGGGGTGTCGTACGGCGTGAAGGCGAGCGCGGCCGAGGGCGCCACGGGATGCGGGGCCGAGAGCCGGCCGGGGGCGGCGGGCAACGCCGTTTCCCGCCACAGGTGTTCGGGCAGCGGCTGGACGACGGCCAGCGGCATCCGGCGCGCCCAGCGGTGCAGGGTGGCGTACCACAGGGTGCCCGCGAGGCTCTGTCGCCACTGCGGGCCCATGCAGTCGCTGATCAGCAGGGTGACGGTACGGCCGTCCGCGGGGAGCTGCCCGTCGGGGCCGCGCACCGTGCCGTCGGCGTCGGCGCGGTACAGGGTGACCGTGCGGAAGGCGCCCGACTGGGCCAGCGCGGTGTGCAGTTCATGGATCAGGGGCTGCCAGACCGGCATCGTGGGACCGGCGTCGTGCACCAGGTTGAGGCTCAGCCAGCGTTCCCGGGCGGGCCGCAGCACCGGGAGCCAGCGGTCGGGGTCGGCGCCGAGGCGGGCGATGCGGTCGGCGGTCGCCCGCTCGTCCAGCTCCTGGCCCACGGGCGCGTCGACCCGGCGCCGCAGCGGGCGCAGCGCGCGCTGGAGGGCGAGCGGGTGGCGCAGCATCGGGGGCGCGGGGGCCAGCAGGGCGG
>NZ_MUNF01000422.1 GCF_002154555.1 Streptomyces murinus
GCCGCTGTCCGCCAGGACCGCCGGGTCCCTGCGCGAGCAGGCCCGCCGGCTCCTGACCCACCTCGACCGCGACGAAGAGCTCTCCCTGCCCGACGTCGGCCGCGCCCTCGTCACCACCCGGACCCGGCTGGAGCAGCGGGCCGTGATCGTCGGCCGCGACCGGCACGGCATGCGGGCCGGACTCGCCGCGCTCGCCGCCGGCACCCCTGCGGACCATGTGGTCCAGGGCACCGCCACGGCCTGCGGCAAGGTCGCCTTCGTCTTCCCCGGCCACGGCTCGCAGTGGACGGAGATGGCCCGCGAACTCCTCGACACCGCACCGGAGTTCGCCGCACAGGCGACGGCCTGCGCCGAGGCGTTCGCCCCCTACCTCGACTGGTCCCTGCTCGATGTGCTGCGCGCCGCACCGGGCGCACCGGACCTGGCCGAGGTGGAGGTCGCCCAGCCCGCGCTGTTCACCGTGATGGTGTCGCTGGCCGCGCTGTGGCGCGCGCACGGGGTGACACCCGCCGCCGTCGTCGGCCACTCCCAGGGCGAGGTCGCCGCCGCGTACGTCGCGGGCGCGCTGACCCTGGACGACGCGGCGCGGATCGTGGCCCTGCGCAGCCGCTGCCTGACCAAACTCATCGGCAAGGGCGCGATGCTCGCTATCGCCCTGCCCGCCGACCGGGTGCGCGCACGCCTGGAGAAGTACGGCGACCGGCTGTCGGTCGCCGCCGTGAACGGGCCCGCCGCCCTGACCGTCTCCGGAGAGCCCGACGCCGTCGACGCCCTCCTGGCGGAACTCGAAGCCGAGGGCGCCCGCGTGCGCAAGGTCCGCGGCGCCACCGGCGCCGGACACTCCGCCCAGGTCGAGAGCCTGCGCGAAGAGATGCTCGACCTGCTGGCCCCGGTCGCCCCGGCCACCGCGGACATCCCCTTCTACTCCACGGTGACCTGCGCCGCGCAGGACACCGCCACCCTGGACGCCGAGTACTGGTACCGCAACGCGCGCCACACGGTGGAGTTCGAACGGACGGTACGCGCGCTGCTGGCCGACGGGCACGGGGTGTTCGTCGAGTGCAGCCCGCACCCGCTGCTCGCCGACGCGGTGCAGCAGATCGCGGAGGACGCCGAGGCCGAGGCCGTGACCGGCGCCTCGCTGCGCCGGGACCAGGGCGGCATGGAACGCTTCCTGCGCTCCGTGTCCGAACTGCACGTCAGCGGCGTGCCCGTGGACCTGGCGGTCCCCTTCGCCGGACATCCGGTACGACGCGTGGACCTGCCGACGTACGCGTTCCAGCGGCGCCGGTACTGGCTGGAGAGCGCCGACCCGGCACCCGCGGGCGTCGACCCGGTCGAGGCCGGGTTCTGGGAGCTGGTGGAGAACACGGACCTCGCCGGACTCACCGAACGGTTCGGAGCGGAGGACGCCGCCCTCGTCGGCCCGGCGCTGCCGGCGCTCTCCGCGTGGCGTCGGCGAAACCGTGAGAAGTCCGCAGTGGACGGCTGGCGTTACCGTGTCTCCTTCCGGCGGCTGCCCGACGACCCGGCGCCTGGCCTGGACGGCCTGTGGCTCGCCGTCCTGCCCGCCGGTCTGGCGGACGGACAGTGGCCGCCCTGCGTCGTCGGCGTGCTCGGCGCCCACGGCGCCAAGGTGCGCGTCGTGGAGATCCCCGCCGACAGCGACCGGGCGCGGACGGCACGGCTGCTCGCCGAGGAACTCGGCGGCGAACAGCCCGCCGGTGTCCTCTCCCTGCTCGGCCTCGCCCCCGGCGCCCACCCGGGCCACCCGGCGCTGTCCGCGAGCCTCGCCATGACCCTCACCCTGATCCAGGCGCTGGGCGACCTGGACGTCCAGGCCCCCCTGTGGTGCGCCACCCGCGGCGCCGTGTCCACCGGCGCGACCGACCCGCTGCACGATGTCGGCCAGGCCCAGCTGTGGGGCCTGGGCATCGTCGCCGCGCTCGAACTGCCCCGGCGCTGGGGCGGTCTGGTCGACCTGCCCGACACCGTGGACAAGCACACCCTGCGCCGACTGGCCGGAGTACTGGCCCAGCACGAGGAGGACCAGCTCGCCGTACGGGCCGAGGGCGTGTACGGCAGGCGCCTGCTCCGGGCCCGGCCCGCCGACACGGAGCCGGCCACACCGTGGCAGCCGCGCGGCACCGTCCTCGTCACCGGCGGCACCGGCGGTGTGGGCCGCCACCTCGCCCGCTGGCTCGCCGGAGCGGGCGCCCGGCACCTGGTGCTCACCAGCAGGCGCGGACCCGACGCCCCCGGCGCGGCGGAACTGCGCGCGGAGCTGACCGCCCTGGGGGCCGAAGTGACCATCGCCGCCTGCGACATCGCCGACCGTGCCGCGCTCGCCCGACTGCTCGCCGGCATCGAGTCCCGGCACCCGCTCACCGCGGTGCTGCACGCCGCCGGCACGGCACGGTCGTCCCTGCTGGCCGACGCCGACCTCCAGGAGTTCGCCGAAGCCGCCGCCGCCAAGGTCACCGGCGCGGTGAACCTGGACGAACTGCTCGACGGCCGCGCACTGGACGCGTTCGTCCTCTTCGCCTCCGGCGCGGGCGTCTGGGGCAGCGGCGGCCAGGCCTCCTACGCCAGCGCCAACGCCTTCCTCGACGCCCTCGCCCTGCGGCGGCGGGCCCGCGGCCTGACCGCGACCTCGGTCGCCTGGGGCGGCTGGGCGGGCGGCGGCATGGTCGACGACGCGGTGCGGGAACGCGGCGAGCGGCGGGGCCTGGGCGTCATGCCCCCCGAACTCGCGATCGCCGCGCTGCGCCAGGCCGTCGACCACGACGAGGCGGCCCTCACCGTCGCCCCGATCGACTGGGAGAAGTTCCTGCCCGCCTTCACCGTGGGACGGCCCAGCCCGCTCCTGGCCGAACTGCCCGACGTACAACGGCTCCTGGCGGCCGAGCGGGACGAGGGCGAGGAGAGCGGCGCCGGAGCGGAACTGGCCACCGAACTGGCCCGGCTCGAACCGGCCGAGCGGGAGGAGAAGCTCCTGGAGCACATCCGCTCCCAGAGCGCCGTGGTCCTCGGGCACGAGTCCGCCGAGGACGTCCTGCCCACCGCGCACTTCCTGGAACTCGGCTTCGACTCGCTCACCGCGATCGACCTGCGCCGCCGCTTGTCCGCCGCGACCGGCCTGCGGCTGCCCGCCGGACTGGCCTTCGACCACCCCACGCCCGCCCGGCTCGCCCGGCACCTGCTGACACTCCTCCAGGGCGCCGGCGGCGGCGCGGCGCAGGAGCGGCCCACCGACATGCTCGTCCAGCTCTACCGGCACGCCAGCCGGACCGGAACGGCCGCCGAGGCCATGGGCATGCTGATGGAGGCGGCCCGCTTCCGGCCCTCCTTCGAGCACCCCGAGGACCTGGCCCAACTCCCCGCCCCGGTACGGCTGTCCCAGGGCGACGACCTCCCGTACACGGTGATGTGCTTCTCGCCGTACGTCGTACCGGCCGGGGCACACCAGTACGCGCGGTTCGCCGCGCCCTTCCGCGACCGGCTGGACATGTGGGCGCTGGTCAACCCCGGCTACGAGCAGGACGAACCGGTCCCCGCCGACCCGGACGCCGTGCTCCGGCTGCACGCCCGGACCGTACGCGAGTGCGCGGGCGGAAAGCCGGTCGTCCTGCTCGGCTACTCCTCGGGCGGCTGGATCGCCCACGGCGTCGCCGCACACCTGGAGGCCATGGGGGAGCGGCCCGCGGCCGTGGTGATGGTCGACAGCTTCAGCCGCGCGCTCCCCTTCGACCGCCAGGTGCTCAACGCGATGGCCCAGGCGCAGTCGGAGCGCCTGGACTTCATGAGGTCCGGCGGCGAGCAACTCACCGCGATGGGCCGCTACATGCGCCTGTTCGACGACTGGGCCGCGCCCGAGATCACCGCGCCGACCCTCCTGGTACGGGCGAGCGAGCCCGTACCGGCCGCCGCCGCGGACGGCGGCGGGCGGGCGGCACCGCCCGAGCACGTGGACACGACCGTCGAGGTCACCGGAAACCACTACTCGATGCTGGAGGACCACGCCGGTACCACCGCCGCGGCGGTGCACTCCTGGCTGGCGGACGTCGCGACCGAGGCGACCCGCCCCGCCGCATCCGAGGACACGACCACCGCATGACCGGCCCGCGGCCACCGCGAGCCATGGACACCAACCGCGCAGACGTGGGAGACAAACCATGACCAAGGCTCTTTACGAGATCGGCGAGACCCCGCCGCTCGGCGAGGTACCGGAGCGGATGTACGCCTCGGTGATCCGCCAGAGCCGCTTCGGCGAGCCGAAGCAGGCGTTCCGTACCGAGGTCGTCGACACCCCGGCGGTGGGCCGGGGACAGGTGCTGGTCTATGTGATGGCCGCCGGCATCAACTACAACAACGTGTGGTCCTCGCTGGGCAAGCCCGTCGACGTCATCGGGATGCGGCAGCGCCAGGGCCAGCCCGAGGACTTCCACATCGGCGGCTCGGAGGCCTCCGGCGTGGTCTGGGCCGTCGGCGAGGGCGTCCGCCATGTCAAGGTCGGCGACCATGTGCTGCTCACCAGCGGCCAGTGGGACGAGACCGCCAAGGACATCCGGCTCGGCACCGACCCGCTGGTCTCGGAGAGTATCAAGGCCTGGGGGTACGAGACCAACTACGGCTCCTTCGCCCAGTTCTGCCGCGTCGACGAGTACCAGTGCCACCCCAAGCCCGCCCGGCTGACCTGGGAGGAGTCGGCGGCCTTCCTGCTCACCGGGCCCACCGCCTACCGGCAGCTGCTCGGCTGGCAGGGCAACACGGTCCGCCCCGGCGACCCCGTGCTGATCTGGGGCGGCGCGGGTGGCCTCGGCTCCATGGCCATCCAGCTGGTCCGGCTGGCCGGCGGCATCCCGATCGCCATGGTCTCCAGCGAGGACCGCTCCGAGTACTGCCGCCGTCTCGGCGCCGCGGGCACCATCAACCGCCGCGACTTCGACCACTGGGGCCGGCTGCCCGACGTCGGGGACGCCGAGGCCTCGGCACGGTTCCTGCGCGGCGCCCGCGGGGTCGGCAAGAAGATCTGGGAGATCCTCGGCGAGCGCAGGTCCCCGCGGATCGTCCTGGAGCACAGCGGCCAGGACACCCTGCCCACCTCGATGTACCTGTGCGACAACGCCGGCATGGTGGTGATCTGCGGCGGCACCTCCGGCTACAACGGGGACGTCGACCTGCGCCACCTGTGGATGCGCTCCAAGCGCCTCCAGGGCTCGCACTACGCCGGCACCCGCGAGTGCCGCGAGGTCATCGAACTCGTCGGCACCGGCATGCTCGACCCCTGCCTGTCCGCCTGCGAGACCTTCCAGGACATCGGGCGCATGCACCAGATGATGCACGACAACGTGCACCCCTCCGGGAACATGGCCGTCCTCGTGAACGCCCCCCGGCGCGGCGAGAGCACCCTCGAACTCCCCGCCGCCTGACCCCAGTCGTACGGCCCACCCCTCACACCAGCACAAGGAGAGCCATGTCCGAGTCCACCGGCGCCGCACCCGCCGTACCCAAGGCCCGCAGCTGCCCGTTCCTGCCGCCGGACGGCATCGCCGAGGTCCGGGCGGCCGCCCCGGTGACCCGGGCCACCTTCACCAGCGGCCACGAGGCCTGGCTGGTGACCGGCTACGAGGAGGTGCGCGCCCTGCTGCGCGACCCCTCCTTCAGCGTCCAGGTGCCGCACGCCCTGCACACCCAGGACGGCGTCGTCACCCAGAAGCCCGGCCGCGGCAGCCTGCTGTGGCAGGACGAGCCGGAGCACACCGCCGACCGCAAGCTGCTCGCCAAGGAGTTCACCGTCCGGCGCATGCAGGCACTGCGCCCGAACATCCAGCGCATCGTCGACGAACGCCTCGACGCCATCGCGGCCCAGGGCGGCACCGTCGACCTGGTGAAGGCCTTCGCCAACCCGGTGCCCGCCATGGTGATCTCCGACCTGTTCGGCGTCCCGGTCGAACGCCGGCCCGAGTTCCAGGAGATCGCCGAGGCGATGATGCGGGTCGACCAGGACGCCGCCGCCACCGAGGCCGCCGGGATGCGCCTGGGCGGGCTGCTCTACCAGCTCGTCCAGGAGCGCCGCGCCAGCCCCGGCGACGACCTGATCTCGGCGCTGACCACCACCGAGGACCCCGACGGCGTCCTCGACGACATGTTCCTCATGAACGCGGCCGGCACCCTGCTGATCGCCGCCCACGACACCACCGCCTGCATGATCGGCCTCGGCGCGGCCCTGCTCTTGGACCGCCCCGACCAGCTGGCCCTGCTGCGCGAGGACCCGTCGCTGATCGGCAACGCGGTCGAGGAACTGCTGCGCTACCTCACCATCGGCCAGTTCGGCGGCGAGCGCGTCGCCACCCGGGACGTGCAGCTGGGCGGCGCCCGCATCGCCGAGGGCGAGCAGGTCGTCGCGCACGTCCTCGCCGCCGACTTCGACCCCGCCTTCGTCCAGGAGCCGGAGCGCTTCGACATCACCCGCCGCCCCGCACCGCACCTGGCCTTCGGTTTCGGCGCGCACCAGTGCATCGGCCAGCAACTCGCCCGCATCGAGCTCCAGATCGCCTTCGAGTCGCTGTTCCGCCGCTTCCCGACCCTGCGCCTGGCCAAGCCCGTCGATGAACTCCGCTTCCGCGACGACATGGTCTTCTACGGCGTGCACGAGCTGCCCGTCACCTGGTGACGCCCGCGCCTGCCGGGGCCGTTCCCGCACCGCCGAACCACCGCACCGCCGATCGCCCGAAAGGCACGACATGACCGAGACCGACTTCCGCCCCACCGGGTCCGAGGCCCCGGCCTTCCCCCAGGACCGGACCTGCCCGTACCAGCCGCCGAAGGCCTACACGGAATGGCGGGGCGAGAGCCCGCTGACCCGGGTCACGCTGTTCGACGGCCGGCCGGCGTGGCTGATCACCGGGCACGCCGAGGGACGCGCACTGCTCGCCGACCCCCGGCTGTCCTCCGACTGGGGCCACCCGGTCTTCCCCGTCGTCGTCCAGCGCACCGAGGACCGCGGCGGACTGGCCTTCCCGCTGATCGGCGTGGACGACCCGCTGCACGCCCGGCAGCGCCGCATGCTGATCCCCAGCTTCGGCGTCAAGCGGATGAACGCCATCCGGCCCAGCCTGCAAAGCCTGGTCGACCGGCTCCTGGACGACATGCTGGCCAAGGGGCCGGTCGTGGACCTGGTGTCGGCCTTCGCCCTGCCCGTGCCCTCCATGGCGATCTGCGAACTCCTCGGCGTCCCCTACGGCGACCACGACTTCTTCGAGGAGTGCTCCCGCGACTTCGTGGGCGCCGCCACCTCCGGGGAGGCCGACGCGGCCTTCGCCAAGCTGTACCAGTACCTGCACGGCCTGGTCGCCAAGAAGCAGGCCGAGCCCGGGGACGGCCTCCTGGACGAGCTGATCGCCCGCCAGCTGGAGGAGGGCGAGCTGGACCACAACGAGGTGGTCATGATCGCCCTGGTCCTGCTGGTGGCCGGCCATGAGACCACCGTCAACGCCATCGCCCTCGGCGCCCTCACCCTCATGCAGCACCCCGAGCAGATCCCGGTGCTGCTGGACGACCCCGCCGCGGTGCCGGGCGTGGTCGAGGAACTGCTGCGGTTCACCTCCGTCTCCGACTACATGGTGCGGATGGCCAAGGAGGACATCGAGGTCGGCGGCACGACCGTCAAGGCCGGGGACGCCGTACTGGTCTCCATCACCCTGATGAACCGCGACGGCCAGGCGTACGACGACCCCGACGTCTTCGACGCCCGCCGCAACGCGCGGCACCACGTCGGCTTCGGCCACGGCATCCACCAGTGCCTGGGGCAGAACCTCGCCCGCGCCGAACTGGAGATCGCCCTCGGGGCGCTCTTCACCCGCATCCCCGGCCTGCGGCTTGCCGTACCCCTGGACGAGGTGCCGCTCAAGGCCGGCCACGACGCCCAGGGCCCGATCGAACTGCCCGTCACCTGGTGACGGCACGGGCGGCAGGAACCGAACGAGGGGGGGCGGGCCACGCCTTGCGCATCACCGTCGACCGTGACCGGTGCATCGGCTCCGGCCAGTGCGTCATGACCGCACCCGGCGTCTTCACCCAGGACGACGAGGCACTGGTCGCCCTGCTCCCGGGACAGGAGGACGGCGCGGGGGACCCCCGCGTCCGTGAGGTCCCCCTGGCCTGTCCGGTGCAGGCGATCGTCATCACCGAGGACTGAGCGGCGGCGGCGTGCGGGAGGCTACGGGGCCACCGGACCGTACGCGTCACGCACGTCGTCGTCATCGAGGCCCAGCAGTTCGCGCAGCAACGGGGTCGCCGGCAGGGCCGGGTGGAGGTACACGCGCTCGCGGCGCTGCTCCACCGCGGCCAGCAGCGCCCGGAAGGTGCTGCGCGCCTCCTCGGTCCGCCCGCCGTGCCACTGGGCCTGACCCAGCAGACCCAGATGCAGGGGGTGGCGCAGGCACGTCCTGGACCGGCCCAGCTCGGCCAGTGAGGCATGCACCAGGGCCAGACCGTCGTCCCGGTCCCCGCAGTGGGCCAGGGCCCACCCCTTGACGACACCCAGCATCGCCTTCCAGTAGAGCAGTCCGTGCTCGCCCGCGACCCGCACGCCCTCGCCGCTGGATGCGAGCGCGGTGCGGGTGTCACCCTCCCAGGCCGCCACGACCCCGTCCACGTACAGCGCGAACGACCGGTCGGACGGCCTGCTCTCGAACTCCGTGATGCGCAGCAGCTCACGCCGGCGCTCTCCGGCGGCCTCCCGGTTCCCGAGCAGCCAGTGGGTGAAGGTGTCGTAGGAGCGGCAGGAGACCCGCGGGTCGTGCTGGAAGGTGCGCGCCAGCGCATGCCCCTCGTCGGCCAGCCGGTCCGCCAGGCCGACGCCCCGCTCCAGCTCGGCGAGTGCCTGCGGCAGCATTCCGCGCACATGCAGCACGATGCCCTCGCCGTACGCCGCGCCGAGCGCCGCCACCGGCTCCCGGGTCCGGCGCGCGATGTCCCGCAGCAGACCGGACAGCTGCCGTGAGGCGTCGTAGCGTCCGGTGACCAGCCGCGACGCGCACAGCGCCCACAGCACCGACGGATCCTCGGGCGCCTGCGTGGCCGCGTTCAGGGCGCGCCCGCGGGCCAGTGCCGTCTCGGCCTCGCGGTGGCCGTAGCCGCGCGTGGTGGCGAGGATCTGGCCGAGCTGGATGTGCAGCCGCTGCTCCAGCCCGGCCGTCGCGGCCTCGTCCGGCGGCAGGAAGCCGATCAGATGCACCGCGCGGCGCAGCCAGATCTCCGCCTGCTCGTACGCCATCGACCGCTCGGCGTGCTCCGTGGCGAGCAGCAGCCGGGGCAGTACCTCCGCGGCGGGCAGCGCGCTCTTGGCGTGCCAGCTGTGGTGGGCCACCCGTTCGATCTCCTCGTCGCCCATCTGCCCCCGGTGGCGGGCGTGCAGCGCCTCGGCGATGCCGGCGTGCAGACGATGGCGGTCCGCGCGCGGCAGTTCCTCGACCAGCGCCTCCCGGACCAGGGCGTGCGCGAAGTGCAGCCGCCCCGGGTGGTGCGGGTCCTCCGCGAGCAGTCCGGCGCGGATGGCCGACTCCAGGCCGGCGATGACCGGTTCGTCGGGCGTGGCGGTCCGGTGCAGCAGATCCGTGTCCACCTCGGCCCCGATGACGGCGCACAGCCGGAGCACCCGCAGCACCGGCTCGGGCAGCGCGGCGAACCGCTGGCGCAGCGCCTCGCGTACGCCGGTGGGAATGTGGGCCAGTAACACATCGACCGCGTCCGGGCGTTGGAGATCGCTGGCATTGCTCACGAGGGACAGCAACTGCATCACGAAGTACGGGTTGCCCTCGCTGCGTCGGTGCAGCACCTCGACCACCTCCGGGTCCACACCGGGCCCCGCGTGCGCCTCGACCAGTGCGCCGACCGCCTTGGGGGACAGCCCGTGCAGCCGCAGCGTGTCCGTCCGGGGACCGCGCAGCACGTCGGAGACCACCCGGCGCAGCGTCGCGTCCGATTCGGCCTCGAACTCCCGGGCCGTGAGCACGATGCCGAGCGATTGGCCCTGGCAGCGGGTGCTCAGCAGCCTGAGCAGATCGAGGGAGGCGGTGTCCGCCCACTGGAGGTCTTCGAGGAGCAGCACGAGGGGGTGGCGCGCGGCGAGGGCGAGCAGCACCTCGCACACCGCGTCATGGGCGAGGAAACGGGCCTGGCACCAGTCGGCGGCCGGTTCCGGACCGTCGGTCCGCAGGGCGGACCGCTCGGGCATCAGCGGGGCGAGCAGGGCGCCGTACGGCTGTGTCGCCTCACGGAAGGCGTCCGGCCGGGTCGTGGACAGCCGCCGCAGGATCTGGGTCCACAGCCAGTAGGCGGGCACGCCCTCACCAGGAAAGCAGTGACTCCAGACCACTTCGAGCCGGGAGCCCCCCTCCCGTGCGTCCATGCCCTCCAGACGCGCGGCGAGTTCGAGCAGCAGCCGGGTCTTGCCGACCCCCGGGGGACCGAGGACACCGGCCACATGGCCATGCCCCACGACGGCGCTCGCGGCGCCGTTCGTCAGCCGGTCCAGTTCCTGGCCGCGACCGGTGAACGGCGACGGGGCGGCGGCCGTCCACCCCGACGCGCACTCCGGGAATCCGCCCGCCTGTTGGGCGGCTGCCGACTCGTCCTCCGCCGTTGGCACGGGGCGCCGCGCGGTCCCGGACCGCGGCTCGACGGAGTTCGTCCGTACGCCCGGCGGCAGATCGGCCCGCCCCGCCGCCGAACTCTCCTCGTATGCGGCGGCCTTGCCCGGCTCACCCGCTCCGCCGGTGCCCTCGGCCGTCGCCGCTTCCTCGTGCGTCAGAGTGGTGATCGTCCCGCCGCCCGCGCGCTCCGCGCCCGATAACCCCGATAAGCCCGCTAAACCGGCGCCGTCCGATAACGTGCCGCCCGCAAGCGCCTCCTCCGGCGCGGGCGCGGCGACGGACACCGCGATCTGCTCGGGGGACAACTTCCCGGACGGGGTGCTCGCCCCCGGCTCCTGGCGCAGGATCGCGTTCCTGACCTCGCGCAGCTCGGCCGCGGTGTCCACCCCGAACTCCTCCACGAGATGACTGCGCGTGCGCTCGTACACCTCGAGCGCCTCGGCCTGCCGCCCGAGCCGGGACAGCGCCGTCATCAGATGGCCGACCAGCCGCTCCCGCGTGGGATGGCGGCGGGCCTCCCCGTCCAGATCCGCGGCGACCTCCTCGGCCGCGCCGAGGACCAGCCGCGCCTCCGCGCAGGACTCCACCGCGGTGAGCCGGATCTGCTCCAGCCGGGCGCACTCGTCGCTGAGCGGCGGGTGGCCGTCGAACTCCGCGTACGGTGAGTCGCGCCACAGCCCGAGGGCCTCGGTGAACCGGGCGTGCGCGGTACGCGGATCGTGCTGCTCCAGCAGCCGCCGCCCATCGGTGACCAGACGCTCGAACCGGCAGGCGTCGACGTGTTCGGGATCGAGTTCCAGGACATACCCGGGCGTCCGATGCCGAAGCACCGAAAGTTGGCCCGTTTCCGCCGTGTCCAGGGTCCGGCGCAGATGGGAGACATGACTCTGGAGGGTCGCGACGGCATGCCGGGGCGCGCCGTCACCCCACAGTTCTTCCACGAGCAGTTCGGTGGGCACCACCCGGCCCAGCCGGATGAGCAGCAGGGCGAGCAGCGTGCGCCGTCGCGGCGGGCCGAGGGGGAGCTCACGCCCGTCGCGCCGTGCCGACATGGGCCCCAGAACGCTCAGGAAGGGCTCGGCCGGGCCGGGGGTCATGGGCGACGCGTTCGCGGTGGGAGGCGCGGACATGACGGTCCCCAATCTCTTACGGGTACGGCTGGTTGACGGACGGCTTCGAGCACCGGCGGTCGCAGGGCGTCCGCTACCGATCATGACATAGCGAAAGCACCCGCTGAGCTGGCGTTCCGACGATTGGCAAGAAAGCGGAAGGTGTTGGGCAAGGATTTCGACAAGGGGTCCTGAAAACGACGGCAGTCGACGGCAAGTGGACGTCAGCGACTCGTCCAGGACCCCGCAAGGTCGGTGACGCAGGATGTCCGGGTCTGGAGATACTGCTGGTCCAGGGCCGATGACGCCCCTGCCGACGGTCCCCACGGCCGTCCACCAGCCTCCGAATTGATTTCGCGCTCAAGTCTTCGACAGGGAGCACATTCTTGCTGAGTCCAGCACCTGCAGCTCCGGGCCTGTGCGTGGCAAGCCTCGATAAAACACTGGCCATCCAGCAGGCGAACCAGGAGTTCTTCCGGCAGTTCAACGCCTCGTCCGAGGACCTATGCGGCCGTAATTTCCGCGACGTGGTCCACCCGAGCGCGCGGCAGCCGTTGGTGCGCCAATTCGCCAATTTGTTGGAAGGCAAGCACCAGCGATTCGTCACCCCCGTCCTCGCGGTGGGGCCCGGCGAGGAGAGTGCCTTCACCGTTCCCCTCACCGCGGTCGCGGTGCGCGGGGGAGTGCCCNNCACCGCCGGGGACGGCGAGGAAGCACGCGTGGTGTCCAGGCGCAAGAAGATCCTCTCCTCGATGGACGCCCGCATCCTGGAGGGCATCGCCGCCGGTGTCTCCACCATCCCCCTCGCGGCGAGCCTCTACCTCAGCCGGCAGGGCGTCGAGTACCACGTGACCTGCCTGCTGCGGAAGCTGAAGGTCCCCAACCGCGCCGCACTGGTCTCCCGCGCCTACTCCATGGGCGTGCTCAAGGTCGGTGCCTGGCCGCCCGAGGTCGTCGAGGACTTCGTGAAGTGAACGGGTCCCCGCCCGTGGACTTCACGAAGTGAGCGGGCTCCCCGCCCGCAC
>NZ_MUNF01000423.1 GCF_002154555.1 Streptomyces murinus
ATCAGGTCGGACAGCTTCAGCAGGGAGCCGTCCTGGCGGATGTCGGTGCCCTTGGCCGTGTCGAAGCTGGTGAAGAAGATCAGGCCCGCGAGCGCGAAGACCGCCGCGGTGAGCATCCGCACCGGGCGCATCCGCGGCCCGCGACGAGGGTCGGAACCCATTGCTCCCGTACCGGGGGAGTCGGCAGAATTGCTCAACGTACCCTTGCTCTCCTTCGGCGCCACGGAAGCACTACGCTAACGGACGCCCGGGGGAGCACACAGAAGTCGTCATGTTGGCCACTTGTACGCTGCCCGAGCCCGACCAGCTAACTGCGCGGCCACGCAGCGCATCGACAGGAGAGACCCTCGTGCCGAAGTCACGTATCCGCAAGAAGGCCGACTTCACGCCGCCGCCGGCGAAGCAGGCCGCGGCGATCAAGCTGAACAGCCACGGCTGGGTCGCCCCTGTCATGCTGGCCATGTTCGTCATCGGCCTGGCCTGGATCGTCGTCTTCTATGTGACCGACGGCTCGCTGCCCATCGACGCGCTGGACAACTGGAACATCGTGGTCGGCTTCGGCTTCATCGCCGCCGGTTTCGGTGTCTCCACGCAGTGGAAGTAGCCCGGCTCCGCTGAGTTATCCACAGGCCCGAGGATTTCCACAGCACCCTGGGGAAAAGACTACGATCTGTGGATAACCCATCGAGTGTTGACGCCGGTACGACTGCCGTACCGGTTGGCACACATCCGTTCGCACCCATGGCGACCTGCGAAAACACATCCGAGCGGTAACAGGCGCACCTGAGACCGCACGGTGTGCACAAGATCCGGCACCCGCTGTGGACAACGGTTCGGTATCAGGTGAGCTGGCCCGTCCTGACCAGGGTGAGAACGGCCACCGCCACGAGCACCAGGGCACAGGTGCCGTACTGGATGAGCGCCCGGTTGCGGCGCGGGGCGTGCACCATCGCGTAGCCGGTGACGACACCCGCCACCAGGCCGCCGACGTGCGCCTGCCAGGCGATGTCGAAGCCCGGGGTGAAGGTGATGATCAGGTTGATCACCAGCAGGGCGAACAGCGGCCGCATGTCGTAGTTGAGCCGCCGCATCAGCACCCCGGTGGCGCCGAAGAGGCCGAAGATCGCTCCGGAGGCGCCGAGCGAGGGCGCGTTCGGGGCGGCGAGCAGATAGGTGAGCGCGCTGCCCGCGAGGCCCGAGACGGCGTACAGGGCGAGATAGCGGGCGCGGCCGAGCGCCGCCTCCAGGGGACCGCCGATCCACCACAGGCTGAGCATGTTGAACAGCAGATGCGTGAACCCGGCATGCAGGAACATCGAGGTCAGCAGGCGGTAGTACTGCCCCTGGGCGATGCCCTGCACGCCCGGGATCAGGGGCGTGTACGCCTGCCCGATCATCTCGAAGCGCTGGGTGAAGCTCTCGCCGACGGCCAGCTGCACCAGGAACAGCGCGATGTTGATCCCGATCAGCACCTTGGTGAGCAGCCGGGGATCCGCCGTGATGGGGCCGCCGGCCACGGTGCGCGGGCGGGCCGCGGCCATGGTGCGTCCGGCGCCACCGCCGCCCGGTGTGTGCTGGTGGGCGGGACCGCCGCCATGGACGCACTCGGGGCACTGGAAACCGACGGAGGCGCTGACCATGCACTCGGGGCAGATGGGGCGCTCACAGCGGGTGCAGCGCACCCCGGTCTCACGGTCCGGGTGCCGGTAGCACACGGGCACGTTCCGGGCGCCCGGCGCGCTGCTTGCGACGTGGTCCATGATCCCCTCGCTCCTCTGGCACTCCCCCGGCACATACCCCGCCCCGCCCATCCTTACGGACGAGCGGGGCGTTTGGTTCCCGGTGGGGCGTTCCGTCAGCCCTCGCGGGTCTCGACGACGACCGACTCGATCACGACGTCCTGGGCCGGACGGTCGTTACGACCGGTCTTCACGGCCGCGATCTCGTCCACGACCTTCTGGCCGGCGGGGTTGGTGACCTCGCCGAAGATGGTGTGCTTGCCGGTCAGCCAGGTGGTCGGCGCGACGGTGATGAAGAACTGCGAGCCGTTGGTGCCCGGGCCGGCGTTGGCCATGGCCAGCAGGTAGGGCTTGTTGAAGGACAGGTCGGGGTGGAACTCGTCCCCGAACTTGTAGCCCGGACCGCCGATGCCGGTGCCCAGCGGGTCACCGCCCTGGATCATGAAGCCGCTGATGACACGGTGGAAGACCGTGCCGTCGTACAGCGGGTCGTTGCTCTTCTTGCCGGTCGCCGGGTGGGTCCACTCGCGCTCGCCCTTGGCCAGCTCGACAAAGTTCTTGACCGTCTGCGGCGCGTGGTTCGGGAACAGCCGGACCTCGATGTCGCCGTGGTTGGTCTTCAGGGTGGCGTAAAGCTGCTCGGCCACGATCTGCCTTCCGTCGTCTTCTGTCGTCTTCCTGCGACCTCTGATCCTCGCATGTGTGGGCGCTCGGGGTGCCAGTCGGCCAACCGAAGGAGCGCGCGGCACCCATATGCCCGTCCGCGCATGCCGCGAGGACCGTTGGCAGGCATGATCCGTAAAAGGGTGGAAAGTCGAATTCCGTACGCCACCGAGGAGGAGGAAACCCGTGACCCGCATTGACAGCGTGCGCGCCGCGACCGGCTCGGCGAAGGACAGCGTGCTGCACGCCGCGGAAGTGGTGGCGCCCTACGCCGACACGGCCAAGGAGCGTGCCGCGTTCTACGCGCAGGAGGCACGCGTACGGCTCGCGCCCGTGGTGTCAGGGGCCGCAGAGCAGGCCCGCACGCAGTACAACGCCCAGCTCGCCCCGCGTCTGGAACAGGCCCGGCGCACCTATGTCCCACCGAAGGTCGACCTCGCCGCGCAGGAGGCGGCCTGCCGCACCCGCAAGGCCGCCCGGCAGGCGGCCGAGTACTCGCGCCCCCGGATCGAGCAGGCGGTGGCCGCCGCCGGACCGGTGGCGGACGAGGCCGCGGCCCGGGGCGCCGCCGCGCTGGTCGCGCTGCGCGGTCAGGTCTCCGCGCGGGACATCCAGAAGCTCGCCCGGCGCAACGCGCGCAGGTGCCGGGCCGGCCGCGCCGCCAAGATGGTGGCGCTGGCGGCCCTGGTGACGGGCGGCGCCTTCGCGGCGTGGAAGTGGTGGGAGCGCCAGGCCAACCCCGAGTGGCTGGTCGAGCCACCGGCCGCGACGGAGGTCCCCGAGTCGGGTGGGCTCGGCTCGGTGGACGGCAGTGGCGGCGAGGAGCAGCCCTGAGCATTCAGCCGGAAACGGGCTCCTTCCGAGGGAAGGAGCCCGTTTCACGTGAAACGTCCGTCGCGGTGGGTCAGTTGATGTGCAGGTGGGTCACGTAGCCGTACCCCTGGTACTTGGACTCGCCCTTGCCGAACGAATGCCGGTAGACGTAGCCGTCGCCCGGCTCGTAGTCGAACCAGCCCGCGTTGTTCCCGCTGCTGAACTGCTCGACCCCGCCCTGTCCGATGTCCAGGTCGCCCGCGTTGGCGAAGCACCGGGTGGTGCCGGTGCCGTTGGGATTGCGGATGCCCAGGTGAAAGTACTGGCTGCCGAAGTCGGCCTGGCAGTCGAAGACATTGACCTCGTTCGTCGCGTGCGCGGGCACCACCCCGGCCAGCAGTGCGGCCGTCGACGCCACGGCGACGAAAGCCCCTCGCCACTTCCTCATATGCGGTTCCTCCCATAAGAGCGCACCGCTCACGATAGGTGACCGAACGGACACCGCGTGCTCTTATGGAGAAATCCGCTGAAGTGAGCCCAAGTAATGCCTGATGAGGTCTTACCGGGCGCGCTCGATGTGCGACCTGGTCAGGGCGAAGAGGATCAGCAGATCCAGGGCCATGACGGGGATCGCCCACGCCGGGTAGTACGGCACGAACATGAACTGGGTGATCAGGCTGATGCCCGCCGCCACCACACCGAGCCCGCGGCCCCAGCTCATGCCCGCGAGCAGACCGAAGCCCGCGACGACGAGCACGATGCCGATGACGAGGTGGATGATGCCCCAGGGCGTCAGACCGAAGTTGTAGGCGTACCCGGTCGACGTGACGAACAGCCTGTCGTTCGCGATGCCCGCCGCGCCCATGAGGATGCTGAGCGGCCCGCTGAGCATCAGCATGGTCCCGGCTGCCAGGGAAGCGCTGTCGACCGTATGACCGCCACCGGGTTCCCTGGGCCCGTGCCGCGTCTTGTCGGATGCCACTGTCATGGGCGTCGCCTTCCTGTGCGGCACGACCGACGCCAGCGGCCGTACGAAGCCAGCCACGCTCTTCCTGACAGGATCACCGCAATCCCCCGGACCTGCGACCGCAGCCGCCCCCACCGACCGCCGGAAAACCCAAAGAGCCCCTCTGACCTGCGTCTCCGCAGATCAGAGGGGCTCTTTTGACCGTGGAGCCTAGGGGAGTCGAACCCCTGACATCCGCCATGCAAAGACGGCGCTCTACCAACTGAGCTAAGGCCCCGGGAAAGGGATGGCGTCCGGCGGGGGTTTCCCGGCCGGTGCCGGGGACCAGAGTACCGGGTCACCCCCCGTATCCCGCAAAAAGATTGGGGGTCCCCGCAGATGACCACGCTCCGTAAGATGCTCAACCGTGGTTCGCTACAGCGAACCGCGGTTTTCAGGGGAAGCGATGGGGAGACGCAATGGACGCCGCACAGCAGGAAGCCACCGCAAGAGCGAGAGAGCTTCAGCGGAACTGGTACGGGGAGCCGCTGGGGGCGCTCTTCCGTAAGCTGATCGACGATCTCGGGCTCAACCAGGCCCGTCTCGCGGCGGTTCTGGGGCTGTCCGCTCCGATGCTCTCGCAGCTGATGAGCGGCCAGCGCGCCAAGATCGGCAATCCCGCGGTGGTCCAGCGGGTGCAGCTGCTCCAGGATCTGGCGGCACAGGTGGCGGACGGCAGTGTCAGCGCGGCCGAGGCGACCGAGCGGATGGACGAGATCAAGAAGTCCCAGGGGGGCTCGGTGCTGAGCAACACCACGCACACGACGAACGGTTCGGGCGCGCCCACCGTCAAGCGGGTCGTCCGCGAGATCCAGTCGCTGCTGCGCTCGGTAGCCGCCGCGAGCGACATCATCGAGGCCGCGGACGCGCTCGCCCCGACCCAGCCCGAACTCGCCGAGTTCCTGCGGGTCTACGGTGCCGGCCGCACCTCCGACGCGGTCGCGCACTACCAGTCGCACCAGAACTGAGCGCCCGCCCGGCGCAGGGGGAAGCCGGGAGGGCGCTCAGTTCTGGTGCGA